>NZ_JAMYMF010000066.1:0-16806 GCF_040318415.1 Mesorhizobium sp. M1163 | reverse complement strand
TAAACACGGGGGCTGCGCGGCGGACACGCCGACGTCACAGCTACTGCCACGCCATTTTTGCAGAACTTGACGCACACAACTAATGTAGCGCAATCGGTTCACGATCGACTGAGAACCATGACCGTTCCTCTGCGGTGCTCAGACTGCCGCTGAGTGCCTGGCCGTTCCACTTTCGAAATATTTGTCGAACTTTGCCGCGATGCTCCTGACAAAGGGCCGGCTTTCCGCAGGCACGACGAAGCGGTCACCATCAAGTTCAAGCAACCGCGCAGGATCTTGGAGGGCCGTGGAACTCGCCTTGAGGAGAAGTCTTTGGCCGGCTTCGCCAAAGCGCTCCACCAGCTCAATCGCCGAGAAGGCGAAGTCACACATCAATCGCTCGATGATCCAGCCGCGAACACGGTCGTCGTCGGAAAGCGCGATACCCCGAACAGCGGCCAGCCCGCCATCAGCAACCATGCGTCCATACTCGGCGGTCGAAGGCATATTCTGTGCATAGCCCTGGCGAAACTGGCTGATGGACGATGGGCCGAGGCCGATCAATGTCTCGTAGCAGTCCTCGGTGTAGCCTTGGAAGTTCCGGTGCAAAGTCCCGGCGCGTGCCGCAAGCGCCAGCGCATCGCCCGGCTTGGCGAAATGATCGAGCCCGATTGCTTCGTATCCCTGGTCCATGATCGCCCGCGCTGCCAATTGCGATTGGGCAAACCGCTCCGCCGGACCCGGCAACCAGGCCTTGTCGATCATCGTCTGATGTTTCTTGAACCACGGCACATGGGCGTAGCCAAAAAGCGCGATCCGATCCGGTTCCAGGGTCAGGGCCTGTGCAACCGTGGAGGCGACGCTCTCCCTGGTCTGATGCGGCAGGCCGTAGAGCAGATCGAGATTGACGGATTCGACGCCGCGCGAACGAACGCCATCAACAACTGTCTTGGTCTGCAGAAAGCTCTGCTCGCGGTTGATCGCTTTCTGCACCTTCGGGTCGAAATCCTGGACGCCGAGGCTCGCCCTTGTCATGCCGATTTCGGCAAGTGCATCGAGGCGGGCATCGTCCATATCGTTGGGTTCGATCTCAACGCTGATCATTGCACCGGGGAGAAAGGTGAAGCTGTTGCGCAGGACGGTTCCCAGCGCCACCAGATCCTCCGGTTTGAGCATCGTTGGCGAACCGCCGCCGAAATGGACGGCACGCACGCGGCCCTTGCCTGCGACAAGACTGGAGACGGTTGCGATCTCGGCATGCAGTGAGCGCAGATATGTGGTCACTGGTTCGTAGTGGCGTGTCTGCTTGGTATGGCAAGCGCAGAACCAGCAAAGCTTGTCGCAATACGGGATGTGCAGATAGAGCGAGATCTCATCGCCATCGTTGAGCGCCTGCAGCCAGCCACGACAAATTGCAGCATCAATGCCGGTATGAAAATGCGGCGCTGTCGGATAACTGGTATAGCGCGGGACGTTCTCGCCAAGTCTGGCAGCTAGCTCCAGTCGCATGTCGTGGTCCACCGTGTTTGCGTCGCCGGAACTGTGGATGCTTGGATGAGCCTAAGCCCTGATTTCGATCAACGTTCAGCACGGACAAACTGCCGCAAGGATTTTTCTACCGTCGATTGCTATCCTGCCCGCACTGGACCGGTAGAGCGATCGAATGACATTACGGCAGGACATTCACAGTTCCGGCATTCCCGTTCTTTGCCTGTCTTGCGAGGCACGGCACCGCGGTGTCTGTGGTGCGCTCGAACCAGACCATTTGGCTCAGCTCGCCAAGACGTCGTCGCGGCACAATATCGAGCCGGGGGTCGAACTGATCGGCGACGCCGAGGCGGTCGACTGTTATTCAAACGTGCTTTCAGGCGTGGTGAAGCTCACGAAGAGCCTTTCGGACGGCCGCCAGCAGATCGTCGGTCTCCAGTTCGCGCCGGATTTTCTGGGACGGCCCTTCAAGATGAGAAGCGCGATCAATGCGGAAGCGGCAACAGCTGTCTCGCTATGCTCGTTTCCGAGAGCGGCCATCGAACGGTTGATGAAGGAATCACCGGAATTTGTGCATCGCCTGTTCAAGCAGGCGCTGAACGAACTCGACGAGGCACGCGAATGGATGGTGACTCTGGGGCGCAAGACCGCACCGGAGAAGGTGGCGAGCTTTCTCCTCATGATCGCCCGGAACATCGGTTCCAGTGTTGACCCGGCGGCCAGGTCGGCGTGCTTCGAGCTGCCGATGACGCGTGCCGACATCTCTGATTTCCTTGGAATTACAAACGAGACCGTGAGCCGTCAGCTGACCAGCCTGAGAATGGACGGCGTGATTCGGATCGAGAACAACCGCCGTATCACCGTGGACAGCATGAGCCGGCTGGAACGGCGCTGCGGCGGCCGAGGCGCAACCGCCGTTTGAATGACACCGAAGCTGCATGGCCTACGTCACTTACTTCGTTCGGGGCAGGGCATGCTCGCGTTGGGCGTTAGAAGAAGTCGCATAGCGACAGCCCGCTCTCCATCCGATCGCATGAGCCAGGTGCGTTTCGGCCAACTCGTCGGAGAAGCATCCATCCTCGACGTGCTCGACGTGCAACCGGCTGTTCCAGGCAGGATCGCACTCGGCCGAAGTCAATACGCCTCATACGCAGGGGAAAATCGCCGTCTCCCCGAACCATGAATGTCACGAAGGCAGCGTAACGCTGGCGCTGGCTGTCCCAAGGCATTGAAACGATCGACGTTCGGCAAGGCATCGGCCTACTTTCCAGCGTCACAGAAGGCGCGCTTCCCCACACGCCCGCGATCGCCTCCATACCCGACCCGACCGGGGACGCCGGGCCTGTCCATAAGCGTGGCGGCCGATGCTGCGCTTCCACATTCGATCGCCGCAGTCTGATCGCACCGAACTCGATGCTGCTCGAAGCAAAATCGTGCGGCTCTGACATGGATCAGGGCGAGCAGGCCACGGCTGCGCAATAAGGCACTGCGGTTTGGCGCCCGCCGGAATTGGAAATCGGGGCTTGCGATGAAATTCGGCACAGAGATCGTCCTTCTAAGCCTGTTTGCGTTTGCGGCACTGGTGGCTGCCGGCTTCGGCGTAGATGAACCTTTTCGGCGGCATATGTGGGTTTTGTTCTTCGCCGTGGCTGGCTTCACTGCGATTCTATTGCGCAACACGGAGTTCAAGCCGGCAGTTCCGATCGACCCCGCCGCTTACATGGATGGGCCGATCCGCTACGGCGCCATCGCCACCGTATTCTGGGGCGTCGTCGGCATGCTGGTCGGCGTGGTCATCGCCCTGCAGCTCGCCTACCCGGATCTCAACATCCAGCCCTGGTTCAATTTCGGCCGACTGCGGCCGCTGCACACATCCGGTGTTGTGTTTGCTTTCGGCGGCAACGCGCTGATCTGCACGTCTCTCTATGTGGTGCAGCGCACCTGCCGCGCGCGTCTGTTCGGCGGCGATCTCGCCTGGTTCGTGTTCTGGGGCTATCAGTTGTTCATCGTCATGGCGGCAACCGGCTACCTGCTCGGTATCACCGAGAGCCGCGAATACGCCGAGCCCGAATGGTATGTGGACCTGTGGCTGACCATTGTCTGGGTCGCCTATCTCATCCTGTTCCTCGGCACGATTCTAAAGCGCAAGGAACCGCACATCTATGTCGCCAACTGGTTCTACCTTGCCTTCATCGTGACCATTGCGATGCTGCATGTGATCAACAACCTGTCGATGCCGGTCTCCTTCCTGGGCTCCAAGAGCTATTCAGCCTTCTCCGGCGTACAGGACGCCCTGACGCAATGGTGGTACGGCCACAATGCCGTCGGCTTCTTCCTCACCGCCGGCTTCCTCGGGATGATGTATTATTTCGTGCCCAAGCAGGCCAACCGACCGGTCTATTCCTACCGGCTGTCGATCATCCACTTCTGGGCTTTGATCTTTCTCTACATCTGGGCCGGTCCGCACCACCTCCACTACACCGCCCTGCCGGACTGGGCCCAGACGCTCGGCATGGTGTTCTCGATCATGCTGTGGATGCCGTCATGGGGCGGCATGATAAACGGCGTGATGACGCTCTCGGGCGCCTGGGACAAGCTGCGCACCGACCCGATCATCCGTATGATGGTCATGGCCATCGCCTTCTACGGAATGTCGACTTTCGAAGGCCCGATGATGTCAATCAAGGCCGTCAACTCGCTCTCGCACTACACCGACTGGACCATCGGTCACGTCCATTCGGGCGCGCTCGGATGGGTTGGCATGATCTCGTTCGGCGCGATTTATTTCATGGTCCCGAAGTTATGGAACCGCGACCGGCTTTATTCGCTGCGGCTCGTCAACTGGCACTTCTGGCTGGCGACGCTTGGGATCGTCGTTTACGCCGCGGTGATGTGGGTCTCCGGCGTCATGCAGGGCCTGATGTGGCGCGAATACAACGAGCAGGGCTTCCTGGTCTACTCCTTCGCCGAAACCGTCGCCGCCATGCATCCCTACTACATCATGCGTGCCATCGGCGGCGCGATGTATCTGTCGGGCGCCCTCATCATGGCCTGGAACATCGCCATGACCATCCTCGGCTACCAGCGCGAGGAGGATCCGATGCCGCGCTCCATCCCCGCCCTCCAGCCTGTGCGATCAGGAGCCAGAAAATGGGCTTGATGGACAGACACGCGGTCATCGAGAAGAACGCCACACTTCTTCTCCTCGGGTCCCTGCTGGTCGTAACAATCGGCGGTATCGTCGAGATCGCGCCGCTCTTCTATCTCGACAACACCATCGAGAAGGTGGAAGGCATGCGGCCCTATTCGCCGCTCGAGCTCGTCGGGCGCAACATCTATGTGCGAGAGGGATGCTATCTCTGCCATAGCCAGATGATCAGACCGTTCCGCGACGAGGTCGAGCGCTATGGTCACTACAGTCTGGCGGCCGAGTCGATGTACGATCATCCTTTCCAATGGGGATCGAAGCGCACCGGACCGGACCTCGCCAGGGTTGGCGACCGCTATTCCAATCAATGGCATGTCGAGCACCTTACGGATCCTCGTTCGGTGGTGCCTGAATCAATCATGCCGAGCTATGCGTTCCTGAAAGACACGCCGATCGAGGTGAAGGATTTCTCGACGCATCTGATCGCCAACAGCCGTGTCGGTGTGCCCTATTCAGACGACATGATCGCTCATGCCAATGCCGATCTCATGGCGCAGGCCGATGCGAATGCCGACACATCGGGCCTGGAGAGACGCTATCCGAAAGCCAAGGTTGGGGACTTCGACGGCGATCCGCAGCAGGTCACCGAAATGGATGCGCTGGTCGCCTATCTCCAGATGCTCGGCACGCTGGTCGATTTCAGGACCTATGACGAAGCCGCCGGTTACCGCTGAGGAGAATGGCGATGACCTACAATTTCATGCGGGAGTTTGCCGACAGCTGGGGCCTGCTTGCCATGGCGCTTTTCTTCCTCGGATGCGTTGCATTTGCACTTCGTCCCGGCAGCCGCAGGCAAGCCGAGAGAGCCGCTCACATTCCTCTCAAGGACGACTGATCATGGGCAGCGAGCATATCGACGAGGTTTCGGGCATCTCGACGACCGGCCATGAGTGGGACGGCATCAAGGAACTCAACAACCCGCTTCCGCGCTGGTGGGTCATCACCTTCTACATCACCATTGCCTGGGCGATCGGCTACACCGTCGTCTATCCGGCATGGCCGATGCTGACTTCCGCGACCAGGGGTGTGCTGGGGTATTCGAGCCGCAAAGACGTCGAGAATGAACTGGCGGCGGCCGAAGTGGTCAAGGGCAAATATGTCGCTGCCATTCAGGCGAAGACCGTCTCCGAGATTACTGCCGACGATAGGCTACGCGAATTCGCCGTCGCCGCAGGTGGCGCCGCGTTCAAGGTCAATTGCGTGCAGTGCCATGGCTCGGGCGCTCAAGGGTCCAAGGGTTTTCCCAACCTAAACGACGACGATTGGCTGTGGGGTGGCAACGCCGAACAGATCCAGCAAACGATTGCGCACGGCATCCGCTTCGCATCAGACCCGGATACGGGCCTGTCGGAAATGCCTGCTTTTGGCGACATCATCACGACGGATCAGATCAAGCAGGTCGGCGCCTATGTCGCAAGCCTCTCCGATCCTGTTCAGGACACAAGCCTGATCGAACTCGGCGCCAATGTTTTCGCCGAGAATTGTGCGGCCTGTCATGGTGAGAATGCAAAGGGCAACAGGGAGCTCGGCGCACCCGACCTGACCGACGCGATCTGGCTTTACGGGTCTGGCGAAACAGCCATCGCCGCGCAGGTCCGCGCCCCGAGGCATGGCGTCATGCCGGCCTGGATCGGGCGTCTCGGCGAGATCAAGGTCAAGGAACTCGCGGTCTATGTCCATTCGCTTGGCGGCGGAGAATAGGAACGCAAGCCTATTCTCGTCCTCCCCCCAACCGCCAAGCGACGAGGCCCGGCGCGAGCCGGGCCTCGGCATCATCCAGAAACCGATGGGTCGGGCTTCCGGCGAAATCGTCGCTGGTGACTGGAGCTTCTCGTGCTCGATAACACGCAAATAGAACGGCTCGAAGCCGATGCGGTCAACTCCGCCAAGACCCGTCAGCCGCTCTATGCCGCACGCAAGAAGATCTTCCCGAACCGGGCCTCTGGCAGTTTCCGCCGCTTAAAGTGGTCGGTGATGGCAATCACGCTGGGGATCTACTACCTGACGCCCTGGCTGCGGTGGGATCGCGGGCCATTTGCCCCTGACCAGGCCGTGCTGGTCGATCTTGCCAACCGCCGCTTCTATTTCTTCTTCATCGAGATATGGCCGCAGGAATTCTACTACGTCGCCGGCCTGCTGGTCATGGCCGGTATCGGTCTTTTCCTGATCACATCCACCGTCGGCCGGGCCTGGTGCGGCTATACGTGCCCGCAGACCGTGTGGGTCGATCTGTTTCTGGTCATCGAGCGAGCCATCGAGGGCGACCGCAACGCGCGCATGAAGCTCGATGCCGGGCCCTGGACTGCGCGCAAACTCGTGCTGCGAATATCGAAACACGCCATTTGGCTGATCATAGGCGCGGCGAGCGGCGGCGCCTGGATCTTCTATTTCGCCGATGCGCCGATCTTGCTGGTCGAACTCTTCACCGGCACGGCAGCGCCTGTCGCCTACATCACCGTCGCTGTGCTCACAGCGACGACCTATACGTTCGGCGGGCTGATGCGCGAGCAGGTCTGCACCTATATGTGCCCATGGCCGCGCATCCAGGCGGCCATGCTCGACGAAAGTTCGCTCACCGTCACGTACAATGACTGGCGCGGCGAACCGCGCACGCGTCACACCAAGAGGGTCCTTGCCGCCGGGCAGCCCGTCGGCGACTGCGTCGACTGCAATGCCTGTGTCGCGGTGTGCCCGATGGGGATCGACATTCGTGATGGCCAGCAGCTTGAATGCATCACCTGCGCGCTCTGCATCGATACCTGTGACGGTATCATGGACAAGCTCGGCAGGGAGCGCGAACTGATTTCCTATGCGACGCTGGCCGACTACAACGCCAACATGATGCTGGCGACCCCGGGCGGCTCCGGTTCAGTCAACCCGTCACTGGTCAGGAGCGCTGACGGCCTGTTCTCCGACAAGGTGGCCCGTTTCCATATCCGCAAGATCTTTCGACCGCGCACCTTCATCTACATGGGCGCCTGGTCGGCGGTCGGTCTCGCGCTGCTCTATTCGCTGCTGACTCGCGAACGGCTCGGATTGAATGTCCTGCACGATCGCAACCCGCAGTTCGTGACGCTGTCCGACGGTTCGATCCGCAACGGCTACATCGTCAAGCTGCTCAACATGATCCCCGAACCAAGAACGATCATTGTCACGCTGCAGGGCCTGCATGGAGCCGAAATGAGCGTTGTCGGCATCGACCTGCCGGCGGATCGCTCCTTCGCCATCCCGGTCGAACCCGACCGGCTGAAGATGCTCAAGGTTTTCGTGCGTCAGCCGGCAGATCAGGTTCGGGGTGCAGCGCAAAGCTTCAAGTTCCGGGTCGAAAACAAGGCAACGTTCGACTCGGACGAATACACGGCCACTTTCAACGCACCGGAGAGCGCCAGATGAGCGACACCTCGCGACAATCCCGCGAATTCACCGGCAGGCATATGCTGTTCACCATCCTTGGCTTCTTCGGCGTGGTCATAGCGGTCAATCTGACGATGGCGACGCTCGCCAACACGAGCTGGACCGGCCTTGTCGTCGAAAACACCTATGTGGCGAGCCAGCAATTCAACAAAAAGGCCGAGCAAGGGCGAGCTCAGGCAGCCCTCGGCTGGACTGGCAAACTGACCATCGCAGGCGGTGAGGTCCGCTACAGCCTCACCGATGCTGGCGGCAAGCCGGTTGCCTTGCATGGCGTCAAGGTGCTGTTTCGTCATCCCGCCTACGAGGCCGAGGACAAATCCGTCACTCTTGCCGCTGCCTCCGGCCAAAAATTCGCCGCGCACCACATGCCCAAGGATGGCGTCTGGATCGTCGAAATCGACGCCGATGCGAGCCTTGCGGAACCCTATCGCGACGTTCGCCGGATCAGGATTTCCCACGGGGCGCTGCAATGAGCTGCTGCGCGCCAGGCGCCGAAATGGCATTGGACCTGGAAAAGGTCACACTGGTCCTGCCTTCTGGCGAGGAAATCAGACTGGCGAGCCGCTCGATTGGCGAAAATCTTCGCCAGACCGACCTCTCGGTGCGGGCTGTGCATTGTGCCGCCTGCATCCAGACGATCGAGACGGCGATCGGCAAGCTGGATCGCGTCGAAGGCGCTCGTGTCAATCTTTCGACGAAACGTGTTTCGGTCCGGTGGCGCGGCGAGGAGGTTCCGCCATTCGTCGCCACACTTGGACGGCTGGGCTATGGCGCGCACCTGTTCGATCCCGAGGCTGACGGGAAGGACAAGATGCTCTCGGAACTGATCCGCGCCGTCGCGGTCGCCGGCTTTGCGGCGGGCAACATCATGCTGCTATCAGTCTCCGTCTGGTCCGGCGCGCAAGGCGCGACCCGCGACCTGTTCCATTGGGTCTCGGCCTTGATTGCCATCCCCGCACTCGCCTTCGCCGGCGGCATCTTCTTCAAGTCGGCCTGGAATGCCTTGCGTCACGGCCGCATGAACATGGACGTGCCGATCGCGGTCGGCGTGTCGCTGGCCTATGCGATGAGCCTCTATGAGACGATCACCCATGGCGACCACGCCTATTTCGACGCGTCGGTGTCGCTGCTGTTCTTTCTGCTGATCGGCCGCACGCTGGATCACGTGATGCGGGAACGGGCACGGACGGCCGTGAAAGGCCTGTCACAACTGGCCGCGCGTGGCGCCATGGTGCTGCGCGACGATGGCGCACGCGACTATCTGCCGGTTGGCGAGATCGAACCGGGCATGCTGTTGCTGATCGCGGCCGGCGAAAGGATCCCCGTCGACGGCAAGATCACGCGTGGGACATCGGACGTCGACTGCTCGCTGGTTTCGGGCGAGAGCACGCCCAGAAGCGTGGCGCCAAACGAGGCGATCCAGGCCGGCGTGCTCAACCTTACCGGCCCGCTGACCATCGAGGCGACAGCTGCCGCGAAGGATTCGTTCCTGGCGGAAATGGTTCGGCTGATGGAAGCCGCCGAGGGCGGTCGCGCACATTATCGCCGCATCGCCGATCGCGTTTCAGCACTCTATGCTCCAGTTGTTCATCTCACCGCCTTCGTGACATTCCTTGGCTGGATGGCGGCGACCGGCGACTGGCACCGGGCAATAACAATCGCCATCGCCGTTTTGATCATCACATGCCCGTGCGCGCTCGGTCTCGCCGTGCCGATCGTGCAGGTGGTCGCTGCGCGGCGGCTGTTTGAAAGCGGCGTCATGGTCAAGGACGGCTCCGCCATGGAGCGCCTGGCGGGGATCGACACGGCATTGTTCGACAAAACCGGCACGCTTACGCTCGGACTGCCAAGGCTGATCAATGCGCCGTCGATCGATCCGACGATGCTCGCCATGGCGGCCGAGATGGCAGCGCATTCCCGCCATCCCTTTTCGAAGGCAATCGCTGGCAATGCAGCCTTTGCCGGCCAGCCGAAACTCGCGTCCGTCAGCGAGCATCCGGGCTTCGGCATCGAAGCCATCGCCGAGGGCAGTACCTGGCGGCTGGGTCGCCGCGGATGGGGTGAGTGGAAAGCCCGGACCGGCGGCGAAGGCAAACATGGCTATGGCGGGACGGTCCTGACGAAAGACGGGATCGTTGTCGCGACCTTCAATTTCGAGGATGAGCTGCGTGCCGATGCCAAGGCGGCCATCGAGCAACTGAACGGCGCCGGCGTGTCGGTGGAGATGCTGTCGGGCGACACAGAAGCTGCCTGCGGCGAAGTCGCGGAAGCACTGGGCGTCGAGCGCTTCGTTCCCGCGTTGCTTCCCTCCGGGAAGGTCGAACATATCGAAGCATTGACCAGATCCGGCCACAAGGTCCTGATGGTCGGCGATGGGCTCAACGACACGCCTGCATTGGGCGCCGCACACGTTTCGATCGCTCCGGCCACGGCGGCGGATATCGGTCGCAACGCCGCGGATTTCGTGTTCCTGCGTAAAAGTCTTCTGGCGGTCCCACTTGCTTTAGACATTTCGCGGAAGGCCGGACGGCTGATCCGGCAGAACATCGCCATCGCGATCGTTTACAATGGCATCGCCGTGCCGGTCGCCATTCTGGGGCACGTTACACCACTGATCGCGGCGGTCGCGATGTCCGCCTCGTCCCTCCTGGTCATCGGCAATGCGCTACGTCTGCAAGGTTTCGTGTCAAATGCATCGGTGCAAGATGCCCGACATGACAGGCGCTCGGACATTGGCGCACTGGCACAATCCTCATGACGACGCTCGCCTACCTCATACCTGTGGCCCTGTTCCTCGGAGTGCTTGGGCTGGCGGGGTTCCTGTGGGCCTTGAGGAGCGGCCAATATGAAGATCTCGATGGCGCCGCCGAGCGGATCCTGATCGACCGCGACGAGCCACGCAGTTGACCCAGCCTGCCCTGCGAGGACTCGCTCGAATATTTTCCGCGGTTGCTTCGCGTCATGCCGATTTCGGCGCGCGACGGGTGCGAACGGATCAGCCAGAATACGTTGCCGAACTTTCGGCCAGGAAAGGGCCGCACCGAACGGGAAGCCGGCCATTCCATGATGACCTGACCAGACCATGGTGTGGCGATCGACCAGTCGACCGTGAACCCGCCGTTGCCGCGTTTATCGAGCCTGGTTGATCCACATCAGGGTTATCTCTTCATAGGCATGGTTTCATTGAGCATTTTTGAACGGAGAACGGATGTCTAACGGACGGTTAGGTCGCGTGGAGACGCTTGGGGAGATGAGCCGCAAACCGTGGATCGATTGCGATGCGTTCCAGTGCCCTTCGTCGCAGATAGCCGACGCAATGGCGGCACGCTGATGGCCGGCTCTGTCGATAGATTCGACATCATTGTCGTCGGAGCCGGGCCGGTCGGACTTTCCTTCGCCGCATCGCTTGCCCAGAGCCGACTCAAGGTGGCAGTGGTTGAACGGCAGTCACTCGAAACCCTGGCGAAACCGGCTTTCGACGGTCGCGAGATCGCGCTGACCCACGCTTCGGTTGGAATCCTTCGCGAGCTCGGCGCCTGGGATATCATCCCCGCTTCGGACAAATCACCACTTCAAGGCGCGCGTGTGCTCAACGGATCGAGCCCTTTCGCCCTGTGCTTCGATTCTCCCAGCGGATCTGGGGAACCACTCGGAATTCTGGTCCCAAATTGTCGGATCCGCGACGCCCTGTTCAAGATTGTCCACTTCCAGGGTCATGCCCAGCTGCTGTGCGGCCACTCGGTCGTCAATGCAACAACCAGCCACAAAGAAGCAGTCATAAAGCTCTGTGATGGCAGGCAATTGGCCGCTCGGCTGCTCGTTGCAGCGGATTCGCGTCTGTCCGCGACGCGCGACCTGCTCGGCATTGGGGCCGACATCAATCGGCTTGGCAACTCCATGCTGATTTGCCGGGTGAGGCACGAGCGCGCCCATCACCAGATCGCGGTCGAATGGTTCGATCACCATCAGACGATAGCGATGTTGCCGCTCATGGAAGGCGTGTCGTCGCTGCTTCTCACGTTGCGCTCAAACGAGGCCGACAGACTGCTTGCTCTCGACGACGATTTGTTCCTGATGGAATCGACGAGCCGGTGTCGAGGACGCCTCGGAAAGATGACCTTGGCAAGCACCCGCCATGCCTATCCGCTGGTCACGACCTGGGCGCACAAGTTCTGGGCTCCGAGTGCGGCACTGATCGGCGATGCTGCCCTCGGCATGCACCCGGTGACCGCGCATGGCTTCAACATCGGCCTCAGCGGCCAGAAGCAACTCGCCGATGGAATCCTGGCGGCATGTCGTGAGCGCCGCGACATTGCTGATCCCGACATGCTCGGCAGATACGAAAGGCGGCTGCGTCTGTCGGCGGCACCGCTCTATCATGCTACGAATGTACTTGTCGCTCTCTACTCAGGCGAGCACCCGACGGCACGGCTTGCAAGACATGCGGGGCTTCGCTTTGCCCAATATCTTCCCTTTATCCGCCATGGCATTTCGGCCATGCTCAGGCGGTGAATCGCAGGCAGCGCTGCCGCTCTGGAACGCTATCTCGGCCCGGCTTCCTTTTGTCTCGCCGGGCGCGTTTGATGCCGTTCGTAAGGCTGCTTCCATGGTGACGATGCCGATCCTGGGATGGTTCGGATCAAGGCATAGCACGGTCAAGATCTCGATGGTCAGCCGGCAATCCTAACAGCAGACGTGCGACCCGGAGCCATGGTGAGCGCACTGGTTACCCCCGCTGGATAGTTAACCCGTCCTTCAGTGGGCTTGCGTAAGCTTGTCGTCGCGAACAACGATGGGAGCAAGCCGGTCCGTCCATGGCCCCGAAGAATGAAGACACGCTGGAGGCCAAAATCCGTCAGGATCAGCTTGCTGACCTGAGGACCGGCCTCTTCGTGTCGATGCCGATAAGCGCTATCCTGTCAGGCCTGATTTGGGCGGTGCACGCCCTTTCTGGCAGCGGCTTTGCCGCTGCAATCTGGTTCCTGGTCGTCAATGCGATAAATGCCGCCCGCCTTGCACTCGCGCGTTATCAGCTAAAGGAAACAGGGCGCCATGACAATTTCGTGGGGGTTTTGCCGCGGCTTCGCTGGTTTGGCATCCTTGCTCTTCTGGCAGGGTTTGCCTGGTCCTTCCTGGCCGTCCTGACTGTTGGATACACGACACCTCAAGCACCGCTGCATCTGGTCATTCTGGCGGGCATTTCAGCTGGTGCGGTTACATACGGCAGTTCGTATGCCGCGGCGGCGACCAACTTCATCACACCTCCGCTCCTCATCACGGTGGGTTGCCTTTTGGCGAAAGGCAATTTTGAAGACTACATTCTGGCTTTTACCGTTCTGCTCTTCATGGGCGGCTTGGTTCGAGCTTCGTTTGTTGGGCAAGCACGGTTCCGCGAAGCGAGCCGCCTGAGGCATGAGGCCGAGCGGCTTGCGGCGGAGATGAAGGCCAGTTCCAGGCAGGACCACCTGACGGCCCTTCTCAACAGGCGTGGCCTCGAACACGCTATCGGACGGTTCGAGACCGCGGATAGCCCCTTCGTGGCAATGCTGATTGATCTGGACGGGTTCAAATCCGTCAACGATACCTACGGTCACAGGACCGGTGATGAACTGCTTGTCAGGATCGCCCGCCGCATAGAGGAGGAAGCACCGGAAGGCTCAACGCTCGCTCGTATCGGCGGCGATGAATTCGTGCTGTTTTTTCCCTCAACGAGGGTTTCGCTTTCTGCCAGTGATCTCGCCTCCAATATCATAGCCAAAATTGCCCGCCCCTATATCGAGGTCGCGTCCGTCCGGGTCGGGGCATCAATAGGAATATATCTGGCGGAAAGCCCGGGCCTGACCGAAATGTTGTTGCGGGCGGATATCGCCCTTTATACGGCCAAGCGTCGTGGCAGGAA
Source organism: Mesorhizobium sp. M1163 (assembly GCF_040318415.1). Lineage (NCBI taxonomy): Bacteria > Pseudomonadati > Pseudomonadota > Alphaproteobacteria > Hyphomicrobiales > Phyllobacteriaceae > Mesorhizobium > Mesorhizobium sp. M1163. The sequence goes on along the minus strand of NZ_JAMYMF010000066.1, from coordinate 2,818 downwards.
CGAATTTTGCCTGTTCGATGCCGAACTCGACAGGGAACTGCAACGCCGCCAGTCCGTCGAACGGGACCTTCATTCGGCGATAAAGACGAGAAGCTTGCAACCTTGGTTCCAGCCGATCGTGAAACTCGACACCGAGGCCGTGGTCGGTTTTGAAGCCTTGCTGAGGTGGTCCCATCCGACTCATGGTGCCATCTCTCCACCCGAAATCATCACAGCTGCACGCGAAACCGGTATGCTTCAGCTGCTGACGCAAACCGTATTCGCCGACTGTTGTGCTTTTATCGACGGCTTGGTGAAAGCTGACTGTCGTGATCTCCGTGTGGCGATGAATGTTTCACCGCGCGAACTGGAAGCCGGCGATATCGACGACATGGTTCTGGATGGTCTGGCGGCAAGAGCTCTGCCTGCAACAATGTTCGAGATCGAGATTACCGAAGAATCCCCGGTGGACCCGGACAGAGTGGATGAAAAGCTCGGACGGCTTTCACATGCCGGCATTTCCATCGCGCTCGATGACTTCGGCACCGGCTTTTCCACGTTGGCATCGCTCAAGGACAGTCGGATACGCAAGGTGAAAATAGACCAGGGCTTCATTCGCGGCTTGGCCAAATCCCGAGAGGACCGACTGCTTGTCAAATCGGTCATCGATCTCGGTAACATGCTCGGGATCGAGGTCATGGCCGAGGGCGTCGAAACAGAGGCGGATCGGCAAACCCTGCACAAGCTTGGCTGCAGGACCGCTCAGGGCTTCCTGTTCTCGAAGGCGGTGCCTCTGAGCCAAGCACTAGAAATGGCAGTCAAACAGCACGCGAACCAGTTGTGACCGCTCCAGCCGCGCTGTCTCTCGCGGCCGTGCGCTCATGAATGGCGGGTATCTGAACTTCCTTGTTTGAAGAGCATGACAATCCGTGCTGTGCGTCAGCCGGCGAACAGTTCCTTGTAGCCAGTCGTCACCATCCAGTTCGCCCGGTCGATATGGCTGCGAAGAGCCTTGCGGGCGCGGACCGGTTCAAGGGCCGGGTCGATGCCGAGAATGAGATCAGCCATCTCCTCTTCGCTGGCATTGTCGGCGCAGGCATCCAGGATCCTCAGGTAGATCGTGAAATGCTCCCTGTCGTAGCTCGTGAGGTTCTCCGACCAGGGGACTTCGTCGCACAGAGTTGAGTTTCGAGTCTCATCTGTTCCCATTGATCGATTCATGCCTGCGAACCTCGCCTGTTGAGCGCCCGCAGCATATCCCAAAATGGGATAATCCGAAACCGGGATTAGTCGCTGATCCGGTCTTTACCCGACCGGTTCGCCTACATGCCCAAGTCTCTTCGATCGCCCCGCCACCAGCGGTTTCTGGCCCAGCTGGTTTCCCTGCGCAAGGCCAAAGGCCTGACTCAGGCGCAGGTGGCCGAGAAGCTTGATCGTCCCCAATCCTTCGTGGCCAAGTACGAGGGTGGAGAGCGTCGTCTCGACGTCATCGAGTTTCTCGACTTAACTGCGGCGCTTGACGCTGATCCGTGCGAGATTCTGTCCAGCCTGCGGTCCTAACGGGCGCCCGCGCGCCTAACGGCTCGCGCCGGTGCTGTGAACCGAGCGCGCTTTTCTTCGGCAAGCTGCCATTCCGCTGCGGGTGGTCTTTACCAGGCCATGCCGATGTAGGATGATAATCCTAGGTGGGGCGATTCCTCAACGGAGATCGCAATGGCTAGGACCAAACTTTCCAAGCAGCTTTCACAGGCTGAAATCGAGCGCTTTCTGGCGGAGGCGGAACGGCTGCACAAGAGCATCGTCCAGCCGCTTCTATCACCTAGCAGCAACCATTACCTGGCTCTCCAACGCACCCATGACGCGCTGTTAAAGACGGTGAAGGATATCACGGGTAAGGATGCGCCGTTCATTCAATGGTTCGGAACAGGGCCGGTGAATTAGACCAGACTTATAGACTCCAGGCTGCAAACGTCGCATTCTCTCTTCGGGGAGAAGGGGCGTGGGCAACCATCGCTATCAAGACAATCGGTACAACCGTCGCAGGTATGGCGAGCGCCATCGTTCGAAGGACGTTCCGTTGTGGGCAAAGATCGTTGCTGGTGGAACAATCCTGGCTGGCTTTCTTGCCTTCGAAATCGGCCCTGCCGCTGTCGGCTGCAACATCAAAGCCAATATCAGCTACAACACGGGCGAGCGAATCTATCATGTTCCCGGACAGGAATATTACTGGGAGACGCGCATCAACCTGTTGAAAGGCGAGCGCTGGTTTTGTTCGGAGGAAGCCGCGCGCAAGGCTGGGTGGCGGAAGTCTCGGGTCTGAGCGTCCGTGGTAAATGCTTGCGAAAATGCTGCATCGCACATGTTTTCGGTGCAGCATTCATTTGAAGTATTTATCGCGATCCGTTCGAAAAATCTGTCCAGCCTGCCGTCCTGGCGGGCGCCCGCGCGCCTGACGACGCGCACCAGGTGCTCGTGAACCGAGCCCGCTTTTCTTCGGCAAGCTCAGGCGGTCTCGGCCATTCGGCTTCGCCCCTTGGCGTGGGCAGCCCTTCGGGCTGAGACGGCCGCCGCCCTTGCGGGCGGCGGGGTTTGTCTGTTGGCCTTTCCCGGTGGCGCGGGGTGGGCGGCACTCCCTTCTAGGCCCGCCGCGGCAGCCCGCAACCCTCGCGTGCCGCTCAGGGTCCTCCTCTTCGTTCCGGTCCTTCGGATGCGGTCCGCCTCCCACGGCGGGCCTTTCCGGTCGCGACTCGCCGCCCACCCCGCTCACATGGGGACTTTGTCGTCAAGGCTATCTTCGCATATCACCTCAATGCGTTTGTGATCCAAGGTCCGAGCCTGT
>NZ_JAMYMF010000065.1:0-17176 GCF_040318415.1 Mesorhizobium sp. M1163 | reverse complement strand
ACCACCGTGCCATGGCCGCTCGCCCTTCAGAGCAAGCGCCGTTCTCTCTCCAAAACTTTTTGCAGAACCTTCAGGACACTATCCCTGGCGAAACCCTATGCCGCGGCCAGCAGGCTGGCATTGCCGCCCGCCGCCGTGGTGTCGACGCAGACGGCGCGCTCGTGCGCATAGGCGGCCGGATAATACACTTCGCTGACCAGCGGTACGATCGGGCCGGCGCGGTCGGCGATGACCTTGCGCACGATGCGCGCGGCCTCGGGCGTACCGGAAAAGGCGACGACATCGACCCGCAGCGAGCGCGCTTCGACCGGGTCCGGACGGCCGTCGATCGCCGCCAGCGGCAGGCCCTTGCCGGTCAGCGCCGACAGTGCCGCAGGCGCGCCAGGTGCGACGGCGAGCACGGCATTGCCGGCGGCCAGCGCCTGGATCGTCTGCGCAAGCAGGGTATCCGCGTCGGGACCGAGGCACAGCACGCGCCCGCGCGGCGACAGCGACAGCGTGTTGGCCTCGCCGGTCGGCCCGGGCAGGTCGACCTGGCCGAAATCGATGCCGGCGGCGGCACCGATGGCCGCGGCACCCTTGCCGCGCAGATGTTTCCTCAGGATGGCGACGCGATCCGGCCGCGTCGACCAGCCGCCAAAGGCCGGGTCCGGCAGATTGTCGGCGAGCTCGGTCGCCGTCACCTTGCGGCCTTCGGCAAGATGGGTGCCGGCCTCCGGCCCCTTGCGGAAGCGCCGGAGATAATGTGGCCCGCCCGCCTTCGGTCCGGTGCCGGAAAGCCCCTCGCCGCCGAAGGGCTGCGCCCCGACGACGGCGCCGATCTGGTTGCGGTTGACGTAGATGTTGCCAGCATGGATGCCGTCGACGAAATGCTGCGCGCGGCCTTCGATGCGGGTGTGCAGGCCGAAGGTCAGGCCGTAGCCCTTGCGGTTGATCGCGGCGATCACCGCATCGATCTCGTCGGCATCGAAGATGGCGACGTGCAGCACCGGGCCGAACACCTCGCGTTCCAACTCCTCGATGCTCTTGACCCTAAAGACGTGCGGCGCGACGAAGCGGCCGTCCTTCGGCGCTTCGAGCTTGGCGATCAGCCGGCCCTGCAGGCCCATTTTCGTGCAATAGTCGCGGATCGACGCTTGTGCCTCGTCGTCGATGACCGGGCCGACATCGGTCGAGATCCGCCAGGGGTCGCCGAGGCTGAGCGCTTCCATAGCGCCTTTCAGCATCTCCAGCATCTTCTTCTCGACGTCCTTCTGCACGTAGAGAATGCGCAGTGCCGAGCAGCGCTGGCCGGCACTCTGGAAGGCGGAGGCCAGGATATCGCGCACCGCCTGTTCAGGCAGCGCCGTGGAATCGACGATCATGGCGTTCAGGCCGCCGGTTTCGGCGATCAGCATGGCATCGGGCGCGGCGGTCTCGGCTAGCTGCTTTTCGATCAGTTTGGCGACATCGGTCGAGCCGGTGAAGCAGACGCCGGCAATGCGCGGATCGGCGGTCAGCGGGCCGCCGACCGAGGGACCGTCGCCGGGCAGAAGCTGGATGACGTCTTCCGGTACGCCGGCCTCGCGCAGCAGTTGGACAGCGCGGAAAGCGATCAGCGGCGTCTGCTCGGCCGGCTTGGCGATCACGGAATTGCCGGTGACGAGTGCCGCCGCGATCTGCCCGGTGAAGATGGCGAGCGGAAAATTCCACGGCGAGATGCAGGCGATGGCGCCGCGCGCCTCGGTGCCCGCCTCGGCATTGGCGGCCTCGGCCGCATAGTAGCGCAGGAAATCGACCGCCTCGCGCACCTCGGCAACGCCGTCGGCCAGCGACTTGCCGGCCTCGCGGGCGGCGAGCGCAAAGAACTCGACGGCGTTCGCCTCATAGAGATCGGCCGCCCGGTTGAGGATGGCGGCGCGCTCGGCGACGGGGTGTCTTGCCCATGCCGGTTGTGCCTCGACGGCGATGCGCACGGCGGTCTCGACCTGCTTGGCGCCGGCCTCGCTGACCGTGCCGACCACTTCCGAAGGTTTTGCCGGATTGACCACCGGACGCTGCTTGCCGTAGCCGGCGGCGCGGCTGACCGGCTTGGCGTGCCAGCGCTCCGGCCCGGCGAACTCGGCCCTGGCCTTGTCGATCGCCGCCAGCGTCAGCGTGTCAGTGATATCGAAACCCTTGGAGTTGCGCCGGCCGGGGCCAAAGATCGCCGACGGCGGCACGATCGCCGGATTGGCGGCGGGGCCTTGTTTCTCCACCGTTTCGAGCGGGTCGCGGGCAATGTCCTCGGGCTCGACCTCCTCGTCGGTGAGCTGGTGGACAAAGGAGGAATTGGCGCCGTTCTCCAGCAGCCGGCGGACCAGGTAGGCGAGCAGGTCGGAATGCGCGCCGACCGGCGCATAGATGCGGCAGCGCGTGCCTTCGGCCCGCCGCACCGTCTCATGCAGCGCTTCGCCCATGCCGTGCAGGCGCTGGAACTCGAATGTATCGCGCTCCGTCGTCATCGACAGGATGGCGGCGACGGTGTGGGCATTGTGAGTGGCGAATTGCGGATAGATACGGTCGGTCATCGACAACAGCTTCTTCGCGCAGGCCAAGTAGGAGACGTCGGTGTTGGCCTTGCGGGTAAAGACCGGATAGCCGTCGAGCCCGAGCGTCTGCGCCCGCTTGATCTCGGTGTCCCAATAGGCGCCCTTGACCAGCCGCACCATGATGCTGCGGTCGTATTTCCTGGCCAGAGCGTAGAGCCAGTCGATGACGAAGGCGGCGCGCGGTCCATAGGCCTGGACGACGACGCCAAAGCCGTTCCAGCCGGCAAGCTCCGGCTCGGCCAACACCCGCTCGATGACGTCGAGCGACAAATCGAGGCGGTCGGCTTCCTCGGCGTCGATGTTGAGCCCCATGCGCGAATGGCGCGCCGCCAGCGCCAGCGACAACAGCCGCTCGGCCATCACCGGCAGCATCTTTTCTTTCTGGGTCACTTCATAGCGCGGATGCAGCGCCGACAGCTTGACCGAAATACCGTGGTTCTGGCGGATGTCGGGGCCGTTGGCGCCGGCATCGAGCGAAGAGATGGCGTCGGCATAGGCCTTGAGATAGCGCAGCGCGTCGGCCTCGGTGCGGGCCGCTTCGCCCAGCATGTCGAAGGAATAGAGATAGCCCTTCTGCGTCATCGGCCGGCCGCGCCTGACGGCCTCGGCGATGGTGCGGCCGAGCACGAACTGCTCGCCCATCTCGCGCATCGCGGCGGCGACTGCCTTGCGGATGACCGGCTCGCCCAGCCGGCGCACCATGGCGCGTAGCGTGCCTTCGATGCCGCCCTCGCCTTCGTCGAGCACGCGGCCGGTCAGCATCAGCGCCCAGGTCGATGCATTGATGAAGATCGAGCTCGAACCGCCCGAATGCGCCGACCAGTCGTGCGGCGCAATCTTGTCGGCGATGAGGTCGTCCATCGTCTCGGTGTCGGGCACCCGCAGCAGCGCTTCGGCCAGGCACATCAGCGCCACGCCCTCCTTGGTCGAGAGGCCGTAGGCGGACAGGAACACTTCCATCAGCCGCGGATCGGACGAGCCGCGCACCGCCCGCACCAGATCGGCGGCACGGGCCGAAATCGCCTTGCGATCGTGCACGGACAGCCCGGCCGCCTCGGCCAGCCGCTTCACCGCCTGGTCTTCGTCGGGCAAATAATTGGCACGGATTTGCTGGCGGATGGTGTCGAGCGCTGGCATGGCGGTCCTGTAGAGCGAGCATAAGGAAGCGGGCCGGCGGTCACCGGACCGAATGGCGCAAGCTAACATAAGTAGGGATTTCGTCCGGTCCAAAGAAATCGACAGGACAGGTCGATTGATCTATCATTATGGCCAATCACCTCCAATTCGACCAGGAATCCGATGGCAGAAGACCAATTGGACCGCATCGACAGAAACATCCTGTCGGCCCTGGGCAGCAACGGCCGGCTTTCCATGTCGGAACTGGCGGCAAAAGTCGGCCTGTCGAAGACGCCGGTGCAGGCGCGGGTGAAGCGGCTGGAGAAGGACGGCTTTATCAGGGGCTACCAGGCGATCGTCGACCGCGAGCGCATGGGCGAAGGCCATGTCGCCTTCGTCCAGGTGAAACTGTCCGACACCCGCTCGGCCGCGCTCGACGCCTTCAACCGCGCCGTGCAGACGGTGCCGGAGATCGAGCAGTGCCACATGATGGCATCGAGCTTCGACTATCTGCTGAAGGTCCGCACCACCGACATCGCCGCCTACCGGCGCGTGCTCGGCGAACGCATCTCGGCCTTGCCGCACGTCGCCCAGACCTCGACCTTCGTGGCGATGGAGACGGTGAAGGATCGGTAGGCGCTCACTGATATCTCGTCAGCTCATCCGGCTCGTTCAAGACGCTCCTGAAATTGCTCCTCGATCGCCCTCAGGAAATGGTCGGACGTCGATGTCCATCCAAAGAGTATCTGCACGAGCGTAATCGAGGCGTCATGATTGCTCCTGGGTGCATCCGACGCGATCGGTTCGCTCGTGCAATCCGTCAGCAGGATACAGTGATAGTCCCTGAAGAAGGCATCCCGAATTGTCGACTCCACACACACGCTGGTCGTGCACCCTGTCACGATCAGGTGTTTGACGCCTGCGGTCTTCAGGACCGCATCGAGTTCGGTCTCGTAGAAACCGCTGAACCGGGTTTTGTAGAGGACAACATCCCCCGCCTCCGGCCTTAGGTCGTTGACGATATCTGTTCCCCAGGTGTCGCGGATCAGAATCCGGCTCTCACTGCTATCCGGCGCTGTCATGTTCTCACCGACCCCAAAGATCTGGAGATGTCGGAGACGATTGGGGGCGTCCGACGTCCCAAGATCCGAAAGGTCGGGATGATATCCCATCTTCAGATAGATGACGGGCAGTCTCGATTTGCGGGCGGCCGCTATAACACTTGCGGTAGGGCGGACAGCCCGCTGAATCCCGGAGATATCGATGCCGGCTCTGTCGAACATCCCGCCTTTCGAGCCGAAGTCATTCTGCATGTCCACGACGAGAACTGCGGTCTTGGCGGGGTCAATTGAAACAGGTTGAGGCCTGGCGTCGATTTCAAGTGGCTGCATTTTATCCTCCCACAGCCTGAGGTATCGCACTTTGCGCCTTGGTTATCATGAGCAGCGACCCTGCATCGTGTCAACGTTATTTGGCGGCCCAAGACGGTGGTCCGCTCTTGTCGACACAAACCCGGCCTCACTCCGCCAGCGTCTTCAAAAACGCCACCAGAGCCGCGCGTTCGCGGTCCGAAAGCTGCAGCGGGTGGATCTCGGATACACCTTCGACACTGGCCGGCGCCTTGGAATAATGCGCCACCACTTCGTCCAGCGAGGAAAACTGCCCGGCATGCATGTAGGGCGGCCGGGTGGCGGCACCGCGCAGCGACGGCGTCTTATACCCACGAATGAGTTCCGGCCCGGCCTTGACCATGAAGCGCAACTCGCGGCAGGCGCTGGCATCACCGTCGCGAAAGGTGCCGAAACAGTTGAACGGATCGGCCTCGACCTGCGCCACCGCGTCGACGCGGCCGCGATCCGGCGGCAGGCCCGCGACAGGCGGCACGCCGGTGTTGTGAAAACTGCCGTCGGTAAAACGCGGGCCGTTGTGGCAGGTCACGCAATTGGCCTTGCCGATGAACAGCTTCAGGCCGAGGATTTCCTCCGGCGAAAAGACGGCGTCGCCTTGCGGCTCGGCGCCCACCGCAAGATCGGTAGCAAAACGGTCGAAGCGTGTCTGCGGCGGCGCGATCGAGCGCTCGAAGGCGGCGATCGCCTTGCCGATATTGGCAAAGACGCGATTGACCTCCTCGGCTTGTGCCTCCGGCATGGCGTTCCAGGCCGCCCTCTCGGCATCGGTGCCGAGCGGGCTGGCATTGGCCGGCACACCCGAAAGGTCCGGCAGCGGCCCGAAGATGCGCTCGTAGCGCTCGCCGAAACGGCCCTTGATGTAATGCGCGAAGGCGGCGCGGTTGCCGGCCTGCTCCAGCGGATTTTCGAGCGGCGTCAGTGCTTGCGCCCACAGGCTGTCGCGCCGCCCGTCCCAGAAGAACCAGGGATCATGCGCGACGCCGGCCAGCGGCATGGTACGCCGGTTGGTGCGGCCGACGCCGACCGCTTGCGGCAGGTCGTCCTGGAACTGGCGGTCGATCTTGTGGCAGGTCGAGCAGGATACGGTGCCGCCGCCGCTCATCCCGGTGTCGAAGAACAGCGTCGAACCGAGTGCCGCGGCGGCCGGCACCTCGGCAAAGCGATTGGTCGTGTCGGGCTTCAGCGGCGGCAGCTTGGACAGCGCCAATGAGGCGACGGTTTGCTTCTCGGCGTCGGAAAACTCCGGCCTGCCGCAGCCGGCGAGCACGGCCACCATCACCAACGCGAGAAGACTGGAAAACCGGCTCATCTATGGCTCACAGCACCACGTTGAAGACGACAGTGTCCGAACCGGCCGCGGCGGAAATGGCAAAATGCAACTGCCACCACCCGCTCATCGTGAATTTCACGCCGTCGATGCGATAGCGTCCCTCGCCGAGGTAATCGGTCGCCTGCGGGCTGGTCGGCAGACCGTGCTTGTGCTGCGGCATGCCGCCGGAAATCGTTATCGCAGCACCTTCCACCGGCGCACCCTCGACGGTTTTCAATGTGAGCAGCCAGGACTCCAGTTCGCCCTGCCGGATGACGCCTTTCTCGGGCTCGAAAGTCGCCACGAACAGCTTGTTCGCCGTCGTCCTTGAACGGCCGACGTCCGAGCTTGGTTGCGGCGCATGCGGCGCCGTCAGATAGACGACGGCCAGCACACCGGCGAGCAAAGCAGCCAGGCCGAAGCCTCCAAGAAGATAACGCCATAACGATGCCAAACCCATTCCTGTTCTGCGGATAACGATTCGCTGGGCAGATCGCGTCCCACGCCCCTGTGGGAAATCGCGCCCAGCGCAAGAATCCGCCGTCGCCAAGCATGGCGCTGCCGGCCGCAAAAAGCTACAGCACCGCAATTGCACGGATGGAGGAGTACTTCATGGCAGGAAACGGCGTCGCCTCGATCGGCGAGTGCATGCTCGAGCTTTCGGGCCAGGCCGGGCCGAACTGGCGCATGGGCTTTGCCGGCGACACGTTCAACACTTTATGGGCGCTGCATGCCTTGAGCGGCGAGCGGCCGGCGACCTATGTCTCGGCCTTCGGCGACGACCCGTTCTCGGGCGACCAGATCAAATTCCTCGCCGAAAACGGCATCGGCGTCGGCGCCAGCCCGGTGATAGCGGGCGCCCGCCCCGGCCTCTATGCGATCACGCTGACCGGCGCCGAACGTTCGTTCACCTATTGGCGGGCCGATGCGGCCGCGAGGCAGTTGGCTTCGGACCCAGCCGCTTTACAGAAAAGCCTTGAAAACCAGGCGCTGGTCTATTTTTCCGGAATCACTTTGGCAATCCTCGACGAGGGTGCGCGCAAGGTACTGCTGACGGCCGTGGCCAAGGCGCGCGCGGCCGCCTCGCTGATCGCCTTCGATCCCAATTACCGGCCGCGGGTGTGGCGCCAAAGCGAGGAAGCGCAGGCCGCGATCCTCGAGGCGCTCGCCGTCGCCGACATCGCGCTACCCACCTTTCCCGACGAGCAGATGCTGTTTGGTGATACGACACCGCAGGAAACAGCCGAACGGCTGCGAAAGCTGGTCGGCGAGGTCGTCGTCAAGAACGGCGAGGAACCGGCGCTGATCGCGCAAAACGGAACCTTGCAAACCGTGCCGGCGGTACACGTCGCCACCCCGGTCGACACCACCGGCGCCGGCGACTCCTTCAATGGCGCCTATCTCGCCGCCCGCCTTGCCGGCCATGCGCCGACTGAGGCGGTGCAGCGCGCCCATCGCGTCGCCGCCGCCGTCGTACAGGTGCGCGGCGCCCTGGCGCCGTTCGAGACGCTCAGGGCTGCGTTCGAGGCAACTGCTATCTGACCTTGATGACGACCTTGCCCTTGGCGCGTCCTGTTTCGACATAGGCCAGAGCCTCATTGGTCGCTTCGAATGGAAAGACCCGATCCAGAACCGGGCGGATCGCGCCGGATTCGATTAGGGAGGTGATTTTGCTCAGCTGATCGCCCTGCGCCCACATGAAAAGGAACGAAAACTGCACGGCACGGCGCTTGGCTTTGGCCCGAATTCCGCGGCTCAGGAAGCGCAGCACCAGCCTCAGCATAAAATTCAGTCCCTTTTCCCTGGCAAACTCGGAATCCGGTGGACCCGAGATGGAGATGAGCTTGCCACCCGGTTTCAGCACGCTCAGGGATTTTTCGAGCGTCTTGGCGTCCTGGCTGTTCAAGACGACATCGTAGCCCGACAGAACCTTCTCGAAGTCTTCTTGCCTGTAGTCCACGACGACATCGGCGCCGAGACTTTTCACCAGATCGGCACTCGACGCGCTCGCGGTTGTCGCAACGGTCGCGCCGAGGTGCTTGGCCAACTGAATAGCGAATGTTCCCACGCCCCCGGAACCAGCCTGGATGAAGACCTTCTGTCCCTTCTTCAGGTTTGCCCTGTCGATAAGCGTCTGCCAGGCGGTGAGACCGACCAGGGGAATCGAGGCCGCCTCTTCCATGCTGAGATTCTCAGGCTTCAAGGCCACATCGGCTTCATCCATGGCGATGAACTCGGCGAATGTCCCAATCCCGCCATCGCGCGGCCTTCCCAGCCACGTCGTGGCCCAGGATGAAGGGCCGGCGATAGGGCAGGATGAGCTTGAATTCTCCGGTTCTGACCTTGGAATCGAGCAGGTTCACCCCTGCGGCATGAACCTCGACCAGGACATCGCTGTCCTGGAGCTGCGGCTCCGGCATTTCGGCCAGCCGCAGAAGGCCCTTTTTATTATATTTATCGACAACGAATGCCTTCATGGCAGTTACTTTCTAAGAATGTCTGTTGGTGTTCCGCGACAAAACAAGCCGAACGTTTTCAGTTGCATGGCCGCCCTGCGGCAAGACCTCAGCCTCGAGGAAGGACAGGGCTTTCGGGACGAAATCGGCGTAGTTCTGAACTACCCCGCCATGCCCGGCATCCGGATAGATAACCAGATGCGCCCCTGGGATACGCCCGGCGAGATCGTAGGTATTGCTGCTCGGCACCATCCTGTCCTGGTCGCCATTCGCAACCAAAGTGGGAATGCGGATAGCGCTCAGGTCTTGCGGCGCCTGGAGTCCGTAGGCCTTGATCGCCTTGAGTTGCGCGCCGAAGGCGCTCAGCGATACCGCCTTGTCCCGGTTGGACCGGCGCTCTTTCAGCCGTTGCAGAAATGCGTTTGCGGCGCGGCGCCCATTCGGCGTCGTTGTGAAGAAGAGATAGTATTTCGGATCCCGCAAGGTCAGCGCGCCCTTGATCATGTCCACGATCGTCAGCGGCGTCACCTTGTCGATGCCTTCGCCACCGGCCGGCCCCGTGCCAGCCAGGATGAGTTTGCGCACAAGGGCCTGACCAAATGTGTTGTGGTTGCTAGTCGCATATGCGCGAAATCCCCTGGCTCTGTTGTTCAGACCGGCAAGCGGAACTGCTTGCGCAGGCTCTTGTCGAACATCCCCGCGGGGGCAAAGCGGCGCAGCAGGCTGACCTGGCGCGCTGCCTTGCCAGCGGTGTAACGCCGTCGCGGACGGGCATCGGTCGCCGCCTTGACGACCACATTCGCCACCACTTCCGGCCGATCGGCTATCGGCATCACATCGCCCAGCAACGCCTTGAGCCCGGCTCGAGCCCGATCGTATTCCTTCAACAGCGAATCCGGCTCGATGCCGTTCTGGTCGAAGACGGTGCGGACGAATGCCGGCTCGATGACGGAAACGCGGACGTTGAAGGCGCGCACCTCGTGGTCGAGCGATTCCGAATAGCCTTCGAGCGCGTGCTTGACTGCCGAGTAATGCGCTGAGTATGGCGCGGGTACCAATCCCAGAATGGAGCCGATATTGATGATGCGCCCTTGGCCGCGCCGCCGCATCGACGGCAATACTGCGTTGGTCATCCGCATGACGCCGAACAGATTGACGTCGAACAGGGCTTGTACCTGTGCGACCGAGGATTCCTCGGCACCCCCTAGCAGGCCGACACCGGCATTGTTGACCAGGAGATCGATCCGGCCGGTCTGCGCGAGCACGGTGGCAACGAGCGCAGTGACGGCCGCATCATCGGTCACGTCGCATGCCAGCATGGTCACCCCTTCCGGGCCATTACTGGTCTTGCGGCGACTTGTGCCAAAGACAGTGAACCCCGCCCGCGCCAAGGCCTCGGCGCTGGCGCGGCCAATGCCCGAGGAGGCTCCGGTCACGATTGCGGTTTTTTCAGAATTCCCATTCATTTTTGATGTTCCAGGTTCGAGAGGTCTAGCTTATTTCCACGAATTGAATTATGGTCGTAATATCAGATTATGAGCATAATGCAATAGCAGGGCAGGAAAGAAGACATGCGCTACGAAAAGGGCCGAAAAGACGCGTCACGCAGCCGGATCATGGAGGTCGCCGCCGAACGTTTTCGATCTGACGGCATCGCGGCGTCCGGGCTGGCGACCATCATGAGCGACGCCGGGCTGACGAACGGGGCCTTCTATCCGCACTTTCAGTCCAAGGCGGAGCTCGTCCGTGAAAGCGTGGCGGCGGCCCTGGACGCGCAGTCGCAGCAAGTGCAGGAAGCGTTGGCCGCCGGCGGTCCGGAAATGGCCATAGGGGCATATCTATCGGCCGAGCACCGGGACAATCCTGGAAAGGGCTGCGCTTCGGCCGCGCTACTGCCGGAAATAGCGCGGCAGCCGCCTGAAACGCGGGCCCTCTATGCCGAACGCGCCCAATCCCTGGTGCGTCAGATAGCCGACGCTCTGCCGCCGACCAATGATCCAGAGGGCGTTGCGTTGGGTGTGTTTGCAACGCTCATCGGCGCGCTTCAACTGGCCCGCGCCCTGGAAGGGACGGAATTGTCGGATCGCATCCTTGCAGCGGGAGCAGCTGCCGCAAAGGCGCTGATCCGGCCGGTTCAAGACGAGGTGGCCCCCTGACGGCAGCCCGGACTATTCGGCCGGCTCGAATCTGCCTTGCACCAAGACTGTCTCCACCGGCCCAAGCGGATTGATGATCCGGCTCTCCAGGACTTCGATAAGTTTGCGTCCAACACCCGCCATATCCACGGAATGAACTCCGATCTTTGCCGGCAGGAAACGTGCCAGCCGCGTGCTGTCACGGGTGACGATGTGGACGTCGCGGCCTGGTGTAAGACCCCGCTTGCCGAGGGCGTGCAACGCTCCCAGAAGGCCCAGTTCGTTGGCGCACGCCAAGCCCGTCGGCGGATCTGATGACGCCAGCAAGCGATCGAACCAGCCTGCGCTCGATTCCATGGTGAACATGCCATGACCGATCAGCGATTGGTCGATCGGAATACCGGCCTCGGCCATTGCCCTTCCATACCCGGAAAGACGCATGGCACTCGCTTGGTCCTCCGGAACGAGAAGTTGCAGCGCAATGCGTCGACAGCCCTTATCCATGAGCCGCCGGGTCGCCTCGTAGGCAATCTGTTCATTGTCGACATCGACATAAGGATACGCGATATCCAGGTCGGTTCTTCCAAACGCGACGAATGGCATGCGTTTATCCAGCAGCAGCTTGACGCGCGGATCAGCCGACACCAGGCGTGTGATGATCAGGCCGTCTGCGCTGCGCGCCTGGAGCTGCCGCTCCACACTCTCGACGGGATCGTCGTCGGGAGTGGTGGAATAGATGGACAGACTATAACCGGCTTGCCGCGCCGCCAACGTCATGCCTTCGATTAAAGGAAGCTTCAACAGATCGGACAGATGATCTCGTGTCTCCATCGGGAGTACTGCCGTCAGCGTCTGCGTTCGACCGGTTTTGAGCGCGCGACCATGATGATTTGGTAAATAGCCGACCCGCTTAGCCGCCTCCTTGACGCGGGCTATGGTCGAGGGCTGCACTTCCGGCCCATCCTTCAGAGCGCGGGATACCGTGGTCACCGAGAGGGAAAGTTCCGCCGCGATCTGCTTTAGATTGGCCATTGTTCGCCCGACTTCGTTTGCGAAAGCGCCGGCTGATTTTGCTGACCGCCAACGTTACCGGATTCGACATCCCGGTCAATCCAAACTCCCGCAGGAAGCAGCTTGACTCCAGCGCATTCAGATGCAATCGTAACGTTACGATTACAAAATAATGGCACTTTTGAGCGACATTTGGATAAAGTTGGGGAGGAGAACCTATGTCCTGGCTACGCATTTCCTTAACAGCATTCGCAATCTCGGCTGCCTTGCCCGTCCATGCGCAAACAGTCACCATCACGACCGCAGGTGGCGATTATGGCAACGCCATGAAGGAAGCCATGTGGGGGCCTGCTGCAAAAGAGCTCGGCTATGATGTCCGCGAGGAGACCCTAAGCGACGGCCTAGCCGCCTTGAAGATGCAGGTCACATCGGGTGCGGTCACGACCGACGTCATTCACCTGGGCTCACCGGAAGGTGCCCAGGCGGCCGCACAATCGCTGCTTGAGCCACTCGACTACAAGATCATCGATCCGAAATCCGTGCCGGAGGGTGCGAAGTCCGACTACTGCTATCCGTTCGACTCCTACGGCACCGTCATGTCGTGGAACACCAAGACCTATGGCCAGAACCCGCCGAAGACGTGGGCGGAATTCTGGGATGTTGCCAAATTTTCTGGCCGGCGCGCGTTGCGCGCCAATGCGCAAGACTCGATCGAGATCGCGCTTCTCTCCGATGGCGTGGCACCCGCGGACGTCTATTCCGTGCTCAGCACGCCGGAAGGGCTAGAGCGCGCCATCAACCGGCTTGAAGCGATCAAACCAAATGTCGCCGTGTGGTGGACCTCGGGAGCTCAGTCCGCGCAGTTGCTGAAAGATGGTGAGGCGGATTTGGTCATTACCTGGAACGGACGGGCTCAAACCGTGAAAGCAGATGGCGGCGCGGCTGACTACACGTTCAAGGGTTCGGTCATCGGCACGGACTGCCTTGGGGTGCCGAAGGGAGCGCCGAACAAGGAAGCCGCGATGAAGCTCATCGCAGCGATGACGCAGCCTGCGCGAGTTGCGAAGCTGACCGATTTCATTGCCTACGGCCCAGTCAATCCTGCGGCATATGAGGGTGGCCTTATTCCCGAGGACCGTCTGAAGACCCTTGCGACCGCGCCTGAAAATGCTGGCACGTCGGTGTTTTCGAATTCAGAATGGTGGGTCAAGAATGGCGAGGCTGCCCAAAGAGCCTTCGATGAAATGATGGCCCGCTGACTCTCAGCTCTAATGCATATCGCGCAAAAGTGTGCAGCGGTTTTGCGACAACAACATGCATGAAAACAAGAACCTAAAGCGTGTCGCGTGAGGCCGGTCGAAGGCGACGCGCCTTAAGGCTGGAGCACATGATGAAGTCGCTCGCGATCACCATCGAAAGCGTGCACAAGGCTTATGGATCCTACGTCGCACTGGATGATGTTTCGCTCGACATTCAGGCTGGCGAATTCCTCACGCTGCTAGGGCCATCGGGATCGGGCAAGACCACGTTACTCATGGCTCTGGCCGGTTTTGTCCGGCCGGATTCCGGTAAACTTCTCTTGGGCGATCGAGACATCACCCGCCTGCCGCCCAACAAACGAGACATTGGCATAGTATTCCAGAATTACGCCCTGTTTCCCCACATGAATGTCCTGGCGAACGTCGCGTATCCGCTGGTGCTGCGCAAGATACCGAGAGCGGAGGCGCGTCAGCGGGCGCTTGATACCTTGGCCCGCGTGAAGCTGGATGGCCTGGCGGAGCGCAATGTTGCCGCACTATCCGGCGGCCAACGTCAACGGGTGGCATTGGCGCGGGCTATCGTCTTCGAACCGCGCGTGATGTTGATGGACGAGCCGCTGTCGGCGCTCGACAAGAATCTGCGCGAGACCATGCAGTATGAGATCCGGCGCCTGCATGATCATCTAAGGATCACCACAATCTATGTGACCCATGACCAGCGCGAAGCGCTGATTATGTCTGACCGGATTGCGGTGATGAACTCTGGCCGCATCCAGCAGATAGATACGCCGCAGCGAATTTATGATCGTCCATCGACCCGCTTCGTCGCGGAGTTCATGGGCGAGGCTAACATTGTGGCGCCAGGCTCAGCACGCAGAATCGACGGCGCCGAACCATCACGCGAAACTCTGATGATCCGCGCCGAAAGCTTCCATCTTGATGCGAAGCTCGTCGGGGGAAACGGAGTGGCTCTCGAAGGAATACTGCGCGCCAAAGCGTTCCGCGGCGAAAACTGGCTTTTGACGCTGGCGCTTGACGGTGGGCAAGAGGTTCTTGTCTGCATTCCGGCAGCGCTGGCCGGCGGCTGCGCCGAGCTTGCCGCCGGTCAGCGGATGACCGCATATGCACCAGCAGCGAAGGTTCACGCCATACCGGGAGCGACGGCGTGACCGTCGTCCGGGATCCGGCGCTCGCTGCGGATGCACGGCGCGAGCGGCGGTTTTTTCTTTCACTTTCGCTCCCGGCGCTGTTCATCGTTGGGCTGGCGGCGATACTGCCCATCCTTTGGATCATCCGGCAGTCCTTCCTGACCACCGCGGGTGAGTACACCGTGGGCAATTACCAGAAGGTCCTTTCAAGCGGACTGACATGGTCGGCGCTCGTCACGACCCTCGAACTGTCCCTGGGTACGCTGGCGGCCTGCATTCTTCTCGGCACCCCCCTGGCGCTGGCTCTGGCCAGCGTCAGACCAAGGGTGGCCAACGTGCTGATGGCGTTCGTCATGCTGCCGCTGTGGACCTCCATTCTGGTGCGTACCTATGGTTGGCTCGTGCTCTTGCGGCGCGATGGCCTGATCAACGCGGCTTTGACCGGTTCAGGCCTGACGGCGGAGCCATTGCCGCTGGTCTACAACTTCACCGGAACGCTCATCGGCATGGTGCACTACATGCTGCCGCTCTTTCTGCTGCCGGTTTATGCTGCGATGCGCGATATCGACCCAAATCTCATTCGCGCGGCGGCGAGCATGGGAGCCACTCTCAGGCAGGTCATCCGCACGGTCATTTTGCCGCTATCGGCGGGCGGCATCTTCTCGGGTTCGATCATCGTCCTCATCTACGCCATAGGTTTTTTCATCACGCCGGCGGTGCTTGGCGGCGGCAAGGTAAATCCTCTCTCTACCCGGATCGAGCGTACACTATCGACCTTTCAGGACTGGGGGTCGGCGAGCGTCCTGGGCATTCTGCTCCTCGTTCTTATGGCGCTGATCGGTGTGATGTTGCTGGCGGCACGCCGCCTGGTGGCCCAGAACACAGTGGAAGCCCCCCATGCTTGAAGCCTATCCGCAAAACAGGCTCGCCCGCATTTTGCTCTGGAGCTTTGCCGCTCTTGTCATGGCATTTCTGATGCTGCCAACGCTCGTGGTGGTGCCGCTTTCCTTTTCGGCGTCGAATCTCCTCGAGTTTCCGCCGCACGCCTACTCGTTGCGTTGGTATGAGAACTTCTTCGGCTCGGCAACGTGGATGGCTGCGCTCAGAACGAGTTTGATCCTTGGGACATTGACGGCGTTGATCGCGGTGCCGTTTGCGCTGCTCGCCTGCATTTCAATGAATCGGCTGGGCGGAAAAACCGCTGCGATCATCCAGAGCGTCCTGCTAACCCCCTCGATCACCCCGGGTATCCTGCTTGCGATCGGTCTCTTCTTTGTCTTGGCTGCACAACATCTGATCGGAACGCTATTCGGTGTGCTGGTCGGACATGTGGTGCTGGCCGTTCCGGTCGCCTGCATTGTGTTGCTGCCGGCTCTCGCCCGCTTTGACTGGAACCAGGTCCAGGCGGCGCGCAGCCTCGGTGCAAACTGGGCCAGAGCCATTGGCGGAATAATCGTTCCGCAACTTCGGATCAGCTTGCTGTCGGCGACATTGATGGCGTTCCTGACTTCGCTCGACGAGTCTGTGATTTCGATCTTCATCGCAAGCGGTCGCAACAGCACGATGCCGAAGCTTATGTTCCTGTCGCTGCGCGATCAGATCGATCCGACCATTGCGGCGATCTCGACATTGTGGACCGTCATCGTCGTGGCCGTGGTCCTGATTGTGACCCTTCGCCAAAAATCCTGACCGAGACTGGAAACATGCCCACCAATCACCATGCAGCCGACGATCTGACGGATCATTCGACGGACATCCCTCAGGTAGGGTTGGCCATCATCACCGGGTCGGCAAACTGGGGGCTTGCCTTCCCGGAAGATGTCGAATTCGATGGTGTGCGCACGTTGCGGCGCGACATGAGTTTTGAAACGCCTTTCGGTCGTACCGACAACTGGAAGCTGCTCGAGTTCGATGCGTCCATCACAGCCGAAGGGAGAGCAAAACGTGCGTTGTGCATGTATTCGCACGGCAATCCCCGCGACCGTATCGACCATTCCTGCCATCGCCGCGCGTTCTGGGTATTGATGCGGGCGGGTGTACGGCAAGTTCTCGCCTGCTCGACTGTAGGCGCCGTCAACAAGGCGATCCAGCCGGGCGACATGGTGGTGACCGCCGACATCATTGAACTGACGCAGACCCCGTTTTCACTGCTTCCTGACCGCCAGAGCTTTGACTGTTCGGGCAAGCAAATCGTGTGTCCAAGATGTGCGGCGGTTCTGGTCGAAACGGCCCGCCGTCATTGGCCAGCCGAATGCCGCGTTTACGGCATCGAACAGCAGTTGGTGGCTGCCCATTGTTATGGGCCCCGACTGACAACGCCAGCCGAAGCCTTGGCGTATCGGGGCATGGGTGCGGATGTCCTCAACCATTCCATCGCCCCTGAGGCGACCTTGTCGCGCGAGATCGGCGCGTGTTTCGTGCCTTGCGCATTCGTGACGGCGGGCTTCAACGACTATATGGATCGCAATCGCCAGAAATTGCTGCAGGAGGACGTGCTGCCCAGTCTCTCCATGACAGCCTCGCGGGTCGCGCTGGAGACCGCCGCGCGACTTCCCGCTGATCCGGAATGCTCCTGTCACGGCTTGAAGTCGCCTCAGCCGAAAGAACGCTCCAGCCGGTTCTGAGACGACCTTGGTGCGCCGGATAGCTGAAGCTCTGCCACCGACCAAGAATCCCGAGGATAGTGTCCTGAAGGTTCTGCAAAAAGTTTTGGAGAGAGAACGGCGCTTGCTCTGAAGGGCGAGCGGCCATGGCACGGTGGTG
>NZ_JAMYMF010000064.1:0-18153 GCF_040318415.1 Mesorhizobium sp. M1163 | reverse complement strand
GTGCCCCAGCGCCCCGGCCGCCGTGTCGTCCAAGATATCGTGCGTTGCGGCCCGAGGCGGGGCCCCCGCCCCCCCCGGGGGGGGGGGCCCCCCGGCCCGCGCGACAGATAGCGCATCGTTGCCGCCTGCGTCGTCAACTGGTCGAGCGCGACGCCGATGAATTCGATGAACATCATCTCGACCACCGGCTTCAGGCCGCAGACGGCAGCACCGACCGCGGCACCCATGAACGCCATTTCCGAAATCGGTGTGTCGATCACCCGTTCGGGGCCGTGCGTGGCAAGCAGCCCCTCGGTCACCTTGAACGGACCGCCGGCGGCGGCGATGTCTTCACCCATGACGATGACGCTGGGGTCATCCGTCATTGCATCGTCAAGCGCCCGCAGAACCGCTTGCCGTATCCAGATTTTAGCCAAGGTTCAGACCTCCCAATGCACTGCTCGGATCGTCGATAGCGTCGGCGAAATCATCGCAGCGGAAAAGATTTGGAAACGTTTTTATCGGCACTGGCGTCATTCCGGTTTGTAGCTGCCGAAGGCTTGGGCACTTTCGATGAGCTCGACGCGGAAGCCGTCCGGGTCGATCAGGTAAACCGCCTTGCCGCCCTTGTTCGGCCCGATCGTCGGTGTCACCGGCGGCGACACGGATTTGACGCCCATCGCCGTCAGTTTTTCGTAGAACGACATGAGGTCATCGACGTTGAAGGCGATGTGGCCATTGCCGACATTGCCGTTATGCATGTCGACGGGAATCTGCTCGACATTGCGGTATTCCAGAAGCTCGAGGCAGACGTCGGTACCGGGCAGGCGCAGGATGGCGCTGTGCAGGTCGACTTCTGGATAGCCGACCAATTCGCCGATATAGGGCGCACGCGGGTTCCATTGGAACGCCAGCTCGAATCCGAGCACGTCGCGATAGAACGCGATCGAGCGGTCGAGCGAGCGCACGGTGAAGCCGGTGTGATGGGCTTTCGTGATCCTGGCCATTCCGTCTGCGCTCCTTTGGTCAGGCGTTCAGATAGCCGTCGTCGCACATGACGACATGGCCGGTGACCAGTTCCGAGGCGTCGCTGGCGAGGAACACCGCCGTGCCGATCAGTTCGCGCGGCAAGCCGAGTCGCGGCCGCGGCATACGCGCCTTGATGAAATCGGCGGTGATCGAGCTTGTCGCTCCCGCCGCCCTGGTCAGCGGCGATTCCATCAGTGTCGGCCCGATGCCGTTGACCCTGACGCCGCGGTCGCGCCACTCGAGCGCCAGTGCGCGGGTGACCTGCAGGACGCCGCCCTTCGACGCGAGATAGGCGCTCGCCCAGGGATAGGCTTTGAACGAGCCGATCGAGGCGATGTTGATGATCGAGCCCTTGTTCTGGCCGAGCATCACTCCGCCAAAGGCCTGGCAGCAGAAATACGTGCCCTTCAGGTTGAGGTCGAGGATGAAGTTGAATTTGTCCTCGGGGAACTCCTCGGCCGGGCTGCGGAAGGCCGAGCCGGCGCTGTTGACCAGTATGTCGACATGCCCGTGACCGCGCTTGACCGCCTCGGCCAAGGCGAAGCACTGGTCGCGCTTGGTGACATCGAGGCTGGCGACCTCGGCTTTGCCACCCTGTTCGGCGATCGTTGCGCGCGACGCTTCGGCGCCGGCCATGTTGATGTCGGCAACGATGACGGTGACGCCCAATTGCGCGTAGCCGATCGCGATCGCGGCACCCAGCCCGCTGCCGCCGCCGGTGACGACGGCGATGCGGCCGGAGAGGTCGAAGAGGCCCGCTGCATAATTGGCGGGAACGGTCTGGTCGTCGGTCATCGCTATGCCCGTGTCTAGGCCGCTCCACGGCGGCTTTGGTCAGTCGAGAATGTGGTCGGGATCCTGGTGCGGTTGGCTCAGCGCCCATTCCCGGTTGATCATGTCGCCGAAGCCAGGTTTGGCAGGAAGCGGCTTCATCAGCCCGCCCTTGATGATTTCCGGTTGCACCAGGCTGTCCGCATAGGGGTCGACGCCGCTCCACGGCACGCCCCATTCGACCGGCTTGTCGGAAAAGCCCCAGGCGCTGAACACCTGGCTGTGCACATGCGCGAACATGTGCGGACCGAAATCGACGCCCGCGGCAAGGCACTCGTCGATGATGGCGCGGCCGCCGGTAATCCCACCCATGCAGGTCAGGTCGACGCGCACGCGGTCGACGGAGCCGGCCATGATTAGCGCTTCGGGATAGTAGGAGCCGCCCTGTTCGTCGCCTTGCCAGATCGGCATCGGCACGCGTTTGCGCAGTTCGGCGAGCTTCCTGGCGTTTCCCGGCGGGAAGATGTCTTCGATGCAGCCCATATTGAGATCGGCGAGGCGGTTGGCATAGGCGGCAGCCGCGTCGACGTCCGAGAACATCCAGACCAGATCGGTGCCGAGCCAGGCGTCCGGCGCGTTCCTGCGCGCGGCGCGCAGCCGCGCTTCGGATTCATCCAGCGTGACGCCCATTGGCGCCTTGAACCGGCGCCAGCCCGCGGTATAGAGCCCTTTCACCTGCTCGCCGATCTGCTGCGGGTTCATCAGCGCCGGCGGGTAGCCGACGATCGCGGTTGCCGGCATTGGCGCGGTTGTTCCGCCGAGGAACTCGGCGATCGACTTGTCGGCTATCTTTGCTGCCGCGTCCCATGCGGCGAGGTCGACCTGCGACAGCGTGCGCAAGCCGACACCGGCGCTGTGCGAACCGTAGCTGCGCCCCTTGGCTGTCTTGAAGGTCTTCACGCGGTCGCCAACGTCGGTACCGATATAAACTGGGGCGATGCTCTTGCGGATCTGCTCGGCGCAGGCGCCATCCCGCGTCAGCGTGAACGACCAGCCCTCATGGCCGGACTGCGTGCGCAGCCGCACTACGACGAATTCCCTTTGCTTCATCACCCAGTCGCCAAAGATCACCGGCGCCGGCAATTGGCCCTGTATGGCGGCGACGCTGATATCGACGATAGTTGAAGGACCAGGCATTCCATCCCCTCCCAAGGACCCCGGCCGACCCGGGAAAGCGGAGCAACCATAGCCCCGCGAGGCGGTTTGGTCAACCGATTGATCTGGTCTGGTCAAACGATTGACATAGATTCTCGAATTGCCTAGTCTCGTGCCACAATTTCTGGTGCGGGACCGCTTTTGTCGGCAGTCGCCAACGGTGCGAAATGCGCTCCTGCATCGCCCGCGCCTGGCTGCTTGCAGGCCGTTGCGCAGGGAAGGGTGTTGATGGGATCGATCAGCCTGCAGAAGGTCGGCAAGCTCTATGGCGCCGTTTCGGCGGTCCATGGCGTCGACCTTGAGGTCGAGGACGGCGAGTTCGTCGTCTTCGTCGGCCCGTCCGGCTGCGGCAAGTCGACATTGTTGCGCATGATCGCTGGGCTAGAATCCATCACCACCGGCAAGATCAGCATCAATGGCAAGGTGATGAACGAGGTGTCGCCGCGCGATCGCGACATTGCCATGGTCTTCCAGAACTATGCGCTCTATCCGCAAATGACGGTGCGCGAGAACATCGCCTTCGCGCTGCAGTTGCGTAAATTTGCCAAGGCCGAGATCGACCGCCGCGTCAGCGAAGCGGCGCGAATTCTCGACCTCGCCGATCTGCTTGACCGTAAGCCGCGCGAGCTCTCCGGCGGCCAGCGGCAGCGTGTCGCCATGGGCCGCGCCATTGTGCGCGATCCGGAGGCCTTTTTGCTCGACGAGCCGCTCTCCAATCTTGACGCGAAATTGCGCGTCCAGCTACGCGCCGAGCTCAGCCGCCTGCATGTGCGGCTCGGCGTCACCACAATCCATGTCACCCACGACCAGGTCGAAGCGATGACGCTCGGCAGCCGCGTCGCCGTCTTTTCGCGCGGCGCGCTGCAGCAGTACGACACGCCGCACGCGCTCTATCACGCGCCGTCCAACATTTTCGTTGCCGGTTTCATCGGCAGCCCGGCGATGAATTTCCTTGAGGCAACTGTAGTCGATGCCGGGCGCGGCAAGATGGTCGTGTCCATCGGCGACGGTCGGCTGGTTGTGACACCGAAGTCGGATGCCCACGACCTCCCGGCCGGCAGAACATTGCTGGTCGGCCTCCGGCCGGAGCACCTGTCATGGCGGCCTGCAGGCGAAGCTTCGGCCAGCGGGGGGGCAGCAAGCTGTCTGGCCGGCCGTGTCGAGGTGGTCGAACAGCTCGAACCTGAATCCTTCATCGCGGTGGCTCCAGCCAATCCCCAGGTCGTCATCCGCACCGCTGATGATTATTCGATCGGCACTCCCGCCGATCCGGCCGAGCTGGTGCGCCGGGATGCCCGCCTGATCGTGCTTCGCGTCAGCGCCGACAAGGTGCCGCGCCGCGACACGATGCTGGAACTCGTCATCGATGGTAGCCGCGCGCATCTCTTCGACGGCACCACGGGCAAGGCGCTGTGATGAGAACGCGTGCCGCCTCGAATTTCACCGAAGTCTTTGCGCTCGATCTTGGCGGGGGTCTTGTCGTCTGGCAACGAAGAAGTGGGTGTTTTCAAGCGCCCATCCGCCGCGAAGCCTGGCTGCCAGCCGGCGGACTTCCTTCAACCCTCGCCTTGCAGACGGAGAACTGACGATGCGTTCCACACTCAAGATGCCCAAGGTCGGCGATGCCGTCGATGAAGTCGTCATCAGCGAAATCCAGGCCAGCATCGGTGCCAAGATCACCGAGGGGCAAACCCTGTTCACGGTGGAGACCGACAAAACCCAGGTCGAGGTTCCCGCACCCTTCGCCGGAACCGTCATCGAGATATTGATCGCTGTCGGCGATGACGTGAGGACCGGCGCCCCGACCCTGGTGCTCGAGGTCTGACATGCCGAGGGTTCATTCGGCCCGCGACGAAAGGTTTGGCTCGTATCTCGACGACTACGAGATCGGCGACGTGTTCAAGCACTGGCCGGGCAAGACCGTTACCGAGGCCGATGACCACCTTTTTTGCCTGCTGACCATGGCGGCCAGCCCGCTCCACATTGACCGCCATTTCGCCGTGACCGAAATGGCGCAAGGCCGCAATGTCGTCGTCGGCACCTATGTCTACTCGCTGCTTCTCGGCATGAGCGTACCCGATATTTCCGGACGCGCGGTCGCCAATCTCGGCCTCAGCGAGCTGCGCCATCTCGCTCCGTTGTTCCATGGCGATACGCTCTATGGCGAGACCGAAATACTGGCGCAGCGTCCATCCGCCTCCAGGCAGGGCGAGGGGGTTTTGACCGTTCGCACGGATGGGTTCAACCAGGACCGGCTCAAAGTCTGCACATTCACGCGCTCGGTCCTGCTGCCGCTGCGCCCCGGGAAGGACGCGTGATGGACAAGCCGGCTCCGCCAGCGACCAAGACCGTGCCGAAGGCCGAAGCGTCGGGGCCGCTCGACGGCGTCCGCGTCATCGAGCTGGCCACCGTCGTAGCCGGGCCGGGTGCCGGCCGTTATCTTGCTGATTTCGGCGCGGAGGTCATCAAGGTCGAGGGGCCGGGCGGCGATCCGACCCGCCGCATGGGGTGGACCGGTCCGGGGGAAACGGATTCCTATTTCTGGAAACTGGTCAACCGAAACAAGCAGGTCATTGCGCTCGACCTCAAGACCGATACCGGCAAGGAAAATCTCTGGTCGCTGCTGCTCGACGCCAACGTACTGATCGAGAACATGCGGCCGGGCAAGCTCGAGGCGCTGGGTTTTGCGCCGGACGAACTGCTGCGCCGCAATCCCAGGCTGGTGATCCTGCGCATCACCGGTTTCGGCCAGGATGGTCCCTATGCCATGCATCCGGGCTTCGCCACGATTGCCGAGGCGATGAGTGGGTTTTCCGGGCTCCTCGGCGAGGCCGGGGGCCCGCCGCTTCTGCCGCCGATCGCCATGACCGACGAAGTCACCGCCCTTGTCGGCGCCTTTTCGGCACTGGCGGCGCTGCGTCATGCCGAGCGGACAGGCGAAGGCCAGACAGTCGACGTCAATCTGCTCAACTCGATGTTCCAGATCATGGGGCCGTTACCGTCCGCCTATGCCCATCTCGGCTATCTGCAGCCGCGGCTCGGCTCCGGCATCCCCTACACCGTCCCGCGCGGCACCTATCGCTGCGCCGATGGCGTGTGGGTGGCGATTTCGAGCTCGTCCGATTCAGTCGCCCGCCGCGTCCTGGCCTTGATCGGTCACGGTGACGATCCCCGCTTTGCCGGCTTCCAGGCCCGCAGCCAGAACCGCGAGGCATTGGAGGCCTATGTCGCCGCCTGGGTCGCCGGCCGGCCATCCGAGGAGGTGCTGCGCGAGTTCCGCCGCGTCGATGCGGCAATCGCCAAGGTCCTCGACATGAAGGACATCTTTGACGACGAGCATTTCCGCGCCCGCGGTATGATCGCCGAAGTGGACGGCGTGGTGATGCAGAATGTCGTTGCCGGCATGTCGAAGACACCCGGCCGCCTGCGTCATCAGGGCCGTCCGTTCGACGCCGATACCGAGGCGGTGCTCGCCCGCTTCGCTGGGGGTCGGGGAGCCGCAAAGAAGCCGACGCAGAAGACCTGAACCACTTCAGTCCGGCGCGAGATTTCGGCGCAGCAATTTGCCGTTGGCGCTGCGCGGCAGGCTCGGCACGAAGAACACCTGTTTCGGCCGTTTGTAGGCGGCGAGCCTTTGCCCCGCCAGGGCGACGATATCTTCGGCGCTGACGCTGACGCCTGCCTTGCGCACGACATAGGCCGCGATGACCGAGACATCGTCGCGCACCCGGTGTTCGGCAACGGCGATCTCGGCGACGCCGGGGCAGGGCGCAAGCGCTGCCTCGACTTCCAGCGGCGAGACGCGGAAGTCGCCAGCATTCATCATGTCACGTTCGATTTTCAGTTTCGCGACATGGAAAACCCGGATTCTGGCGGCGACAATACGCGACGTGGCGCGCGTTTCCGGCGTGTCCGTCGGAACCGTTTCACGGAGCTTGAACGCGCCTGAGACTGTCAGGCCGGACACGTTGGGGAAGGTACGCGCGGCAATCCAGTCGCTCGGCTTCCAGCCCGATTCGCGCGCCCAGAACATGCGCCGTCGAAACACCATGACGGTTGGTTTCGTCATCGACGACATTGCCAATCCCTGGCATGCCAGTTGCTTCAAGGCGGTGGACGCGGAAATGCGCCAGCGCGGCTATTCGCTTTACCTGATGAGCACCAACGGCCGCGCCACCGAGGAGGCGGCGGCGATCGGCATGCTGCAGCATGGGCGGGCCGACGGCATGATCATGACCATCAACAACGAACAGGATGCGCGCACCATCAAGCGCTTGAAGGAGTTGCGGATTCCATCAGTACTGCTCGATCGCGACGTTCCGCTCGAGATCGACGCGGTGCTGACCGAGCACGCCACCGGGTTACGGCAGGCGACAAGCTATCTGATCGAACTCGGGCACCGTCGCATTGCCATCATCACGGCCGGCAGCGACATCAGGCCGGGCCGTGAACGGGTGCGCGCTTCGTCGAGGCGTTCCAGCGCAGCGGCCTGCCGGTGCCGCAGGACCTGATCCGCTCGCAAAGCCTCTCGGTGGACTTCGGTTTCCGCGAGGCCACCGCCCTGTTGCAGATGAAGGAGCGTCCAACCGCCATCATCGCCGCCGGCAACCGCATTCTGGTCGGCGTGCTGCGCGCCATCCAGCAGCAAGGCGTTTCGGTCCCGGGCGATATCTCGCTGATTGGCTGCGACAGGTCGGACGTCGCGCTGCTTTATCCCGGCCCGATCACGCTCATCGACCGGGCCGTCGAGGAGATCGGCCGCACCGCGGCACAGCTTCTGCTGGAGCGGCTCGGCGGCCAGAGCGAGCGGCCGGCGCAACGCATCGCCTTTCCGACCCATCTGATCCTCGGCGGCTCCTGCTTGCCCGTCCCGAAATAGAGGCGGTTCACGGCCTGGTTACTGCCAAATTGGATCGTCTCTATTCAGATCAGGTCGGCTCTGGCGAGGTCGCGCATCAGATGGCTGGCGCCATAGGTCCAGTGCGGGCAGTCGGGTGACAGCCGCACGCGGTTGACCAAGGCGCCGAACTTCTCCGACGAGATGGTGACGATGTCGCCGACCTTGTGGGTAAAACCCTTGCCTTTTTCGCCGCGATCCTTCGACGGCACGAACATCGTGCCGAGATAGAGCGCGAGCCCGTCCGGGTATTGGTGGTGCGGCCCCATCGCGGCGGCGACCAGCTCTTCCGGCGAACGGCTGATCTCGGCCATCGAACTGGCGCCCTCCAGCGAGAACCCGTCCTCGCCCTCGACCTTCAGCCGTACGACCGCCTTCTTCACGTCGCCGATGGAAAATGTCTCGTCGAACAGCCGGATAAAGGGGCCAAGTGCTGCCGAAGCGTTGTTGTCCTTGGCTTTGCCGAGCAGGAGCGCCGAGCGTCCCTCGACGTCGCGCAGATTGACGTCGTTGCCGATCGTCGCCCCGACAATCCTGCCGCTGCTGGCGGCAATCATGGCGATCTCCGGCTCCGGATTGTTCCATGTCGAAACCGGATGCAGGCCGACATCGGCGCCGAAGCCGACCGAGGCCATCGGCTGGCATTTGGTGAAGATCTCGGCATCGGGCCCGATGCCGACTTCCAGATATTGCGACCAGGCGCCGCGCGCGATCAGCTTGGCCTTGATCTCCATCGCTTCCGGCGAGCCGGGTTTGAGCTTCGACAGATCGTGGCCGATCAGCCCGGCGATGTCGGCTCGAATGGCGTCGGCCTTCTCCGCCGAGCCGCGCGCCTGTTCCTCGATGACGCGCTCGAGCAGGCTGACGACAAAGGTAACGCCAGACGCCTTGATCGCCTGCAGGTCGACGGGGGACAGCAGGTACGGCGTTCCCGGATCGCGCGCTGTCTCGAAACTGTTGGCGGCAATGGCTTCGAGCGGGCCGATCGGCCGCCCCTTGGCCGAGCGGACGTGTCCTGCCGGATCCGGCAATTCGCAAATGTCGCGTACGGTCGGTGCCACATTTGACGTGATGTCGAAGACCGTGCCGTCGCGCACCGTGACCACCAGCGGATGGGAAGCATCGCTCGTCCGGGCGCGGCCTACGAAGAGGCCCTCGGCGGGCAAATGTGTGGCGTTCGTCATGACTTACGTTTCCTGTTGTCTTGTCCTTTGGCCGCGGCACTTTCAACAAATTCCCGCCAAACGTCTATCCCGCTTCCAGGGTGAGCTTTGTCAATTCTTCCCAGCGGTCTTCGCATCGCTGGACCTTGATCGAGCCTGACGTGCGCCAATGGCCATGGAAAACGCTCTTTCAAAATAATGAAACCGTCGCTAGGGTTTTCACTTACTGAAATCTCCAGGTGACGCTTGCGCTTACGGTTTTCCGATCCAATCTGGCAAAAGCCGCGGACAGCAACCGCGTTCCAGTCGCTTTTTCCAGCCGGCCGACGCGTCGATGTCGTCATCGTCGGCGGCGGCATCATGGGGCTGTCGACGGCCTTGCACGCCGCCCGGCTCGGTCTTGCCGTCCAGGTGCTGGACGCCGGCGAAATCGGCAATGGCGCATCCGGCCTGAACGGCGGTCAGGTCATTCCCGGCCTGAAATACGATCCGGACTGGCTGCTGGAGCATTTTGGTCTGGAGCGCGGCGAAGCGCTCGTCAACTTTGCCGCCTCGACCGCTGACACCGTCTTCGAATTGATCCGCGACGAAGGACTGGCGGTGCCGTTCGTCCGTAATGGCTGGATCCAGGCGGCGCATACCGGGACCGCGCTAAAAGCGGCGGCAAACCGGGATCGGCAGTGGCGCGCCCGCGGCGCCGATGTCCGGCTGCTGAGCGCGACGGAGATTGCGACGATGACCGGCGCGCAAGGCTATCTCGGCGGCTGGCTCGATCGCCGCGCCGGTGTCATCGATCCGCTCGCCTACACGTCGGAACTGGCGCGCGTCGCTGCCGCGGCGGGCGTGAAGATCGCCGAACGCCAGAACGTGATGCAGATCAGCAAGGATGCTGGCATTTGGCACGTTTCGGCGGAAAGCGGCGCCGAACTGAAGGCCAAGGCGGTCGTTCTGGCGACCAACGCCTATACCGGCGGCCTGCTCCCCGGCCTCGCCGAGACGATCGTTCCGCTGCATTCCTTCCAGATCGCGACAGCGCCGCTATCGTCCAATCTCGCTGCGGCGATCCTGCCAGAAGGGCAGGCGGTTTCGGATTCGCGCCGCATCCTCGTCTATTACCGCAAGAGTGCCGACGGCCGGCTGGTGCTCGGCGGGCGCGGCCGCATGGCTTTGCCGAACGGCCCGGCCGACTGGGCGCATCTTGAACGCGCTCTGCTGCGGCTTTATCCGGCGCTGTCAGACATTGCCATTGAAAAGCGGTGGTTCGGCAGGGTGGCAATGACGCCGGACCATCTCCCGCGTATCCACGAGCCAGAGAAGGGTCTCCTGGCGGTCGTCGGCTGCCAGGGCCGCGGCATCGGCCTGATGACCGCGCTTGGCGAGCGCATCGCCTCCTATCTGTCGAGCGGCGACACCAGGCAATTGCCGTTCCCGATATCGCCGATCCGGCCGATCCCTTTTCACGCGTTTCGGCAGGTCGGCGTTGCCGCGACCATCGCCTGGTACCGGATGCTGGACGCGTTCGAACGCTGACTTTCATTCCCAAACGTGAAACAGCTTGACAGTTTCACCAATATGAAAAAAACTTAGTCGATTTCAAATTTCGACGGACAGTCAATGTCGACCATTGCCGCAACGCAGCCGCTGCCGGAAACCCGGTCTTCGCCAGGGTTCCGTTTCGCTATGCTGCTGCCCGGCGGGCTGGTCACCTTTCTGCTGATCCTTTTCGCCCTTGGCTTGGTGTTGTTCCTTGCCTTCCGCGGCAATGACGGCTCGCTGCTGGGGGCTGGTTTTACCCTTGCGAATTTCGTCACTGTGGCCACCGATCCGCTGTACTGGACGGTGACGCTGCGCTCGCTGGGCATCGCCGGCCTGGTCACGCTCGCAACCGTCGTCACCGCCTATCCCGTCGCCTATTATCTGGCTTTCCATGCCGGGCGGCGGCGTGGGCTGCTGCTGTTCCTGCTGACCCTGCCGTTCTGGACCAGCTATCTCCTGCGCGTCTTCGCCTGGAAGATCGTGCTTGCCTATAATGGCGTGCTGAACTCGGCGCTGATTGAAAGCGGCATCTGGTCGGAGCCGACATTGGCGTTCTTGAATACGCCGGCAGCAGTCGTCGTCACGCTCACCCACGCTTATGCGCCATTCGCTATCCTGCCCATCTACGTGGCGCTGGACACGATCCCGAAATCGCTGCTCGAAGCCGCTTCCGATCTCGGCGCAAAACCGTTCACCAGCTTCCGCCGCGTCGTGCTGCCCAATTCGATGCCTGGCGTGCTGGCTGCGGCCCTCGTCGTTTTTGTGCCGACGGTCGGCGACTACGTCACGCCGGCGCTGGTCGGCGGCCCTGCCAGCACGATGATCGGCACACTGATCCAGGCCGAGTTCGGCAAGGCCAATGACTGGCCGTTCGGCGCCGCACTCGCCGTCGCCGTCATGCTGGTCATTCTCGCCGTGGTGCTGGTGGTGCGCTTCGCCGACCGCCGATACGGCAGCCGCACATGAACACAGCGCGTATCGATGCAAGGCAGGGCGGCGGCTGGCTCGGTGCCTATGTCCTTGCCTATCTGGTGTTCCTGTATTTGCCGATATTGCTGATCCCGCTGTTTTCCTTCAACAATTCCGTCCAGGCGGCATTTCCCCTGCAAGGCTTTACGCTTGAATGGTACGGCACGCTGTTAGGCAGTTCGGCGCTGTCCGGTGCGCTCGCCAACAGCCTCGTCATCGGCGCCATTGCCGCCACCGGCGCCACGCTCTGTGGCATCACCGTGTCCTATATGGACCTCTACGGACGCTCGCCGCTGGCCGCCACCATCAGTGCCATAGCGCGGCTGCCGATCCTGATCCCAGGCGTCATCGTCGGCATATCGCTGCTCATCCTGGTCAACCTCGCCGGCTTTGGGCCGTCGCGCATTGCCATTGTGCTCGGCCACATATTGGTGGCGCTGCCGGCGACGGTGGTGGTCATGCGCAGCCGCTTCGCCGCCATCCCGAAGACCATCCGTGAGGCAGCGCTCGACCTCGGCGCCTCCGACTGGACGACCTTCAGGCGGGTGATGCTGCCACTCAGCCTGCCCGCCATTATCTCGGCGTTCATGCTGGCCTTCCTGACCTCGTTCGACGAGTTCATCGTCGCCTTCTTCCTTGCCGGTACCGAGCCGACGCTGCCGCTTTATATCTGGAGCCAGCTGCGCTTCCCAAAATCGCTGCCGACCGTCATGGCGCTGGGCACGGCGATCCTGGCCGTGTCCTTCGTCACCGCCGCACTCGCCGAAATCCTGCGCCATCGCGGGCTCGCTGCCACCCGGCGGTCAGCGCCCGCCAGCCTGTCAAAACCAGAAGAAACCGAAAGAGGAGAACTGCAATGGCATTCGACCTGAAATCGATAACGACAAAGGCAGCGAAAGCCGGACTGGCCGCCTTCGCACTGGCGCTTGCGTCGACTGTCGCCTTTGCCGGCGACAAGCTGCAATATTTCACCTGGTCGGGCTATGAGCTGCCCGACTTCAACAAGAGCTTCCTCGCCGTGCACCCCGATGGTGTCGAGGCTTCGATGTTCGGCGACGACGATGACGCCTTCACCAAGGTCAAGGCCGGCTTCCGCCCCGATGTCGCGCACCCATGCTATGACAAGGTGGCGCGCTGGAACAAGGAAGGCCTGCTGCAGCCGATCGACACCAAGCGCATCAAGAACTGGGATTCGATCTTCCCGGTCTTCAAGAACCTGCCCGACCTGCAGGCCGGCGACGGCAAGGTCTGGATGGTGCCGTGGGACTGGGGCAACACCTCGATTCTCTACCGCACCGATCTGGTGAAGAACCCGGAAGCGAGCTGGAACCTGCTCTGGGACAAGCAATATGCCGGGCGCATGGCGACCATCGATGCCGTCCACGATACTCCGGTGGTGGCGGCCCTTCTTGCCGGCGTCAATCCATTCGACATGACGGCGGAACAGATGGACAAGGTTGCGGAGAAACTGCGCGAGCAGCGCCCGCTGCTCTCGAACTACACCACCGACATGACATCGGTTGAACAGGCGCTGGCGAGCGGGCAGTTGGTCGCCGCCATGACCTGGAACGCATCGGCCACGTCGCTGAAGAAGCAAGGCGTGCCTGTCGAGTTCATGAAGCCGAAGGAAGGCATGCTTACCTGGGCTTGTGGTTTCGTCATGCTCAAGGATGCAAAGAACGTCGACCTCGCCTATGACTTCATCAACAGCCGGCTGGAAACGGACTCAGGCAAATACCTGATCCAGGCCTACGGCTATGGCAGCTCGACCAGCTCGGCTTTCGCTGCCGTGCCGAAGGAGGAGCTGGAGAAATTGCAGCTGCCGTCCGATCCGGAAGTGATGCTGAAGACCACCATCTTCACCGGGCCGATGAAACAGAATGATGAACTCGCCAAGATGTTCGAGAAGGTCAAGGCGGGCGGCTGAGCCTGCTTCTTCCTTCTCCCCTTGGGGGAGAAGGTGTCGCCGAAGGCGACGGATGAGGGGTGTTCCAGATGGCACCGACGGCACTCCGCCCAACACCCCTCATCCGTTTCGGCGCTTCGCGCCTATCCACCTCCTCCCACAAGGGGAGAAGGGGAAACCTTACCAAACAAGGACGAACGAATGGACATGCTGGACGAAGCGGCTGAGAAGCCGAAGGACGACGCCGACGTCAGGGTCGGCCGGCGCGTGCGGGCGCTAAGGCTGGAGCGTAATCTCTCGCTGGCCGAACTTGCAGCCAAAGCCGGCGTCTCGATCGGAGCGCTGAGCCAGATCGAGCGCGGCATGTCGTCATTGCGGGTCCGAGTGATGTGGCCGCTCGCCGCCGCCCTCGACATCGAGCCGTCCGCGCTGATCGCCGACGGCAACGACGCCGGCAACGATCTTTATTGTGTGCGCGCCAACAGCCGGCGTCAGATCCCGGTCAAGTCGGAAGGCATCGCCAAGTCGCTGCTGTCGCCGCCGGCTGCTGCGCTGACCGGCATGCTGGTAACGGTGGAGGCCGGTGGCGGCACCGCCGAAGCCTACGCCCATGCCGGCCATGAATTCGGGTTCGTCCTGTCGGGCGAGGTCGAGCTGGTGGTCGATTCGACCAGATACGGGCTGAAGGCCGGCGACAGCTTCGCCTTCAAGAGCACCTTGCTGCATGCCTTCCGCAATCCGGGCAGCGAGCGCTGCCACATCCTGTGGGTCAACACGACCAAGCCGTCCGAGGTTCGCGATGGCGCCTGATCCACTCGTCCGGCTGGACAAGGTCTCCAAGATATTCCCCGGCAGCATCGTCGGGCTCGATGCCGTCGATCTCGATATTTCGCGCGGCGAGTTCCTGACCCTGCTCGGACCATCCGGCTGCGGCAAGACCACCAGCCTGCGGGTCATCGCCGGCTTCGAAAGCCCGTCGAGCGGCAAGGTTCTGCTCGAAGGCCGCGACATCAGTGCGCTCAGGCCCTTCGACCGTCCGGTCAATACCGTATTCCAGGACTACGCGCTGTTCCCGCACATGAACGTCGCCGAAAATGTCGGCTTCGGCTTGTCGCTGCGCAAGCTCTCCGGTGCCGAACAGGCAAAGCGCGTCGGCGCAGCGCTCGACATGGTCGGCCTTGCTGAAAAGCTCGGCGCCCGCGTGTCCGAATTGTCGGGGGGCCAGCGCCAGCGCGTCGCGCTTGCCCGCGCCATCGTCTGCGAACCGCGCGTGCTGCTGCTCGACGAGCCGTTGTCGGCGCTCGATGCGCATCTGCGCGAACAGATGCAGGTCGAATTGAAGCGACTGCAGTCGCGCCTCGGCACCACTTTCGTCATGGTCACGCACGACCAGACCGAGGCGCTGTCGATCTCTGATCGCATCGTCGTCATGAACAAAGGCCGCATCGAGCAGATTGCGCCGCCGGCGACCCTCTACGACCGGCCCGCCACCAAATTCGTTGCCAGCTTCATCGGCACGATGAACCTTCTGCAGTCGCGCTTCGTCGGCCGTGACGGCGAGCGCTTGCGGTTCGCCGCCGGCGCCCTGCCGCTGGAAGCGGTTTCGGAGACGGGCGAACTGCCTGGCGAGGGCACGGTGCGCACCATCGGCGTGCGTCCGGAGGACCTTTTGGCGACGACAGAGGCCGCGGCCGGTACTGCACCGGTGCGGGTGAACAGCATCGTCTTTCACGGCCGCACCTTGCGCCTTCATGCAGAGCTGGGGCAGGGGACACAGGTGGTGATCGACTCGCCGCGCCGGGCGGAGGGTTTTCAATTCAGCGTCGGCGACGTGGCGCATATCAGCCTGCGCCGTGGCGCCAACTGCCCTATGCTGTCCAGCTAGGCAACGGCCGCGAATACGCCGACCGGGCGATCCACGATTTCCTCGAGATCAAGGGCATCATCGGCTACGGCGCCTGAGCCATCAACATACGGCCGACCGAAATGTGGTGGCGAGCGTTGTGCTGCCAGTACCGGCGCTCGTATCATTTCCGTTTGACTTGTTCCCTTTTTGTTCTATTGTGGCTGGGCGGGAATGGCTTTTAGAGGAGCAATGAACATGAATGAGCTGCCCGCATTCAGGATCACCGAAAACGGCCAAGCCGTGTTCAACTGGCAGGAGTTGGATCGGCGCTGGAATGACCGGCTGTTCTTCGCCATTCTTCTTGAAAGTACGATCGCCGTGCCGCTTGCACGCCGGGCCGCCGTCTGGCGGCGAGAATCGGGATTGCGAGGGCAAGTGTTTCCGGCGGAACGCCTGCACATCTCGCTTATTGGGCTCGGCGACTATGATGGACTGCCGGAGGAATTGGTCAAAATCGCCCGCCACGTCGCCTCGATGGTCCAGGCGAAACCGTTTGAGGTGTCGTTCGATCGGCTGTCGGCTTTCGGCGGCGGTGCGTTGGTGCTGCGTGGCAGCGACGGCGTCCCGCCGCTGCAAGCGTTCTGGCGCAATCTTACCGCCCTGATCGCCGACAGCCCGCTGAAGCCCTTTGGGGGGAGCTCCTTTGAACCTCATGTTACATTGCTTCGTGACAAATTGCGGGTTCAAAGGGTTCGAGAACGGGCGATCGAACCGATCAGCTGGACCGTACGTGACTTTGTGCTCATCCGCAGTCTGATCCGGCAAGGCCGGTACGAAGAGCTCGGGCGCTGGCGGTTGAACGGCCACGACGATTCCGTGGCCGCAATGTGAGCCAAGCCAGGGTCCCCTCAGATCGTCTTGACGTAGCCCGCCAACTGATCCGCCACCGTGTCCCAGCCGTCGTAAAAGCCCATCTCCTCGTGGCTGTTGCGCGTGGCTTCGTCGCGGTGGATAGCGGTCGCGGTGTAGCGCGTCGCCTCGCCCTGCGATTGCAGCGATATGACCGCTGTGATGAATGGGTCGCCTGACGGCCGGTAGCCGGGCAGCAGCGCATCGGTCCACACCAGCCGCTCGTTCTGAACAATCTCGAGGTAGCAGCAACGCCTGTCGTTGACCTCCTTGCCGTCGGGCGACTGCATGCGGGTGCGGAACAGACCGCCGGGCCGCAGGTCGATCTCGCAATCGGTGATGATCCACGGCTTCGGCGTGAACCATTGGCGGAGATGCTCGGGCCTCGTCAGGGCCGTCCACAGCAGTTCTCGCGGCGCCTCGATCGTCCGTTCGAGCACGAGGTCGAGCTTCGGATCGGGTTGGAACAACGGGACCATATTCATCTGTCTTTCTCCTTGAGTTTCAGCACGTAGTCGTCGAACTGGTCGAGACGGCGCTCCCACAGCGCCCGCTGGTCGGCCAACCAGTTTTCCGCGAGCTTCAACGGCTCCGGCGCGAGCCGGTAGGTCCTGACGCGGCCTGCCTTCTCCGAATGCACCAGCCCGCAGCCTTCCAAAACCCGGAGATGCTCGATGAAGGATGGCAGGGCCATCTCGAACGGCTGCGCAAGCTCGCTGACCGAGGCGGGGCTTCGGTTCAGTCGCTCGACCACGCGTCGCCGGGTCGGATCGGCGAGCGCCCGGAAAATGCCGTCGATCGGCGGGGGGCTTTCGGTCTGCAGGCTCGTCATGGTCATTTCCTTGCCTCGGCCATTCCGCGTGACAGAGTTGGCTTAGAAAACACTTAGGGAAAGTCCTTACTATTGGCAAGCGCCAAAATCGCGGAGCCTGGCGAGGCCGCTGGAAAAGTGAGAGGCGCGGTTTTAGGGTGCCGTCAGATTCGACTGGTCCGAGGACGCGTTTTGACGATCACCATGTACGGCATCACCAATTGCGATACGGTCAAGAAGGCGCGTGTCTGGCTGGCGAGCCACGATGTTGCCTATCGCTTTCACGACTACAGGGCAGACGGGCTTGACGCGGACCGGCTGAACGGCTGGTCAGGCAAGGTCGGCTGGGAAATCCTGCTCAACAAGGCGAGCACAACGTTCCGTGAACTGTCGGACGAAGACAGGATGGGTCTGGATGAAAAGAAGGCCAAGGCGCTGATGCTGGCCAAACCGACGATGATAAAGCGACCGGTGCTGGAACTTGGCGATCGCATCCTGGTTGGCTTCAAGCCTGATGTTTATCAAGCGGCGATCCGTAGGAAGTAGGACCGACCCGCCGCGATCCGTCGCGCCCCCCTCTGTCCTGCCGGACATCTCCCTCTCTAGTGGGGAGATTGGATGTCACTTCGGCTTTCGCTAGTCTCCAAAGAAGGGCGCTTTCGGCGAAGCTGCCAATCTCCCCCTTGAGGGCAGGGGAATCGCATATGGCGATTTTGGGGTTGAGTTTAGGCTGAGAAAGGATTCTTTGGAGAGGCAGTTGAGCGAAGGAGCGACTGCCATTTCCTGCCTTGAGAGCTACTTTGGCGCGGTGCCTGATCCACGCGCGCCCAACGCCACGCACCGGCTTGGCGACCTGATCGTGATGATGATCGCAGCAAGCCTGTGCGGCGCCAGCAATGCGACGGAATTTGCCCTGTTCGCGCAGGAGCGCAAGCAGGCGCTGTCGCGGCTGATCGACTATGACGCAGCCCCCAGCCACGACACCTTCTCGCGGCTGCTGCGCCTGCTCGACCCGGAGGCCTTCGGTCGCGCCTTTGCTGCCTTTGCCGCAGCTTTCGCCCGAGCCAGCCGAGAGACGCCCGAGGTGGTGTCGCTTGACGGCAAGGCTTTGCGGCGGGCCTA
>NZ_JAMYMF010000063.1:0-18527 GCF_040318415.1 Mesorhizobium sp. M1163 | reverse complement strand
ATCGGCGGATAACCTGTTCGCCATAACGCATCCAGATGAACCGCCACCTACAACAATATAATCGAAATTCAATATGATTCTCCGCAGCCGGCGAGTTGAAATGGGCCGGTCGTCGCTTGTGGTAAAATGAGGCGCCCAAGAAATATCCGCCCTAATCCGCGTGCATCGATACGGGATCTCGCGCCCTCGCCTCTCGCACTGGGCTGTCGCTTCGAATTTTTCAGCCTTCCCTGCGAGCAGGGCAGCATGCGACGGCCTTTGCTTTCAAAGCTAGCAAGGCCCCAGCAAAGGGTTGTGCGAAGAATCCACCCTTCCCGCAGCAAATCTGCGCATTTCTTGT
The DNA here is from genome assembly GCF_040318415.1 of Mesorhizobium sp. M1163. Lineage (NCBI taxonomy): Bacteria > Pseudomonadati > Pseudomonadota > Alphaproteobacteria > Hyphomicrobiales > Phyllobacteriaceae > Mesorhizobium > Mesorhizobium sp. M1163. The sequence continues at coordinate 18,187 of NZ_JAMYMF010000063.1, read as the reverse complement.
TGCTTGTCGAAAATTCGTCAAATTATTGCCGGACCTCCACCTCGGGGCTGTGATGCCGGCCTGGTCTTCCACCCCAAACATCCTGACGACTTCTTGAGCCTAGGTGTCTGGTCCCGGAGTGTGGGGGAATCAGTCAAGCTGACCCTTCATTTAGGGATCAGCTATGGGACAGATACTCCACGGCAGCGCCACGACCACGCACGCTATCCGAGCAGCAATACAGCGATCGAAGGCTCCGCTCAAAGAACTCGCCACGCAGCACGGTCTAAATCAGAAGACTGTCGCCAAGTGGCGCAAGCGGACCTTCGTCCATGATGCGCCGATGGGTCCGAAGACCGTACGCTCCACCGTTCTGACGGCCGAGGAGGAGGCGATGATCGTCGCCTTCCGCAAGCATACGCTGCTGCCTATGACTGTCTCTATGCGCTGCAAGCGACGGTCCCGCACCTGACGCGGTCGTCCTTGCATCGTTGCTTTCAGCGCCACGGGATCAGCCGCTTACCCGAGGTCGCCTGCGACAAGCCAGCCAAACAGCCCTTCAAGCGCTACCCAATCGGCTATTTCCACATCGACATCGCGGAGGTCCGAACCGAGGAGGGCAAGCTCTATCTATTCGTGGCAGTGGATCGGACCTCGAAGTTCGCTTTCGCTCGGTTGATGCAGAAGGCGACCGCAGTCACCGCCAGGGCTTTCCTCGACGAGTTGGTCGAAGCCGTCCCCTACAAAATCCACATCGTGCTCACCGACAACGGCATCCAGTTCGCCGACCTGCCCAGGAACCGGGATGGCCCTACCGCGCGTTGGCGCGGCCACCCCTTCGACCGGACCTGCTGGAGGCATGGCATCGATCACCGTCTCACCAAGCTCAACCACCCATGGACCAACGGCCAGGTCGAACGAATGAACCGAACGCTGAAGGAGGCAACTGTCCGGCGATTTCATTACGAGACCCACCGTCAGCTCGAAAACCACCTCGCTGCCTTCCTTGCTTCGCAGGGCGACTCAAGACGCTTCACGGTCTAACGCCCTATGAAGCCATCTGTACGGCATGGGCCAAACAGCCAGATCGCTTCAGGCTCGATCCGGTCCACTTGACCTCGGGACTGAACACCTAGGGCCGTCATACCACGACTGCATAGTGGAGCAGAATGATGGGTCGCACTGCGCTAATCATCGCCTATGGATCGCAAATCCGTCTTCTTGAATTCTGCGCCAGTCATATCGGATGGATGGAAGAACCCACTGTCACCTATTCTACCCACACGCCAAGATTGCGCTCGCTACACGTCAATTGGGACCGCCAATGTCACCTTAGTGCGATCCATCACGATCATTGTGCTGTAATTTCTAACAGCAGGGCTATCAAAGAAGAAACGCCGCGAGAAGGCGTCGTACTCTGCCAAGTCACGCACCGAGAGAATGAGAACGAAATCGGCATTGCCCGTCACAGCATATGCGCTCATGACTTCAGGTGCGCGCTGTAGAGCCTGCTTAAAGCGATCGATGACATCGGAACGATAGCGCTCAATGTCGACCAAGACCAGCATCATCAGAGGCCGGCCCACAGCCTCAGGTGACACAACTGCAACATCAGCCTCAATCACGCCAGTTTGTCGCAACTGCTTCAATCGCCGCTGACAGGCGGTGGGCGATATACCGGCCAATTGACCCAATTCTTCCGTTGTTAGCCGATTGTTGCGCTGAACGGCGCTTAAGATTTTCAAGTCAATCCGATCCAAATCCATCGTCAATCCCCGGAATAGCCGACATTTGCGCAGAAAAACTGCGTTATGCGCTCGACTATAGTCTCAGCCCCGCGCCGACGGAAGCCCAAACGATCGGGTCAGTAAGGGCGCGACGCCAATCGTAAGTGCGGAGCCTAGCGTCTGACGTGGTCTAGGGAGACGGGCAATTGATGATTGATATTTTTGACGCATTTGCGGACCGGCGGGCGGCAAGTCCGCAACATCCTAGCGGCGCTAGTCTGCGGAGGGAGGCACGACTTATCCAAGCGACGCTGAAAACGTGATGCAAATCGGTCGGCAGCGTCCTCGACGCTCGCCCGAAGACACCCGGCTGTTTTGCTGGAGGCGCAGGACAATTAGAGCGGTGCGGTCACGCCCCACGGGACGCGGGTCGGCGTGGCTGGCGCGCCGTCTTCCAATGTGGAGATCTGTTCGAGCGAGGTCATTCGGCCGGCGCCGATGCCGGATAGCACTCCTTGGCCACGATTATTTGCTCCGGTCGCAAGTTACTTTGATAGGTTGCGAGACGTTGCGGGCGGCGCGCGGAGGTGGCAAAGGCAGCCCGGCCGTGGAAGAACAAACTGGGGCCCCGTTGCAAAGGCTTGCGGCCCGTCTCGAGCGGGTCGAGGTGGTTATAGAACCCAAAACGCCAGGCGACTAAGCTGGAAAGATTCTGGTGCGCGAAGACGCGCGAGCCCGCATTATCGAAAGCGGCATTCCAGCCGAAGCCTTGCTGGCCGCCTGGCAGAACCGCACCGCCCAAGGAGTTAGCGCGGCAAGTATCGGCTTCGGGATGCGCCCGCCTAGACGATGCTCCAGCGGCTAAATCACAAGGAAAGTCGAAGTTCTTAGATTCGCTTGGCCGCGGCGCAGGGGGGCGCTTCCGTTGTTATCTCTGGTGCTTTCGCCTTGGCGGCACAATCTAAGGCTTGCCCTGCCGACACCGCCATTTTGTGTATGAAAGAGCGAAGTGCTAGGGCCGCCAGCCTGGTTTGATGGACCGAGACCAGCCGTCTTACCCATGGAAGGGGAAATCGTCACCGTTACGCCGCAAACCGCCGCACGTACGCGATTTCTGCTCAATTTCGCACCATTCCTGCATATCACCGCCATAATTTGCGAAAAGGCGACCAATTTAACGCGCTATTTTCACCAAGCGGCACTGATACGCCCCGATCTCTGCTAAAAAGGACAGGCCTGAAGCGTTTGCAGGCTGCCAATTCGAGGAGTTTTCCCTATGAACAAGCTGGTCACCCCTACAAACGATGCAAGCCTCGCTGTTTTTGATCGCCTTGAGTCTGAGGTGCGCAGCTACGTCCGGGCGTTCCCGGCCCTATTCGACCGTGGAGTTGGAACCACCCTCATAGCTGCAGACGGTCGGCAATACCTCGACTTTTTTGGGGGTGCAGGCGCGTTGAATTACGGGCACAATAACCCAGCTTTCAAGAAGGCGTTGCTGGATTATATCGAGCGCGACGGAATTGTACATGGGCTGGACCTTGCCACGACTGCCAAGAAGGCCTTCATCGAAGCTTTTGAGCAGTACATTCTGAAGCCCCGTGGTCTGACATATAAATTGCAGTTTCCCGGTCCCACAGGCACGAACGCGGTCGAGGCGGTCCTAAAGCTCGCTCGCCAGGTGACTGGCAGGTCAAACATCGTCTCGTTTACTAACTCGTTTCATGGGGAAAGCGCTGGAGCATTGGCAGCAACCGGAAACAAGGAGCACCGAGCTGCTGCCGGCTTTCCCCTCGCGCACGTGACATCGTTGCCGTACGAGGGTTATCTCGGCGCTTCAGTTGACACGATCGATTACTTTGAGAAGCTTCTCGATGATCCGAACAGTGGCCTCGATAAACCCGCCGCAGTGATCCTGGAAGCGGTTCAGGGTGAAGGCGGCATCAATGCTGCGAGCGTTGATTGGCTGCAACGGCTGCGTGAGCTAACATCGCGGCACGAGATCCTGATGATCCTCGATGACATCCAGGCCGGGGTCGGTCGCGCGGGCAAATTCTTCAGTTTCGAAACAGCTGCAATTGTGCCGGACATCGTTACCCTCTCAAAGTCGTTGTCGGCGATCGGAACCCCAATGGCCCTTGTTCTCATCAAGCCTGAACTTGATGTCTGGGCGCCTGGCGCGCACACCGGCACTTTCAGAGGCAACAACTATGCTTTCGTCACTGCTCGCGCGGCTCTTGAGACTTACTGGTCCGACTCCAAGTTTGAGGAGGAGATCGCTCGCAAGTCCGCGATCTTGGCTGAAGAACTCAAGTCGATCGCAGACGACTTCCGCACCCTCGACCTGAGCGTACGAGGCCGCGGATTGATGTATGGACTCGTCTCGCCGAAGCACCACTCCTTGCCGGGTCTGGTCTCCCAGGAAGCTTTTCGTCGCGGCTTGGTGATCGAGACCGCTGGCTCGTACGGTGAGGTTCTTAAGTTCATGACTGCCCTCACCATTGCCGAGGCTGACCTGCGCCGTGGTCTGTCTATCATTCGCGACAGCATTAGCGCAGTAGCGGCTACCCTCGAGAGTCGAAGCGCGGCTTGCTAGCTGCATAGCAACCCGGGTCCGCTGGCGGGCCGGGAGCACAGCATTCCGACATTCGAGGTGTTCGCAGTTCGCGCCGACGGAACGGGAGGGCCGTTCCCCCTTGGGATATGACATGAGGCGAAGCGGCCGAACGGCAGACTCCGGCTGCCGGGCCGACACCACGGTGGGTGCCGTTTTCCTGCGGGCGGCGACCCACTATCACTCCGCCACCTTCGTGGTTGGGACCGATTGATGCCTTTAGAAAGAGGACTGGAATGGCCAGCAACGACGTAATCAAAAATTATATCGACGGCGAGTGGCGGGATTCTGTGTCCGGCACACGTATCGAGGTCGATGACCCGTCGAACGCCGAAACGATAGCTATCGTAGCTGAAGCAGGACCCCGAGATGTCGAGCTCGCCGTTGCCGCCGCTCACCGCGTTTTTCGCGACCGCGTTCTGATAGGCATGCATCCCTATGATCGCGGACGCATGCTGTTTCGAGTAGCCGACGCACTTGAAGCGCGCCACGAGGAGATCGCAGTCGTCAACTGCGCCGAGACGGGGAAGGGTCTAGATCTCGCCCGTGACGAAGTTCGGACCGCCATCAGATACCTGCGGTACTATGGCGGTTTGGCCGACAAGCTTGAAGGGCGCTCGATACCGCGCGGGGCCAACCTGGTCGACTACACTGTCAGAAGTCCCTTTGGCGTGTCCGCCCAGATCGTTCCGTGGAATGGTCCACTTGAACTGACGGCCCGCTCGCTGGCCTGCGCCATCGCAACCGGCAACTCAGTGGTGGTGAAGTCCCCCGAACTGGCTCCCCTATCTGGAATTGAAATCGCACGGGCGTGCGAGACCGCTGGGCTGCCTGCCGGAGCCGTCAACGTGCTCACTGGATACGGCCAAATAGCAGGCCAGGCGCTGATCGAACATCCCGATGTTCGCCACATCGTTTTCACGGGCTCGATAACTACCGGGCGGACGGTCCTCAGGAGCGCATCGGAGCGGATCGTGCCGTGCATAATGGAACTCGGCGGCAAGTCGGCTGCAGTTGTGTATTCCGACGCCGATCTCGATTGTGTTGTGGAAGCGGTACGCATCGGGACCTTTCTAAATGCAGGCCAGAATTGCAACAACCTTACACGTCTGATTGTGGAGCGTTCTATTGCAGACGAACTGGTGGAACGGGTGAAAGTATGCGTCCAAGGACTGTCGGTCGGTCCGGGACGCGAGAACTGCGACATCACGCCGTTGATCTCCCAAAAGCAACGACAGGGTGTCGAGGGGGCTTGCCAGACGGCCCTCTCGCAGGGCGCACGACTCGTAACCGGCGGGACTGCACTTTCGGAGCGGAGCGGCTATTTCATGGCGGCCACGGTGTTTGCCGGTGTCGCGCGAGACAGCAGTCTCTTCCAGAAAGAAGTATTCGGTCCTGTTCTTGCCGTCACCACGTTCGATGATCCGGTAATGGCGGTCGATCTCGCGAACGACACCGATCACGGCTTGGCAGCAGGTGTGTTCACGAGAGATATCGACCGGGCCCTCTGGACCGCCGATCGACTTTGGGCTGGCCAAGTGTACGTGAATGGATGGTACGTCGGCGGCGTAGAAACACCGTTCGGTGGGGTAAAGCAGTCCGGCTACGGCAGGGAGAAGGGTCAAGAAGGGCTGGACGGCTACGTTCAGACGAGAAACGTCGGTATTCGGATCTCGCAGCCATCATCTGGAAATTGAATGCTTGTTGCTCGTCACCGACGGCGCGGCAGTGTGGGGCATGCAGCATTCAATGAACTCGACCGTGCACGCGGTAAGCCCGGCGAGAGGATCCGTTTCGACGTCATCGAGAACAACCCTGGTGGCAGGGTTTTTGGCTGCGAACAGGCTTTAGCCATTACGGGACAAATCATGAGAACATTGTGTAGCCCGCCGCGTGGGTCGAACGGGTCAGGAGAAGATCACAGTGCTTCCAGAGACAATCGAGATCCGCAGAGCCACAGCCGAAGATTTCGACAAGTTGGCAATGTTGAACCGCGAGTTGATAGAGGACGAGAAGCATCGAAACCCGATGACGGTCCCGGAACTCAAGGAGCGGTTTCTCCGGTTGGTGAATTGCGAAAATTGGATGGTAGACCTCTTCAGCCAGAACGGCGAGATTGTGGGCTTCGCCACCCACCGTTTCGAGCCAGACAATGCGGAGCCGAGCGGGGAACGCATCTATTTACGGCAATTCTACATCAGCCGCCAACACCGACGTTCGGGAATTGGCCGCAGTGCTCTCGAACTGCTTATTCAGTCTCGTTTCAACGACAACGAAAGGATCTTCCTCGAGGTGGTGGAGACGAATCCTGGTGGCAAGGCCTTCTGGTCTCGCATGGGTTTTGTCCCCTACAGCACTATCATGGAGCGTGTCGCTGAAAAGTCGGCCACCAAATAAGGTACAGTGTTCGGAATCACATTTAATTCACAGGATCGGATCGGCCGGCATTGGCGTGCGAGGAGCGCTGGCGAGACACGAGCGATCTTTAGTCCGTCCCGGGACATCTCTGGGCGAAATTGCGATTGGGTAAAGGCGCTCCTCGTTGTAGTATCTGCGCCAATCCTCCATCTTTTCGGCGCGTCGGAAGGCGTCAGGAACCAAAGGGGGTTCAGACATCCCCCTGAAGCAACCGTTAAACGCTACGATGTTCGCATTGCCGGTCGGCTTGCCTAGCCGGCTGAAGTCAAGCGCGTCACGGCATTCATGTAAGCCAATAGATCGAGGTCGCGGGAGACGAACTCCGAGCCTGTCGCCCCGGATAGTCTTCGGATGGACGATAGGGGAAAGATCTGCTCCAGCATCCTCGCCACGTCTTCGGCGCCATAACTGAACTGCGGGTCACGGCGTCGGCAGATAGCGCGAGAGCGTGTTGACGACTTTCAGGACACGGATCTTCTTGCCCGAAGTTCATCGCCCATACGTCGTCCGGTCCGACTGCCTCCGCACGATCCTCCCGCAGCTTCGCATTCGCCCGGCGCTCCGGTGGCTTGTTCTAGCAGCTAAGGGTGCCTTGTTGCGTTATAATTGATTTCGCCGTTTTCGGTGCCGGTTAAGAGAGGCGCGGCCTTTTGCTTCGCATGCTGTCACCCTGGAGCACGATGCGGTGGACGTTGTGAACGATCCTGTCGAGAATGGCATCGGCGACGTCATGCCATCTAGCCACCGGGGCCCAGGCGGTGATGATGGTGGATTTGCGCCGATAGCGTTCCTCGACGATTTCGAACAGATGGAAGCGCTGCTGGTCGGTGAGGCTGTGGGTCCCGAAGTCATCGGGACGAGCAGTTGCGCGCGGGTGAGTTTGTTGATGAGGCGCGGGAAGCGGCCATCGAGGCAGGCGAGCGCAAAGTCCTCGAACAGGCGCGGCACTCGCAGGCCGAAGACGCAGGCCTGCCATGACTTTCCGGCCGGTCGGGACAAAGACACGTTCAGTTTGCTTCGATCAAATAGATCGATGGAAATGTGTGCGCGCGTCGAAAACGCCGATTTCGTGCGTCTGCACCGAGAGGTTCGCAGAAGGCGCTTCCGTTGCGCTGTTATATTCATAAGCGGGTGCCGTGGCCTGGCTAGCTGGAACGTCCCAAGGCTTCCGAGGCGCGACTCTAAGGCCCGCACGATAATGGGAACCGCCGGATGTCTCACGATGCGTTTTGGGAGACGAGCGGCGAAACGAAAACGGGCGGACTAACCAATGCTCAAGTGGAAGCACGAGGACTACAGCTTTAGATCTGCAATCTTGGGGGGAATGACGGCACTGGGCATGGCGGCGCTCGCTGGCAGTCGCCTCGTTCGCCGGTTCGGCGTCGGCGGAGTCGCTGCTCGAGAGGATCAAGAATGGAGAAACGATCCGCCTCGGCTTCACCAACGAGCCTCCCGGCGCCTATCCCGGTGCCAACGGCGAACTGCTCGGCGTGGAGAATGAGATGACGCTGGACATTTTGAAGAAGATGGGCACGACCAAAATCGAGCCGGTCGTAACCGAATGGGGCTCACTTGTCCCCGGCCTGCAGGCTGGTCGCTTCGACATTATCACGGCCGGCATGTGGATCAAGCCGGATCGCTGCCGCAACGTGCTGTTCAGCGAACCGGTCGCCTTGGAGTACGACGCACTGCTCGTGCCGAAGGGCAACCCGGGGGGACTGCATTCTTACGAGGATGTGCGCGACAAGGGGCTCACCCTCGCCACTGGCGCCGGCTACACTGCGGTCAAGAACGCGCAAGATTCAGGCATCGCGGACGACAAGATCATGCAGGTCGCAGGACCGCCGGAGGTCGCACAGGCTGTGAAGGCCGGCCGCGCCGCCGGTGCTCTCGACTACTTTAATGCGACTGGACTTGTTGAGAAGGATCACGGCGTTGAGTTGGCCGACCCGTTCACCTCGCCCGTGCTCCCCGACCATCCCGCCATCGCCTTCTCGCTCAACGAGCAGGCTGCGGTCGACGCGTTCAACGCCGTATTGAAAGACTATATTGGCTCTGACGAAATGATGGCAGTATTCAGCAAATACGGCTACGGCAAAGGCAATCTGCCGGACGGCAAAAAGACCGCTGACCTCTGCAAGGACTGAAGCAATGCGCCCTGATCGCAACTCCACAGCGTGGCGGTGCTCGCAAGGCGGGCCTCGCTGCCTGAAACGAACAGATCGCCACTTCAGCGGCTGTGCAGATGTGCTCGTGGCGAGGCCCACCAAGGTCTCGGTTGTGACGCAAGTATGCGGGCTGGCGCACGTGCCAGATCAGCCTGCTGCGTGAGCAGATCCCTGAGGTACACCGCTCCTAAGACGCATGTCACTTTCAGATTACCTGAACGCTAGTGACGATAACAGGAGAATACTGTGTGGAAACAAGAGTTTTAAGTCCAAAAGATCTTTCTCAATTGCGCAAACTTTGTGACGAACACGCCGCTTTGGAAGGGGTGACGATCGCGGACCGGGACCTGAGTGCCCAATGGAACTCGGCGCTCTTTGGAACACCTGCCCAGTTATTCGGTTGGTTTGTGACGAAGGAGATAATCGTCCTGGCACTCTCACAGGATACATGACCGCCTCGATCAGGCTTTGGACATGGTCGGCAAAAACCCACCTTTATCTCGATTGTATTTACCTCCAACCCGAGGCGCGGCGTTCGGGAATTGGGAGAGCAATGTTTAGGGTATTGGTGGAATTTGCCCGCGGAAGAGGATGCGAAGAGATTCAATGGCAAACACTCTTGTCTAACGAAGGCGGAATTGCTTTTTATCATTCGCTCGGTGCAGTTCCGACCACCGACACCATGCGATGGAGCCGGTGGAGCCTCTGTATCGACTAATGGTTATTGGAGAAGTCTCTCTCTGGCTTTGCGGGGTCTTCATCGCCGTTGTGAGAGGCGAAAGTGGATCTCGATCGAGCCATAGCGACGTGCTCCCTGAATTGTCCTCGCTTTGAGGTTAGCCTGTTCCCCGGATGAGGAGACAGGCAATGAAGCGATCGAGATTTTCTGACGAACAGATCATCGGTATTTTGAAGGAGCACCAGATGACGTTTTCGGCAACCGAGCTTTGTACGAGGCCGTGCTCCGCCAGATGAGCTCGGATCGCGCACGCAGCCATTGTACGCTGCCGAACAAGAAGGCCGCGAGCTCTATGCAGCATTAGGATGCCTGATCCTGCTCGGACTTGATCGGAAGGAACCGCTTGCCAGGTAGAAAGACTGACTCACAGATAGCCGCAGCATCCGAGGCATCGTTCTTCTTCACATAGGATGGCGGAATAAGCCGGGCGTTATGTCCGAGCTTCCTGATCTCCCAAGCCCAATAGTGACCTGAAGCACAGGCCTCGATACTGACTCAAGCAGGGCGGCAACACTGAAGAACGGCAGAATATCCGAATATCCGAATATCCTTCCGGGACAATCGTTTGCTCTGCAGCGCGTGGCGTGCAGCATCGGAGACATGAACTTGAATACGCCCATTCCGGCTTCGAGGAGAATAACACCGAACGACGCCAGCGTGTCGGTGACGAATCGCGCCGTTTTGTGTACCCGGCATCGACTCCAAAAAACTCCCGCCCTTCAATTATGCACGATAGAGCGTATGAGGTGTGCGGCTGAGTATTTCCGCACCATGCTCTGTCACTAAGACGTGCTCACTGGTTCCAATCAGGTAACCACTTTCTCCGCATAGAATCATTGGCATATGCAAGGTCATATTTGGCTCGAGTATGTCTGTAGCACCGGGCTCAAGACTGATGTTACCGCGCTCCACCCAATTGATCCCGGTTTGGTAGCCGACCCTGTGGTTTAGAAACTCAGGATGCCCATGTCGCTTTAGGACTCCTCTTCCGGCGGCATCAACTTCGCCGGCGGTCGCACCAGGTTTTATCGCAGAAATAACCGCCTCCAGAGCTTCAATCGAGAGGTCGTGCAAAAGTTCAGTCTCGGCATGTCGACCAAGTACGGCGCTGCGGACCAATCCGCAGGCATAACCGTTCTTTACACCGCCAAGTTCCATAAAGGCCGGCTCGTTCTTTCTGATCGGATGGCGCTTGGGACTGCCGTGCGAAAACTTCGTCCGCTCGCCAAACAATAGCGTTGAGGAAGTCGCCCTTACTGTACCCCCGGCTTTCTCGACTTCGCTTTCAATATTCGCCGCCACTTCCGCTTCCGTAATGCCCTCCCGCAGGGACTGCTGGAAAACTCGAACGGCCACGTCAGTCAGTTCCATAGCGAAGCGCATGACTTCGAGTTCCATCTCCGTCTTTACAGCTGCCACCGTCGCTACCAGACGAGTCGCGTCAGCAAATTTGAAATCGGAAAGTTGCACCTGAAGCGCACTAACATCCGCCGGTGCAAGGTTCCAGCAGCCGAGTTCAAGCCCAATTCTGCGCCCCTTCAAGCCGAACCGCCGAATGGCATCGGCGCAAACTGGCACAAAGTCGGACTGCTCCGTGTAAGGTACTATTTCCTCGACGCAGCTATCTGGACGGACGCTGCCTAATTCATACTCTCGGACGACGAAGGTGAGCTTTTGTCCCGGTCCGAGGATCAATGGGAACGGCATGAAATATGCACCGCGCCCGTCATAGCCGCTGAGATACTGAAGGTGGCCATGAGCGGTTACTATCAGGGCGTCGAGGTTGGCTCGTTCCATAGCCTCGAACACTTTCCGCTGACGGCGCTCATACTCGGTTTTTGGAAATGGAAGGTCCGTCAGCGGAACTGCTGAAGTTATACTGGTCATTAGATCACCTCAATGCTGGCTTGTCGTTAAGAAGGTGCCGTTCCGCTACCCGGACGTTCGGCAAAATCCAAATGCGCGACCAATTCACGCCTCCGTCTAATCGGACAATCACCCGCAACAGCGGCTGGCTCAAATTTAGTTTCCATATTGTACTCATCTGGCCACCTGATGGACTCAAAGCGGCTAATTGAACCTTCGGCTGACGGTCAAGTAACTCAGCCACTGGGCTTTGCCGTCAAAGATCCGGGCGGGTGCTTCTCGTCCCGCGCGACCCGCATGATATCCGGGCCTGTGCCACGTGCGAGTGGAGCGGAGTTGAGAGGCGGAAGCATGCCGTCAAGGACTCGGGCCGCGGAAGAGCGACCATTAGCGCTTGATAAGCAAAATTTGCGGTCTTCTTGCCATTGGCTGTTGACCCTCCTTACGTGCTGCGTGGTCGTCTGAGCGTAAATCGGCCAGCAGTTCTTTCAGCGTGCCCGACCGCAGACTTATGGTGAGCGTACCAGTGTTAGCGGTCCGCGATCATGAAGATTCTGTAAATTTATTTGTAGATGATCCTCCGCGCCCTTCGGGGAAGGCAAGGAAGGAAACACCTGATCCCAATTGCGTCGCGCTCTGCGCTGGTTTTTGACGTCGGCTTCAGATCGAAGGTGCCGGCTCTGTCCCGAGGGATGAGGCCCATTAAAACTTCTTGATAAGCCGTTACGGTGATTGCCGTTCCCCCCATCCGTTCCTCATCGAGATGCTCCTCCGCCCCGGATTCAGAATCCGCTCGGAAAGCGCCTTCTTCAGATCGTCCAAATCGTCGGCCAAAAACCTCAGACGGATTTCGACCGGCTAAAAGCCATGTGATGATTCTCTCCTTTCCTTCAAAGCCTCGCGCACAAAAACTCCGACAGTCGCGCAAGCACTAGACTGCCGCTCATAACCGCTGGCTGACGGCGCATAAGTTCGACCATCCGGCGCAGCAGATCGTCTTCCAGGATCAGTTCGATACCATTACCAATGCGCAGAAGGGCAGCTTGTCGAGCTGGTGCCTTGTTGGAATGGCACCGGTGACCGGCGGCCTATCAGGGATTGGACGGGCGAGTACGCTACCGACCGCGGGCCTTCATCGCCTAGTCAACCCCCGTGAGCTATCAGCGATTGGCCCGACTCGGATCTTTAGGCGTTACCGCCAGGAGAGCCCTCGCGAATCGCGAACGCCTTCGTTCCATCATCGTTGATCCAACCATCGTAGAACATGCGGTCGCGGACAGAATTGTCCCGGTGGAACGTCAGCACTCGCGGTTTGATCTCTACCATCTGATGCTCCTCGACGTACGCGGAGGAGCAAACGATTATCTCGTCCCCGACCTGGCAGGTGCGAGCAGCGGCTCCGTTCAGCACACAGCAACGAGAACCCCGCTCGCCGTAAATGACGTACGTACTGATTCGCGCGCCTGAAGCCTTATTCCAGATCTCAACGAATTCCATTGGAAGAATACCCGCCTCGTCGCAATGATCTGGGTCCAGAGTTATTGAACCGTGGTAGTTCAAATTCGCGTCGGTTACAGTGATGCAATGAAGCTTGGCGGCAACGAATTTTCTCATCTACAGATTTCCTCTTCGGCGATGGATCACTGCGCCGACGAGCGACTGCAGTGTCTCGGTCCCAGGGACGGGAATTGATCGATGTGCTGCGATAGGTCCAATTTTGGCTTTAAGACGAGATCGATAGTCACGACGGAGCTGTCAGAAGGAGACGGTCAGTCGCAAGTTGGTCCGTTATGAGTTGGAGGCATTGCCGGTCTGCTGTGCCCCCTTCTCGAATGAGATCCGACGCAGTCGCTGACATGTTCCTTTCCTTCGATTGATTTCCACCGGCTCGCAACCAACGTAGCAAACCTCATGCCAATTTGGCTGGTCGGGCCAGAGACAGAATTTTGCGATCCCTTTCAGCGATTTAGCCTGAGGCCAAACCAGAGATGGGATCAAGAAGCTTGTGTCGCGGACCCGACAGAGCGACGTAGGTGTCGGACCTGTTACTTGAGACGCCATTGGTGACCTCGGAGACCGGGAAGAAGTTGAGCGCCAGGCAGCAAGCCCGAGGCTTCGATCGGGAGACCGCCAAACGGACGTTGGTCTATGCATACTATGAATCGCTCCAGTCAGCCGGTCATCTGGTTCTGCACATGCGTTGATTGAGAGTGTGGTTCACGGTCGGCTCTACTTGCCCGGTCGATATCGCTCGCCTTGGCGCCATGGGTCGCGACCGCCTGAATCGATTTCGAGACGATGGGCCAGGATCAGCCCAGCCGATCGCGAAATCGGTATCATCCAGCGGGCATGCCGAGGTAATGGTTCCATTGGATGCCATTCAAAGCGCGGCTGCATGGATGGAAATGTGCTGCAGCTTGGCGGTGCAGGCACTCACGGCCACGTCACCGTCAGACCGCGCCTGTTGGTTCAGGTTTTAAAGCATCCGAGCCACTTTATCGCGGAGAGCTCGGCCTCAGTCTGATGAGTCCAACGTCGTTCTCGATGATGATCTCGGTCCCAAAATGGTTTCGACAGCGTCAACAACGCTCTTACAATAGACGGGGACGGAGAGCGCTTCTACACGTCCTTCTGCCGTCGGGTACTCGTCGACCGTCGCCCCCAGCATCCGTCTAAACCCTTTGATCCTTAGCATAAGGTCGAACATGTCAGCTCCCACCGGCGTCCGGAGATCGTCGCAGGAAAAATTCTCCAAGCTATAAAGGATAGGTCGCCCTTTGTAGATCTTGATGCCTCCCAACTGATGTGGCCCGTGGCCAACGTATAGCCGCGGCAAGCGTTTCGTAAAATGTCGGCGACCGCGTCGGCCTTGTAGCTGTAACCGACGGTTTCGCCCGGTTCATATTTCGTTCCGCGATCGCGACGATGTTGGAATCTTCATGGAACGCGTCACGTATCCGCACCCGCCGCCCGCTCCTCCGACCGCACCAGCTGCCGCTCACCGATTGCCGACTGCGCCCTCCTCTCGTCCTGCACACCGCCGTATACTGGTTGAGCTCACCCTACGGGAGGAGATGCCCATGACCTATCATCTCCGTACCGAGTTCGCCCACTGCGGCTCAGGTTTCTCAAGCTCGGCGCCCGCGTTACTGAACCGTCTCGCGCATCCGTCTGACCTTCGCCACCGCATGTCCCGAGGCAAGTCTGTTCCGAGCGATTGCCATCGCGCTGCAGCCCGAAGGGCGATGAGGGCCGGGCAGCAAAGCCCCGCCGAACCCGATAACTTGACTATGGAGCGCGTTCCAAAGTCCAGTCTCAGCTACGGTGAAAATGACGCCTCACACCTCTATGCCCGAACGTCCAGCGGCAAGTAACCAGGCCGCTGGTGCATAGGATGGGCTAGGTCGGAATCAGGTCGTGCTGGTGCGCGAGCGCTTTGTCACGCCGCGCTTCGCTTTAGTCTATACACCGTCTGTCAGATTACGTTTAAACTTTTTCAGGTCAAACTAGCATCTTTGAACATTACAACCCTCCAAAATTCGTCGAGACGCTGGGGGCCACACCTCGGGTAATCAAAACGTTGCAATGAATCCTTCAATTAAATTTTCTGAATCTTCGTGATCGCAGTTCGCTGACACTGGTATGCTCACCATAAAGTCTAAGGTCAGGCGCGGCCAAAAAACTGATGCCTATTTCTGCTCAGACCCACTACACAGCACGCAACGGAGGTCAACAGCAAATGGCAAGAAGAGCGCTCATCCTGGTTGAAGGCCATTCAAGGGGTAATGGTCTGCGATACGTCCAAGCGGCGCGGCGTCTTGGTCTTCATCCAATTACCCTGTCGGCTGATCCAGTTCAGTACGACTATCTTGCGGCGGAAAGGAGTGAAGCAATTCGTGTCGATACATGCAATCTCGATGCGCTGATCCAGGAATGTTCCCGGCTAAGTGCGACCCATGACATTGCTGGCATTACTGGCTTTGCGGGCGTCAACGAGTCAGTCTATGCGATAGTTGGCAAGCTCTGCCGGCACTTCGATCTAAAGGGACCGAATCCCGCATCCATTGAACGATGCTGCGACAAATTTACTCAACGTCAGCTCCTCGCGGGGGCCGGCGTTCCAGGGCCTGCTTATCGCTTGGCAGCGAATGCGACGGAGGTAGAAAGCTCTGCCGCGGAGATCGGACTGCCGGTGATTGTTAAGCCAGCCATCGGCAGCGGCAGCATGGGGGTCCGATTGTGCCGCAACGTCTATGAGTTAGCCGAGCATACCACCTATCTATTCGGCGGGAAGCACATTTGGCCGTCTACGCCGAGGATACTCGTTGAAGAATTCGCACAAGGTCCCTTTTATAGCGCCGAGATAATGGGAACTGAGGTTATTGGGATTGTCGCCGTTGACTTCGTTCCCCCACCGCATTTCGTCTTCCGTGAGACGACCTTTCCGGCCCCGCTGACTGATGATGAGCATGAGCGTGTGGTTGATGTTTCGCTGAGCTGCTTGCAAGCTCTCGGCCTTAGCTGGGGGCCAACGAACATTGAACTCCGTTGGACGAAGCGTGGCCCAGTCGTCATCGAAGTCAATCCGCGTCTTGCTGGCGCACTCGAGCCTCAACTGGTCCAACTGGCTTGCGGTATCGACCTCATCACCGAGCACATCAAGCTTGTCATCGGCGAGGAATGTGATTTGCGCAGAAGGCATTCGCAGACTGCGGCCGCGCGGTTCCTGGTTCCTGATCGCGACGGCATCCTGGATTGGATCGATGGCGACAGTCGGGCGGCTGCTGTACCAGGTGCCGCAGAGGTCAAATTGTATGTTGAACCCAAGACGCCGATCGTCAGGAAAGGCGATTACCGAGACTGGATCGGACATGTCATCGCCGCTTCACCCAACCTTGCTCAGACCGAGGCGATACTTCAGAGCGCCGTCGACTTAATCGATTGGTCGATCACACCACTTCCGGCCCTTGGCGAACAGGAACAATCTGCGGCCCCTCACCTCCCAGCACCATTGGGGGGTGGCGGCAGATAAGGGGTGATCGTCGCCGGCATAAAAGCTTTTAGCGGCTCCATTTCTGGCTGGCGTTACGGCGTAGGGTGGAAAGCTTAAGGTCCATCCCGCTATTAGATGACGAAAATATACAACTACATTTGTCGCAACCGGCCGGTAACTGACGACGGCGGTATCGAAATCTGCGCCGGCAGTTACTCTTGGCCGATTCAGGCCGCCTATTCTCGCCCAAGGACATGCTCTGACCTCCTCGCATGTGCGAGTCAACTGATAGGTGGTTTTGACTTTAGGCTGCCGTGTGGGCGATGGAGCCAGACAGGCAGTTCGGCGGCGCGGTGGTCTGATGTCGGGTAAGCGATGGCATAGGCCCATTCGCGCAGCGCCGTCTGGATGAAGCGCTCGGCCTTACCATTGGTCTTCGGCGTATAGGGCCTTGTCCTGACATGCTTGAGGCCGAGATCGCGGCAAGCCTTGGCGAAGGCCTTCGATCTGTAGCAGGAGCCGTTGTCGGCCATGACGCGCGCTATCGCGACGCCGAGGCTGGCGTAATAGGCGGACCGCCGCCTTGGGGAAGGCGATGGCGCTCTCCTTTTTCTCGTCGGGCAGGATTTGCGAGAAGGCGATGCGGGAAGCGTCGTCGATGCAGACATGGACGAACTCCCAGCCGGCACCGCGCGACTTGCCCTTTTTGCGGATCGCCGTGATGCGATGGCCGACTTGGCTGAAGCGGCCGAGCTTCTTGATGTCGATATGGATCATCTCGCCCGGGTGCTCGCGCTCGTAGCGACGGACCGGTTCGGCCGGTTCGATGTCGCTCAGCCGCGACAGCCCGGCACGCTTGAGAACCCGGCTAACGGTGGCGGGCGAGACGCCGGCCTCCATGGCGACGTGCTTGCCGGTCAGCCGCTGGCGACGCAAGGCGACGATGCGCTCGGCCACGGCCTGTTCGGTCAGGTTCGGCATGACGTTGGGCCGCGATGAGCGGTCGATCATGCCTGCGCTGCCTTCGGCATTGTAGCGCTCGACCCAGCGCGCCACGATCTTGGCCGACACACCATACGTTCGCGCCGCATCGGCTGGAAGAACCGCCTTCTATCACCGCCAGCGCCATCTCCTCTCGACGCAGCAGGCGTGAGACGGGCATTCTTGTGGATGTTCATTCGGACCCTCCGGGATGTGCTGAAGCCTGGTAACTCCAGCCTCCTCGGGCCGGTCCGAATGGACAACCTCCTGAAAGCTCAAACCTAGCTCACGTTGCGCCGCGGGCCGGTCGAGATGCTGTTTGCGCACCTCAAACGCATTCTGAAGCCCGATCGACTGCGATGACGAGGACCGAGCGGTGTCTGCGACGAGTTCCACCTCTCGGCCACCGCCCTGAACCTAGGAAACTCGCCAAACTGATCCCGTGCCAGAAGCAAAGCCAGCTATGGAACCAAGTGCCATGCCACACTTTGCGATTTTGGAGCAACGCCTGATTCGGCGCAGTTCAGGAGGCATAGTCAAATTGGTTTCCCGGTCGAAATGCTCGCCCAGCGGTCGATTCGTCCCTCATACAGACGTCTGTCTCAGGCTGGCCAAAGGTCATGCAGCACTCTTGGAGTGGAGGCCTTGGGGTCTTCAACCCCTGCTGCACGCAAACGGTCCGCAAATTGGGCTAGCACCGAGCGG
>NZ_JAMYMF010000062.1:0-18579 GCF_040318415.1 Mesorhizobium sp. M1163 | reverse complement strand
GTATTTGGATACTGTTATAGTTGCCTTTTTTGCTTTTTGCCCTCTGCGATTCTGCCCTTCTGCCCTACTGCCCTACTGCCCTACTGCCCTACTGCCCTACTGCCCTCTCTTCAAAGCCACCCGTTCTTGCGAAACCGCCAGTAGAGAACCGTGCAGATCAGGGCGATTGCCGCCAGTACGGCCGGGTAGCCATATTCCATCCTCAGTTCCGGCATGTCGCTGAAATTCATGCCGTAGATGCCGGCGAATGCTGTCGGCACGGCCAAGATGGCGGCCCATGAGGCAAGCTTCTTGGAGATCGCCGTCTCCTGGCTCTGACCGACCAGAAGGCTCGCCTCGAAGGCGAAGGCGAGAACCTCACGCAGGCTGTCGATCTTTTCCTGGACAGTGCGGATGTGGTCGGTGACGTCGCGAAACAGTGGGTGCATGGCTGTATGAATTTGCGGCAGATCGGCGCTGGTCAGCCGCCGGCAGACCTCCACCAGCGGCAGGGCCGCATTACGCAGGCGCAAGAGATCGCGGCGCAGCATGTAAAGCCGCTCGATGTCGGAGCCGGTCATCGGTTTCAGCAGAACCTTGTCCTCGATCGCCTCGACCTCGTTTTCGATCTGCTCGAGCACCGGCATGTAGTTGTCGACGATGAAATCGAGAATGGCGTAGAGGACGAAATCCTCGCCCTTGGCGAGGGAATGCGGACAGCTTTCCCAATGCTGGCGAACGGCGGCGTAGGAGGTCGACGGGCCATGCCTGACGCTGACGATGTAGCCGGCGCCGACGAACAGATGCGTCTCGCCGAAGGTGACACGGCTGTCGATCAACTGCGCCGTGCGGGCAACGATGAACAGGGCATCGCCATATTGCTCGATCTTCGGCCGTTGGTGCGGATGCTCGGCGTCCTCAATCGCCAGCTCATGCAGATGGAATTGCGCCTGGACGCGAAGCAACAAATTGCGGTCGGGCTCCAGCAGTCCGATCCAGACGACATGGCCCGGCTTCCCAGCCCATTCGCCGGCTTCCTCGATGGGTATGTCGGCGATGCGCCGCCCAGCTGTATAGACGCTGCAAGCGATTATGCCCGACATCGGCGGCGCAGGAGCAAACTCGCGGACATATTCCATCGCAGCCTCCTGAAGGCAGGCCTTCATCGCGGAACTGAGAAGTCGGCGCGTCAAAGCTTAGCGCAATTTTCTCTCAGGTGGCGAATCCGAAATTCGCATCAGTGTCGAGCAGCAGGGGAGCTGCTTTTCTGATTTGAGAGCCACTCCACCAAGCCGCGAGTCCAGCGCGGCCACCACGCTTGGTTTCGAGAACTCACTTCGCAGGCAGCGTTGCGGGAAGAATGATCTTGTCCGTCTTGTCGCCCTTCGGGCGATCGGCCGGCATCTGATCGCCGGTGACGATATAGTAGATCGTCTCGGCGATGTTGGTGGCGTGGTCGCCGATGCGCTCGATGTTCTTGGCGCAAAACAGGAGATGCGTGCAGGGCGTGATGTTGCGTGGGTCTTCCATCATGTAGGTCAGCAACTCGCGAAACAGCGAGGTGTACATGGCATCGATCTGGTCGTCGCGATCGCGCACGAAACCGATTTTCTCTACCGAGCGCGACGCATAGACGTCGAGCACTTCCTTGAGCTGGGTCAGTGCCAGATTGGCCAAAGCCTCGAGGCCGCGGAACAGGCTGTTCGGCTGGCGCCCGTCGGCGACGGCAACCACCCGCTTGGCGATGTTCTTGCCGAGGTCGCCTACCCGTTCGAGGTCCGCCGAGATGCGGATCGCTCCGACGATCTCGCGCAAATCCGTCGCCATCGGCTGGCGCGTGGCGATGATGATGATCGCCTTGTCGTCGATCTCGCGCTGCCCCTCATCCAGAACCAGGTCGTCTCGAATGACTTTCTGGGCAAGCCCCGGATCCGCATTGACCAGCGCCGCTACTGCCTGCTCGACCATGCGCTCGGCATGCCCGCCCATCGCCGCGATGCGCTTCGACAGATATTTCAGCTCCTCGTCATAGGCGCTGACGATGTGCACGGACTGCATGGACGAATGCCTTCCCGGGATATCCTTGTTGAGTCGTTCCCTCGAATCCCCGCTGATACGCTAGCCGGATGACAGAAGAAAGAAACGACCCATCATGTGTTACATAGTACCGTGTCAGCGAGCCGGCAAATGAACCGAGAACGCCGCACCCTTGCCGACCTCCGACCTGATGGAGAGCCTGGCGTTGTGGCGCGTCAGGATATGCTTGACGATGGACAGGCCAAGGCCGGTGCCCTTCTGGGTCCGGCTGTTCTCGACATCGACACGGTAGAAGCGCTCGGTGATGCGCGGAATGTGTTCTTCGGGGATGCCGGGGCCGAAATCCCTGATGGTGACGTCGATGCCCGGTTCGGGATCGCCGTCGCCGCGCGTGATCGACACCACGACGCGTCCACCCGACTGGCCGTATTTGCAGGCGTTTTCCAGCAGGTTTTCGAAGACCTGGAAAAGCTCGTCCCGGTCGCCGGGCACGTCGAGCGGCCCTTGTGCGAAATCCCGCTCGATGGCGACGCCGTTTTCCTTGGCCAGCGGCCCAAGCGAATCGATGACGCTGTCGATGGCCTGGCGCAGATCGACCTCGGTTCCCGGCTTAAGATAGGGCTTCATCTCCAGGCGCGACAGCGACAGGAGGTCGTCGATAAGACGCGCCATGCGGCTGGTCTGGTTTTGCATGATCTGCAGGAACTGCTCGCGTGCCGCAGGGTCGTTGCGGGCCGGCCCGCGCAGCGTCTCGATGAAGCCGGCGATCGAGGCGAGAGGGGTGCGCAGCTCATGGCTGGCATTGGCAATGAAGTCGGCGCGCATCCTGTCGATCCGGCGCGCTTCGCTCTGGTCCTTGAACACCAGAACGTAGAGATCCGTGGCGTGGCCGACAGAAGACGCACTCACCCGATAGGCTCGTTCGACCGGCAGCTTTTCGATGTAGTCGACGCTGTCCGAGGCGACGTTGCCCGACAGGATGCTGTCGAGCAAGGCCTGCATTTCCGGCGCGCGGAATTTCAGCGACAGCGATACGCCGGGGGCAATCCCACCAAAGGCTGCAAAGGCGGCGGCGTTGGCATGGACGATGGCGGCGGAGCGATCGAAAATGATCAGCGGATCGGCAACCGCCGCCGCGAGATATTCGCCGGAAAGCCGTTGCAGGCCGCTCGCCTCGATGGCCGCGGCATTTTCGGTCGATTGATGCGCGACGCCGGCCGGCAGCATCGCAGCGGCAACCAGCACGGCGCCTGCCAGCAGCACCACATAGCCGGATATGCCGGCAAAACCATAGACCATCAGAACTGCAACGAAGCCGGCCGCCAGCAGCCAGCGGCTGTTCCACAGCCGCATGGCGACGGCTTGCGCCCTGCCTTTCCGCTCTGTGCCGATGTCGGCCATTTGCGCTCCGTCTGCGGCCACTTCAAGAACTTCTTGCTGGACCGGCGCTAGAGCGCAGTGCGTCCAATTGGACGCACAAAGGACGCTCTACCACTTTATCTGCTGCATCGTTCTTTCCGAAAATCGATTCCGATTTTCGGGCCGATGCAGTAAGGCTCCCAATAGCACGAGTCCGGAAGCTGGAAAGGTTCGCCTCGATGAAAAACGCCAAGGAAAGCCCCGCCGCACCCTCATCGGGGCCGCTGAAGATCATGATCGACGGCAAGGAGAGGGCGTTCGACATCGAGGCCCCCGCGCTTCCCGACTGGGTCGAGGACCGCAAGCTCACCGCCGGCGGTTACCCTTACGACAAGAAGATGAAGAGCGAGGAGTATGACGAGAGGCTAGAGAAGCTGCAGATCGAGCTGGTCAAGGCGCAGGCGTGGCTGCAGTCGACGGGCAAGCGGGTAATGTCGCTGTTCGAGGGGCGCGACGCCGCCGGCAAGGGCGGCACTATCTTCGTTTTGCGCCAGTATCTGAACCCTCGCACGGCGCGCAACGTGGCGCTGACCAAGCCAACGCCCACCGAGCTTGGACAATGGTACTTCCAGCGCTACGTCGACCACTTCCCGACGTCGGGCGAATTCGTCACCTTTGACCGCTCCTGGTACAACCGCGCCGGCGTTGAACCGGTGATGGGATTCTGCACGCCCGCGCAGCACGAGCAATTTCTGGACGAGGTTCCGCATTTCGAGCGGATGATCCGCAACGAGGGCATCTATTTCTTCAAATTCTGGCTGAACATCGGCAGGGAAACGCAGCTTGAGCGATTCCATGACCGTCGCTGGAGCCCGCTGAAGAGCTGGAAGTTTTCGCCGATCGACATCGCCGGCATCACCAAATGGGACGACTACACCAAGGCGCGCGACCTGATGGTCGAACGCACGCACAAGGAGTTCGCGCCCTGGATCATTGTGCGGGCGAACGACAAACGGCGCGCACGGCTGACGGTCATGCAGCGCATTCTCCTGTCACTTCCCTATGACGGCCGTGACCTCGACGTCATCGGCAAGGAGGACAACAAGATCATCGGCGAAGGGCCGACTTTCCTCGAAAAATAAGCTCACCTCATCGATTCACGGCTCTCATGCCGCCATCCGGGCAATCCGCTGCAGCCGCTTCAGCGTGGTGTCGTCCTGCAGCGCCTGCTGGAAAAGCGAGATCTCCTGGTCGATGCGGTCGCAGAGCGCGCCGGTGTCCCCCCTAAGCAGGTCGCGCGTCTGCAGCAGCGCCGCGACTGGCTTCTTGGCGAGCTGCCTGGCTCTGGCCAACGTGGCTTCCTCGACACTGACGTCCGTCACGATCTCGCCGACAAGGCCGAGCTGCCTGGCATCTTCGGCGGCGAGCGTGTCGCCGAGGCAGAAGAAACGGAACGCACCGGCATAGCCGAGCTTCTGCGGCGCCAGGATGCTGGTCGCCGCGTCTGGCACCAGGCCGAAATCGACGAACGGCACCCGGAACGTGCTCTTGCTCGAGGCGATCACCATGTCGCAGTGGAACAGGATGGTGCAGCCGACGCCGACGGCGTCGCCGTCGACACAGGCAAGCACCGGTTTCGGGAACGTCGCCAGCGTGCGGAACATATCGGTGACGGCCGCGATCAATCGCCGATGTTTGGTGGCATCGAGAAATTCGGAGAAATCAGCACCGAGGCAAAAGCACCCGGCCAGGCCGCGCAGGACCACGACGCGGACGTCGTCATCGACAGCGGCTTCATGGAATGTCCTGGCCAGGCTTTCGTAGGCCCGCCTGTCCAGCACCGGGCGGCCGTCACCCGACGATACGGTGACGATCAGCGTGTGATTGCGGAATTCTGTTTTTGAGTGAACGTTCATGGCCCTCTCCAATCTTACGAGGCGCGTCTCTGTCCGAGCATGTCCGGGTACCCTCTGGCCAGCACCGGCGCAAAGTGATTGCGGCGCGATCGCACCACGTCGAGCGTGTGCTCGTTGAAGGTGAGCAGTGTGGCAACGACCTGCTGGTTGCCATAGGTCCGCTGATAGCCGAGCGGCGTTGCCAGGAAATGCAGTTGCAGCGCGCGAAGCACCCACATCGGCTCGAATTCGATGATCACCTGGTTGACGTTGCGCTTCAGACCCCACTCGACGAAGCCGGCGATCAGTTCGGTGCCCACCGTCGACACGCCGCGCCGGCCGTCGCGGAATCCCGGCGCAACCGCATAGCGGGTCAGTTCATAGACATTCGGCCCCGACGGTGGGGTTCCCTCATAAAGGTCCGCCAGCACATCGGTTAGAAGATGTGCCCGGGTCGTCGGCAACATACGCTGGTAACCGGCGAGCTCGCCATTGCGGATGACGATCTGGTGCACTGCCTCGTCGTGGTCGAATTGATCGATCTCGAGGCCATCGGGGCGCTGCAGATCGGTCCATCCCATCTCCTCGACGAAAATCTTGTAACGCAACCGATGAACTGCCTCCCAAAGGCCTGGGCGTTCCATCAATTCCTGGGTGGTGAGGGAAAAAAGCATTTGCCGTCTCCTAGGTTCAATAGGAAAATACGGCCGTGCTCCCCCGAGAAAATTACGCGATCACGTAGGCAAGAATTTCTAGGCCGGCGCGGCCGACCTAGTTAATATAGCCGCGCCTTATCGCTTCCGCGACGGCTTGGACCCGGTTGACGGCACCGAGTTTGCTTTTGGCGTTAAGAAGGTGTTTCTCTGACGTGTGTTCCGAAATGCCGAGAATTTGGGAAATCTCCCATTCGGACTTGCCAACGGCGGCCCATTGCAGGCATTCGCGCTCACGCGGCGTCAATTCGACATGGTCGATGGTTTTGCCCGCCATGGTGTGGAGCTGCATGGCGCGGCCAATCGCATAAGTCGAGACCAACGAGACCAACCCGAACTCGGCGCCCGACAATTCGACAGCCTCGCCGCCCAGCGACACCATGACGATCTGGCCATCGAGCGTGATCAGCGGGAAGGCCAACCCGTCGCGCAGCTTGAATTCACCGGCGTCGCCCATCACCTCGCCGCCGCTCTTGCCGATGCGGATGCCCTGAGACGCTTCCCGCCACTGGAACGGCGCCTGAAGCTGCTTCATGTGGCTGACGACGGGATCGTGATCGACGTAGTTGCGCGCGACGTAGCGCTCAAGCCATTCAGCCGGCCAGTCGCAAAGCAGCACATGGTTCTTTTGCTGATTTCTCGGCGTTCCAGGTTGGGGAACCGTCCCGGCCATCAGCGCCGTCAGCCCGAACCCGCTTGTTACCCCCAGCAGCTTTTCGCAGACGGCGGCCGCTGTGCCGGCGTGCTGCAACTGATCTATCAACTCCAGGGTACGATCGAAATGACCCATCGCAACATCTACCCCATGTTGCCTTCCGCACTTGAGACCAATGGCAGTGATCAACCCGCACTACGCCATCAACCCCGGACTGCAAAGCTGCTCCCTCTGTACGCCCCACCGCTCCTCTTCAGCCGGCATCATACAGTCACTTGCAAACTCACTAAACAATATCCCTAAATTGCCATGATGAAACCAAAAACCGTTGTGCCTGAGTTATTTTCGTACAAGAACCTGTGTTATTTCGTACGAAAGCCGGGGCAAGACTGGACGGAGTCGTCGCGTGGCGTTTCGGTGCATATCCATTTCATTGATCTCGATGCTGATCGGAGTGCAATCGCTTGCGGGTGCTGCGCGCGCTGCGGAGCCGCAGGTGCCGGTGTTTTGGGACGCCAAGGTGCGGCTGCCAAAGCCGGACCTTTCGATGCTGCCGCGGCTGCGATTCCTGACCACCACCGATTTCCCGCCCTTCAACTTTCTCGACGGGGCAGGCCGACTGTCCGGCTTCCATGTGGACCTGGCGCGCGCCATCTGCGCCGAGCTCGGCATTGCCGAAAAATGCCAGATCCAGGCGCTGCCCTGGGCCGAGCTCGAAGGCGCGCTGCGGAAAGGCGAAGGCGAAGCGATCATTGCCGGAATCGCCGCCACGCCGGAATCGCGGTCGAAATACGCGTTTTCACGCTCCTACCTGCAATTTCCGGCACGCTTCGTCGTGCCGAAGACACAGGCGCTGACGGAACCAATGTTCGACAAGCTGCGCAGCAAGCGTGTCGGCGTGATCGCCGGCTCCGGGCATGAGCGGATGTTGCGCGATTATTTCGGCGACGTCCAAATCGTCCCCTTCGCAAAGCCGGAGGAGCTTTATGGCGAGCTGAAAGCCGGCAAGATCGACGCCGCCTTCGGCGATGGCATGCGTTTTGCGTTCTGGCTCGGCGGTTCGGATGCGGCGGGCTGCTGCCGCTTTGCCGGCGGCCCCTATCTGGCGCCCGAATATCTCGGCTCGGGCATGGCGATCGCCACTAGGGCCGACGATCCGGCCCTGGCCGCCGCTTTCGACTATGCGCTGCAGGAAATTTCGGTGAAAGGCACGTTCGCCGAGTTCTATCTGCGCTATTTTCCGGTCAGCTTTTTCTGAGCTTGGCTGCTGGCTCAGGTCAGCGTGCGAAGGCGGGCCTTGGCGGCTCGCGCGATGGCGGCGACCGTCAGCGCATCGAGGTCGAGTTCCCGGCGGACGAGCTGCAGCACGCGCACCTCCTCCAGTCGCATTTCGAGATCGACGGCCGCGACCTCGAAGGCAGCGGCATAGGCGGTGTCACGCAGGCGGTCGGGCAGCGCCTCGGCGACGCGCGCCAGGACGCCCTCCAGCCCGTCCTTTTCTTGCAGCATTTTCTGGCAGGCCTGGGCGACCTCGACCAGCCGCTCCTGATTGAAATCCTCAAACACCGGCCAGGATCGAACGACGTCGCCGATCCGCGCCAGTTCGACATCGGTCATGTCGCGGTCTGACGCCGAGGTGATGACCATCAGGTAGATCATGGCTTCGTGTGGCGACAATGGCATTTACAACTCCTTGAGACGGGTCCCGAAGTTAGGAACGAGGGACCGGCGCCGCAAGGAAAAAGAGCCGCGATCGTTGACGCTCCGGTCAGGCCCTGAAGCCTGATCCATACCGACTAAATGGGACGGGGCTCATATCTTCTTGCCTGATCACGGTCCTGCCCGGAAACCGGGTTCCACTTTTCGGGATCATAGTCTAGAGCATGCGGCTGCCGGCACGGATGCCGGCAAAGCTGCAGGAAATAGCATCATGGCCGGACAACAGCCGATCGATCTCAGCCCGGAAGTCCTCACCGCCGCCGCCGAAAGCAAGGCGTGGCCGTTCGAGGAAGCGAAAAAGATCGTCGCCCGCTACGCGAGCAGCGGCTACCCGGAAACGGTGCTGTTCGAGACCGGCTACGGCCCGTCGGGGCTGCCGCATATCGGCACTTTCGGCGAGGTGGCGCGCACATCTATGGTGCGCCACGCCTTCCGAGTGCTGACCGAAGACAAGGTCAAGACGCGGCTGCTGTGCTTCTCCGATGACATGGACGGATTGCGCAAGGTGCCGGACAATGTGCCTAACAAGGACATGCTGCGCGCGTATCTCGGCAAGCCGCTGACCCGGATACCGGACCCTTTCTCCAATGAGTATCCGTCCTTCGGCGCCGCCAATAACGCACGGTTGCGCGCCTTCCTCGACCGTTTCGGCTTCGATTACGAATTCGCTTCCTCGACCGACTATTATACTTCCGGCCGCTTCGACGCGACGCTGCTCAAGATGCTCGAGCGCTTCGATAAGGTGATGGCAATTATGCTGCCGTCGCTGCGTGAAGAGCGGGCGCAGAGCTATTCGCCCTTCCTGCCGATCCATCCCAAGACCGGCATCGTCATGCAAGTCGCGATCGATGAGCGCAAGCTCGACGCCGGCACCATCGTGTGGCGCGACCCGGACACCGGCGAGCGCTTCGAGACGCCGGTGACCGGCGGTCATGCCAAGCTGCAATGGAAGCCAGACTGGGCGATGCGCTGGGCAGCACTCGGCGTCGATTACGAGATGTCCGGCAAGGATCTGATCGATTCCGTCAAGCTCGCCGGGCAGATTTGCCGTGCGCTCGATGCTCCAGCGCCGGAGGGCTTCAATTATGAGCTGTTCCTCGACGAGCACGGCCAGAAGATCTCGAAGTCGAAGGGCAATGGGCTAACCATCGACGAGTGGCTGACTTATGCGCCGACCGAGAGCCTTAGCCTTTATATGTTCCAGCGCCCGCGAACCGCGAAGAAGCTTTATTTCGACGTCATCCCGAAGGCGGTAGACGAATATTACACGTTCCTCTCTGCTTATCAGAAGCAGGATTGGAAAGAACGGCTGGGCAATCCGGTCTGGCACATGCATGACGGCAATCCGCCTATCATCGACCTGCCGGTGTCGTTCGCGCTGCTGCTCAACCTGGTCAGCGCCTCGAATGCGCAGAACAGGGACGTGCTGTGGGGCTTCATTTCGCGCCACGCACCGGGTGTGACGCCGGCAACTCACCCCGAACTCGACCGGCTGACCGAATATGCGATCCGCTATTTCGACGATTTCGTGAAGCCGGCTAAGGTGTACCGTGCCGCCGACGCGGTCGAGCGCGAGGCGCTGACCAAACTTTCGGAAGCGCTCGCCGCGCTGCCCGCTGACGCCGCCGGCGAGGCGATCCAGAACGCCGCCCTCAATGTCGCGCGCAAGATCGAGCGCTACCAGGATCGTTCCAAGCAGAGCCCTGAGGGTGGACCCGGCGTCTCCGTCGCCTTCTTCCAGATGATTTATCAGGTGCTGATAGGTCAGGAACGCGGGCCGCGCTTCGGTTCCTTCGCCGCACTCTACGGCATTGCCGAAACGCGTGAGCTCATTCGACGGGCGCTTGCTGGTCAGCTGGCGGCTTGAGGACGCCGTCCTGCTCCTCCAGGATCGAGCCCGGCGCCACAGGCGCGGATCGCGACGCAGCCGGGAGCGGCGGCAGGCCTGAGACGCTCGGCGCCGGCCCGAAGACGCCCTTTTTCGCTGCACGCGCCTTCTCGCCGGCTTCTATGTAAGCGCCGCCCTTGGCGGCGCGCGCCCAGCCGTTTTCGACCAACCATTGGCCGATATCCTGATTGCCGATCCGGCACTCGGCGGCGATCAGGTCACGGCCGCCTTCGGGCGGCACGGCACAGACCACCGCACGACCGCGCAGAAAAGCGCGGAAGGCAGTTCGCGCCCGGATGCCGCAACTCCAAGACTTGCCGCCGTCGGTGCAAGTCTCGTCCTGCTTGACGATGTCGATGCCGGAAACCGCAATCGAATAGCCCTTTGCCTCGATGACCCCGGCGGCCGGCGCGACCGGCTGGAACAGTTTCGTGCCTTTCCAGTCGTCAGGCATTTTCGTTTTTGGCGGCCTGGGCAGTCCGGCCAATGCCCGATCGCTCAACGGTGCGCGCGGCTCAATCCGTTCAAGCTCGTCGGAACCGAGCTGCGGCGGCACCACGATTTCCGGATCGATTGCCCTTGAATGCGTAGCCTGCTTGGCCGCCTCTGGTTTCGAGATGGCCGACGTAGCCGGCGCGGCGGGCTGGGGTTCAGCGCTGACCTGAATTTGCTCGCCAGGGCCGCCGCTTTGGTTCTGGACGGCGCGGCCGCCAATGACAATTGCCGTGGCCATCGCCGGAATCGCCAGAACGGCCAAGGCAAGGTGAGGCAGACGCACCGGCCCCGCGCCTACTGGCTTGCCCAGACAATCCGCGCCACCCATTCGACATCACGCATGGGAATGTCGCGGTCCGGATGATCGGGATTGAGGGAGACCAGCGCGATCGACTTCGGTGTCTGGCGGTCGAGCACCTTGGCCATCACCTCGCCGGCATTGGTCTTGACGACGACGCGATCGCCCTTTCGTATGATAGCCCCCGGCTCGACGATCAGGACATCGCCATTGCGGTAAAGCGGCAGCATGGAATCGCCCTGGACCTTCAACGCATAGGAGGTTTCGGTTGCCCGTGCCGGCAGCTCGATCAGGTCCCATCCCTGCCCCGCCGGAAACCCGGCGTCGTCGAAGAAGCCACCGGCGCCCGCCTGGGCGAAGCCGAGCAGCGGCACCGACGATTTCTGCACGGGCAGTGCGCCGGAATTACCCCGGCCTTCGACCAGCCCCGCAAATTCATCCAGCGAGGCGCCGGTCGCCTCGATGATCTTGGCCAGCGATTCGGTCGACGGCCAGCGCGGCCGCCCATCCGAGGACAGCCGCTTCGATTTGTTGAAGGCCGTCGAGTCGAGGCCAGCGCGCCTGGCCAGCCCGGAGGCCGAAAGCGAATAACGCTCGGCGAGAGCGTCGATGGCGGCCCAAACGCGGTCATGCGAGAGCACCTTGCTCTCCTTCGAAACAGGAAAAAATACCTTCCCTGTTCTACCTCTTGGCCGCCATCTTGTCCACCGCCGAAGACGGCGTCACGCTGCCTCCTTGGCCTCGTTCCTGTCATAGGGATCGAAACGCTCATAGAAGGTCTCGCCCTTCTCGGCCATGTCGAGCAGCAGCTTCGGCGCCCTGAACTCGGCGCCGTATTTCTTCTGCAGGCGCTTGGCGATCTTGACGAATTTCTTCGCGCCGATGCCGTCGATGTAGGACAGTGCACCGCCTGTGTAGGGCGCGAAGCCGAAGGCCAGGATCGAGCCGACATCGGCCTCGCGTGGATCGGTAACGATGCCCTCCTCCATCACCCGTGCCGCCTCAAGCGCGATGGTGACCAGCAGCCGCTGCTTCAGTTCCTCATAATCGACCCTCTCCGGCGCCAGTTGCGGGTAGAGGTCCCTGAGGCCTGGCCACAGCTTCTTCTTGGCAGGTTTTGCCGGATAGTCGTAGAAGCCCTTGCTGTTCTTGCGACCCAAGCGACCGTGTGTGTCGACCATCGTGCTGATCAGCGCCATCTGCTTCGGGTCGACCGCCTTGTCGCCGAGATCGCGCATCGTCTGCTTCATGATCTTCTGGGCAAGGTCGATCGCGGTCTCGTCGGTCAACGCCAGAGGACCGACCGGCATGCCGGCGGCTTTCGCCGCATTCTCGATCATCGGCGCCGGAACACCTTCGATCAGCATCTTGTAGGCTTCCGACATGTAGCGCAGTACGCAGCGATTGACATAGAAACCGCGCGTATCGTTGACGACAATCGGGGTTTTCTTGATGGCGCGGACAAAGTCGATCGCGGTGGCCAGCGCTTTGTCGCCGGTCTTCTTGCCGAGGATGATCTCGACCAGCATCATCTTGTCGACCGGCGAGAAGAAGTGGATGCCGATGAAATTCTTTGGCCGCGCCGAATTCCTGGCCAGCGATGTAATCGGTATGGTGGACGTATTCGAGGCGAAGGTCGCCGAAGGCTTGAGCACAGCCTCGGCCTGTTCGGTGGCGCCCTTCTTTACGGCCGAATCCTCGAATACCGCCTCGACGACAAGATCGCAGCCGGCGAGATCGGCGTAATCGGCCGTCGGCGTGATCAGCGTCAGCAACTGGTCCTTGTCCTGTGGCTTGGCACGGCCCTTCTTCACCTGATCCAAGATAAGGTTGTCGGAATGCGCCTTGCCCTTGGCGGCAGACTCCATGTCACGGTCGAGCAGCACCACCGGAATGCCCGCCTTGGCCGTCACATAGGCAATGCCGGCGCCCATGAAGCCGGCGCCGAGCACGCCGATCTTCTTGAACCTCGTTTCCGGCACACCGGCCGGGCGGCGCGCGCCCTTGTTCAGTTCCTGGAGCGACACGAACAACGAGCGGATCATCGCTGCCGCTTCCCTGGTCTGCATGATCTCGGTGAAGTAGCGCTGCTCGATCCGCAAGGCGGTGTCGAACGGCACCAGCAAGCCCTCGTAAACGCATTTCAGGATGGCGGCAGCGGCGGGATAGTTACCATAGGTCTCGCGGCGCAGGATGGCGATGGCCGGCGGCCACAGATTGGCACCGGCCACCGAATAGATCGGAGCGCCGGGCAGCTTGAAGCCTTTTTCGTCCCAGGGCGCCACCGGTTTCAAGCCGTTCCTGATCATCGCCTTGGCGGTTTCGACCAGCTTGTCCGGCTCGGCAATCTCATGGATCAGGCCCATCGACTTGGCCCTCTGCGGCGACAACGTCTGGCCGGAGGTCAGCATTTGCAGCGCCTGCTGCTGGTCGGTCAGTCGCGGCACGCGCTGGGTTCCGCCGGCGCCGGGAAAAATGCCGATCTTCACTTCGGGAAGTGCCATCCTCACCTTGTCGGAATCGGCTGCGACACGGCCATGGCAGGCGAGCGACAATTCGAACGCGCCGCCCATGCAGGTGCCGTTGATCGCCGAAACCCAAGGCTTGCCCGAGGTTTCCAGCTTACGGAACAGGCCGTTCATATAGCCCGCATTGTCGAACAGCGCCTTGGTCGCCTTCTCTGGGTCCTTTGCCTTGTCGGCGGCGAAGGTCGCCAGCATCTTCTGCAGCATGGTGATGTCGGCGCCGCCCGAGAACGTATCCTTGCCAGAAGTGATCACCGCCCCCTTGATCGCAGCGTCGTTCGCCACTTTGTCGACGATGGCGTTCAGTTCGAGCATCACCTCTTGGGTGAAGACGTTCATCGAACGGTCCGGCATGTCCCAGGTGACCAGCGCAATGCCGTCGGCGTCGATGTCGAGGGTGAAATTGCTGTAGCTCATCATCTCTCTCCGTCAGACGCGTTCGATGATCGTTGCGGTGCCCATGCCGGCGCCGATGCAAAGCGTCACCAGCGCGGTGTTCAGGTCGCGGCGTTCCAATTCGTCCAGCACCGTACCGAAGATCATCGCACCGGTGGCGCCCAGCGGATGGCCCATGGCGATGGCGCCGCCATTGACGTTGATCCGGTCATGAGGAATGTCGAAAGCCTGCATGTAGCGCAGCACCACCGAAGCGAAGGCCTCGTTAAGCTCGAACAGGTCGATGTCCGACAGCTTCATCTTCGCCCGCCTCAACAGCTTTTCGGTGACGTCGACCGGACCGGTCAGCATCAGCACCGGTTCGGAGCCGATGTTGGCAAAGGCGCGGATACGCGCGCGCGGCTTGAGGTCGAGCGTCTTTCCCGCCTTTTTCGAGCCGAGCAGCACGGCCGCCGCGCCATCGACGATGCCGGACGAATTGCCGGCATGGTGGACGTGGTTGACCTCTTCCACCTCGGGATGCTTCTGCACCGCGACGGCGTCGAAGCCGCCCATTTCGCCGGGCATGACGAAGGACGGGTTGAGCGCGGCCAGCGACTGCATGTCGGTCGAAGGCCGCATGTGCTCGTCGTGATCGAGAATGGTCAGGCCGTTCTGGTCCTTGACCGAGATCACCGAATTCTTGAAGCGGCCCTCGCCCCACGCCTTGGCGGCACGCTTCTGGCTTTCGACCGCGTAGGCATCGACGTCGTCGCGCGAAAACCCGTACTTGGTGGCGATCAGGTCGGCCGATATGCCTTGCGGCACGAACCAGCCGGGCAGGCCGACCGAAGGATCCATGAACCAGGGGCCGCCGGAGGCGCCCATGCCGACCCGCGACATCGATTCGACGCCACCGGCAATCACGATCTCGTCGGCGCCTTGCGCGATCTTGGCGGCGCCGAAATTGATGGCGTCGAGGCCCGAGGCGCAGAAGCGCGATATCTGCATGCCAGGCGCCTTGGTGTCGTAGCCGGCCTCGAAAGCAGCGGCACGTGGAATGACTGCACCCGCCTCGCCAACCGGATCGACACAGCCGAAGATGATGTCGTCGACGGTGCAGGTGTCCAGCCCGTTGCGGTCGCGGATCGCCTCGAGCACCTTGGCGCCGAGCCGCACCGCCGGCACTTCGTGCAGCGAGCCATCCTTCTTGCCCCTGCCGCGCGGCGTGCGCACGGCATCATAGACGTAAGCTTCGGCCATTTTCCTGCTCCTTGGGTTTGCTGAAAGTCGCTCAGAGAGAGCGCCCGATCAGCAATTTCATGATCTCGTTGGTTCCGCCGTAGATGCGCTGGACGCGGGCGTCGCGGAACATGCGCGCAATCGGATATTCATTCATGTAGCCATAGCCGCCATGCAATTGAAGGCATTCGTCGACGACTTTTCCCTGCAGGTCTGACAGCCAGTATTTGGCCATCGAGGCCGTCACCGGGTCGAGGCCGCCGTTAATGTGGCGGGCAACGCAGTCATTGTAGAAGACGCGCCCAATGGTCGCCTCGGTCTTCAATTCGGCCAGCTTGAACTGGGTGTTCTGGAATTCGATGATGGCCTTGCCGAAGGCCTTGCGCTCCTTGACGTAGTCGATGGTAAGAGCCAGCGCCCGCTCGACCATGGCGATAGCAGTGGTGCCGATCTGCAGCCGCTCCTGCGGCAATTGCTGCATCAGCTGGACGAAGCCCTGGCCTTCCTCGTTGGCAAGCAGGTTCGAGGTCGGCACACGCACGTCGTTGAAGAACAGTTCCGACGTGTCGTTGGCCTTGAGGCCGATCTTGTCGAGGTTGCGGCCGCGCTCGAAGCCCTCCACCTCGTCGGTCTCGACGACGATCAGCGAGATGCCCTTGGCACCTTTCTGCGGATCGGTCTTGGTGACGACGATGATGAAGTTAGCGAGCTGGCCGTTGGTGATAAAGGTCTTCGAGCCGTTGAGTTTGTACTGGTTGCCGTCCTTTTCGGCGCGCGTCTTGACGCCCTGCAGGTCGGAGCCCGCACCCGGCTCGGTCATGGCGATGGCGCCGATCAGTTCGCCGGTCGCCAGCCTCGGCAGCCATTTCTTCTTCTGCTCGTCCGAGCCGTAATGGAGGATGTAGGGGGCGACGATCGAATTGTGCAGGCCAATGCCGAACCCGTCGACGCCGACATGGGCGATCGCCTCGATGATGGCGCTCTCATGCGCGAAGCTGCCGCCCGAGCCGCCATATTCCTCCGGCATCGAGGCGCAGAGCAGGCCGGCCGCACCCGCCTTCAGCCAGCTTTCGCGGTCGACCATCTCGTTCTTCTCGAACTCGTCGTAACGCGGCGCGATCTCTTCCGACATGAAGCGGTGCGCCATGTCATAAAGCATGCCGACCTCGTCCGCCGCCCAGGCGGGTTTTGGAAGGCCAAGGATTTCGGCGGGACTGGTCATGTTTATTCTCTGATCCTCCTTCCAAGCACGCCGCCAGAATTGAGGCTGGCGCGCTGCCGTGGCGCCCTCTCCCGGCCGCTTCGCGGCCACCCTCCTCGCGAGGAAGAGGGGAGCCTAGAACGCTTCGGCCGGCAGCGCCATCAATGTGTCGGCGCCGCTGGAGATGCGGGCAAGGTGCGCCGCCGTCTCCGGCATGATCCGCTCCACGAAGAAGCGCGCCGTCACCAGCTTGTTGTCGTAGAAGGACGAAGCGCCGTCGGCGCCATTCGCCAATTTCGCTGCGGCCACCCTGGCCATCTGCGCCCACATATAGCCTAGCGCCACCAGGCCGAAGAGATGCATGTAGTCGGTCGAGGCGGCACCGGCATTGTCGGGCTTGGCCATGCCGTTCTGCATCAGCCACATCGTCGCCGCCTGCAGCTCGTTGAGGCTCTTCTTCAGCGCCTTGGTGAAGGGCGCCATCTTCTCGTCGGTGCGGTTCTCCTCGCAGAACTCGCCGACTTCCCTAAAGAACGCCTGCACCGCGCGACCGCCATTCAAGGCCAGCTTGCGGCCGACGAGGTCGAGTGCCTGGATGCCGTTGGCACCCTCATAGATCATGGCGATGCGGGCATCGCGGACGAACTGGCTCATGCCGTGCTCTTCTATATAGCCGTGGCCTCCGAACACCTGCTGCGCCATTACCGCATGATCGAAACCCTTGTCGGTGAGCACGCCCTTGACCACCGGCGTCATCAGCCCGGTGTAGTCGTCGGCGGCCTGGCGGTCCTTGTCGTCACCGGAGCGGTGAGCGATGTCGGACTTGATCGCCGTCCACAGCGCCAGCGCCCGACCGGCCTCGTTGAAAGCTTTCATGGTCATCAGGCTGCGGCGGATGTCCGGATGGACGATGATCGGATCGGCCTTCCTGTCCGGCGCCTTCAGCCCTGACAGCGAGCGGCCCTGCAGACGATCCTTGGCGTAGGAAACCGCATTCTGATAGGCAACCTCCGACAGTGAGAGCCCCTGCAGGCCGACGCCAAGCCGCGCCTCATTCATCATGGTGAACATGGCTTTCAGCCCGCCATTGGCCTCGCCGAGCAGTGTGCCTTCAGCGTCGTCATAATTCATGACGCAGGTCGAATTGCCATGGATTCCCATCTTCTCCTCGATCGAGCCACAGGAGACGGTGTTCTTCTCGCCCGGATTGCCTGATGCATCGAGCTTGAGCTTCGGCACGATGAACAGCGAGATGCCCTTCACGCCATCCGGCGCGCCCTCGATACGGGCCAGCACGAGGTGGACGATGTTTCCCGACATGTCATGCTCGCCGGCCGAGATGAATATCTTCTGGCCGGAGATCCTGTAGGTGCCGTCGCCATTTGGAACGGCCTTGGTGCGCAGCAAGCCGAGATCGGTTCCGCAGTGCGGCTCGGTCAGGTTCATGGTGCCGGTCCAGGCGCCCTCGACCAGCTTCGGCAACCATGTCGCCTTCTGCTCTTTGGTGCCATGGGTGATGATCGCAGCGATCGCACCTTGCGTCAGTCCGGCATACATCATCAGCGACATATTGGCCGACACCATATATTCGGCAACCGCAGTATGCACTGCATAGGGCAAGCCTTGCCCGCCAAACTCGACAGGTGCGGCGAGCCCCATCCAGCCACCTTCGCGATACTGGTCGAAGGCTTCCTTGAAGCCTTTTGGCGTCGTCACCGACCCGTCGACATGGCGCACACAACCTTCCACGTCGCCGACACGGTTGAGCGGCTGCATGACGTTTTCGGCGAGCTTCGCGCCCTCGGCAAGGATGGCCTCGAGCGCGTCCGGCGTCGCGTCGGAAAATCCGGGAAGATTGGAATAGCGCTGATAGCCCAGCACCTCGTTCAGCACGAACAGCGTGTCCCGGATCGGCGCTCTGTAGATCGGCATGCGTTTCCTCCACCATGCGGTCTTGGCCCCGAAATCAGCCTCAGCATATGAGGATGGCAGACGGACCAACGTTGCGGTCGAGATAACAAATATTGACGTTTTCGTAAACGTCAATTCTGCGATGGGGCAAATTTTCTCCCGCGCGCCAAGACGGCAAACGGCGAAGGACGGTAACGACGAAGAACCGCGCGGCGGAAGCCGCGCGGGTGTGATTAGTGAGAAATAGGGCGGTTTTGTTTTTCTCGCCCCCCTGGCCAGCGGCGCCG
>NZ_JAMYMF010000061.1:0-19084 GCF_040318415.1 Mesorhizobium sp. M1163 | reverse complement strand
ATCGTCATATGTCGAAGCCCTCAAAGGCCTCGAACATCGTCCCTTACATCCACGCGCGAAAGGTGCCGCCGGGACAGCGCTTACGGAAAGTCAAAACTGGCCGAGGCGATCCGGTATGCCACGTCACGTCGCGCGGTGCTCGAACACTTCTTCATCGACGGGCGTGCCGAAATCGACTCCAACATCGTCGAGCGCGCCATCAGGCCGCAAACAATAATCAGAAAAAACAGTCTATTCGCTGGCTCCGAAGGCGGTGGACGCGTATGGGCGACCGTAGGCACCATGCTGCAGACGGCAAAAATGAACGGCGTCGATCCACTCGCCTGGCTCCAGCAAACCCTCGAGCGTATCGCCAAGGGCTGGACAATCTCCCGCATCGATCAGCTCATGCCGTGGAACTTCAGTCCAGATACGCTATGAGCTAACCGCTTACCCTCGATCGGCAGCGCATCCACAATGTCGATCTTGCCGCACAGGTGTTCTATGGCGTTATCTGTTCGACATACCCACGTGCGACTTGGTCGTTCACGAAAGTGATCGAGCTTCACGGGCTAAATTTGCAGATTTGCGGTCTTGCACGCGTTCAGAGGCATGAGGCCGCACGCTCCGCGACCTGATGATGTGTGGAGAACCAAACGTCGCCCTTTGCCTTAGCACATCGAATTAGTTCTTCTACGATCCAGATCCTTGACCGATATCCAATGACGTGTGGATGCAGAGTTAGCTGGAATAAATCGGCGTCTTGATACGCCCCTTCGAACTCCCGAATGAATACGGACAGCACGTCATCGAGCGATGAATCTGGTCGCGACGACCCATCGGGACCCATCCAAAGATAAGTGGCGTCGTCTCGAATCCATTCTACCGGTATTTCAATGACGCCTGTTGGTTCCTCGTCTTCCAGCAGCTCATAGCAACTGTCATCGGCCATAAGGGATGAGTCGTATGTCAATCCCATCTCTCGTATGATCTGGAGAGTTGCGTCGGAATAATCCCATGATGGAGTTCGAATCCCGGTCGGACGTCTGGAGGTGATTTTTTCAAGGACGTCGGCGCTCCTCATCATCAAAGAACGCTCGCTCTCCACGCTCAGTTCCGAGTTCAGCTCGTGTATCCAGCCGTGCATGCCAATTTCATGACCTTCACCGACAACTGCCCGTTGCTCGCTTGGATACAATTGGGCGATTACAGCCGGAACGAAGAAGCTCGCTGGGACATCATACTTTCTCAGGAGCTCCAGAACCCGAGGCATCCCCCGTCGGCTCCCACACTGCCCCCACGATAATCTGCCCAGGGACCGCCCTCCCCTGCGCAATTCGTTCGACTCGTGATCGACGTCGAATGAGACAGCGAACGCGCAGCGCTTGCCTTCGGGCCACGTCGGTCTTAACGCCTTGCCCGCTCTAACCTTGTTGACTCGCCGCCGCCATTGGCTCTCGGGCCATTCCCAGGGATTGAGCACGGTCGACTTGGGGCACCTAGCTACTCCTGAACGATATTCGCATCGAGGTTCCGCGGAAGAACTTGATCTGGGCAACGCCGAAACAGCGCAGCTGCCAATCGCGGGAGACCCGGACGAGGCCGACGATCAGCCGCAAGGCGTTCGCCACGAAAGATCGATCCGCAAGGGTTATGATAAGGCGATCTTGACGCCTCTGGCGAGCGCCGCGACCCTGTAGACGCCAGCTCGTCATGTCTTCTCCGGGGCTGGGCACCCCGGCAGGGCCGGGGAGGCAGTCAGGCGTATAGGTGGCAAATTTCGGTCTCGGCTTCAACGCTTGGAGAGCTCGGCGGTCGTGGGGCCGCCCGGCATGTTGACTTTGCTGAAGCCGTACTTGCCGCCCGGCGCCATCATATCGTCGGAGCCAAGATGGTCGTTCAACACGGAATTGAAGGGTTTCGACCGCTACCTGCTCGTTGGGCGGGGAAGACGAGTGCGGCATACATCGGCGGGGGAGAGGTGCACGAGGCGCTCTAGGCGGCTGATCCAATGCAACCATTTCCTCCGCCCTGGCTCTCGAATACCACAGGCTCCGAAAGAGCGAAGTTACAGTTACTTCTTGATTAGCACATCATACGGAATATCATGCAACTTTTCGTGCCCTGTTTTCGTCACCCTTATACACTGACTGATCGAAATGCCGAAATCATCGTAGTACAAACCCGGAATACAGTGTAACGCCATATTGTGCTTAAGGACCGTCTTGTCTCCCGGGCGCAGACTGACTGTCTTTTCTACCCAAGTCGAAGGAAAGCCAATGCCCACGGAATAACCAATGCGTGAATCTTTTTTGACGCCATATTTCGCTATCGTTTTTCTCCAAGCGGCTTCAACCTCCTCACAGGTCACGCCCTCCTTGACGACAGCAAGCGCCTCTTGCAAACCCTCGATGGCAGCATTTGCATGGTAAAGGAATTTTTCGGAAGGCTGCCCGAGGCACATTGTGCGTGATACGGGACAGTGATAGCGCTTATAAACACCGGATGTTTCCATGTACATATCGTATCTGTCCGGGTACCTGCTTTCATCCCACGTAAGGTGAGGAGCTCCGGCATATTCGCCACCAGGAAATACAGGCGGCCCTGCCTGCCAATCGCCGCCGAATTCCTCTGTTCCCCGAACGCTAGCCTCAAGTACCGCAGCAGCCACGTCACACTTTCTGGCGCCGGGTTTGAATGCTTCGACGCAGGCTTCCCAGGCTTTTCTAGTAATCTTGCCGGCGCGCCTCATCATCTCGATTTCGTTGTCCGACTTAATAATCCTTACCCAGTTTACGATAAAGCTGCCGTTCACAAGCTTCGCTTCGGGTAATCCTTGCTTGTATTTTTCGTATGCGAGCGGCGCGATGAAGTCATGCTCCATTTCGATAGCAATTGTCTTTTTGCCGTATCCGAGTTCTTTAATCAGGCCCGATATCCAATCCATCGGGTGCTTAGTCCTGCTGTTGGTGTATTCATCTGTGTACCAATGGACATGATCTCTTGACAGCCACGTTGTTACATGCGCGCCGACCAACGCATCGTTGTAGCGTCCAATGTAGCGTGGCATATCGTCATCGAGGGCAACCAAGATAACTTGCTCAACATAATAAGAGAGCGCATTGTATCCAGACACATAATACATGTTGGCCGGATCTGTGATCAACAAGACGTCAATTCCTTGATCGCTCATAGACGTTTTTATGTTTTTTAACCTTTGAACGTACTCCGCTTGGCTAAATGGCATGATATTCTTCATTTAGATCTCTCCTTGTATGGGTTAACCGTTTGATTCACTCCGCAAGATGGACGGGTTTGTGAACCACGCGGCCTTTCACAGTTGGCTTGCACCCATTTCCCCCCAGCGCTCCTACGATCCGCGCCGGGCGATGCGTCGGAGCACCAGAGGCGTCAACCCGGATCGATCTTGAGCGCAGGAGTGAGCGTCCTAGTGCCGCGAGCGTTGGAGCTGGACTGCCCTTACTCTTGTCATCGCAAGGTGCGCTTCGCCTGGATGAAAGTTCTCTTGAGGTCACGGCGTGCAATCAAGAGATCTTCCCTAAGCCGATCGCACGTTGGTTAGAGCACTCCGCTCCGCGCTTGAGTGCAAAGACCTGTCAGACTGCCCCTTCTGCTTCTCACAACCGGAGGCCTTCCCTGACCATGCGTCCTAGATGTTATTGCCTTCCCTTACAAGTTCATCCATGACCGAGCGCACGGCGCTTTCGGCGATTGCAACAATCTCTTCCACCTCAGCTTTGGTTGTTACGAGCGGTGGGGCAAACCCAAGAATATCGCCATGCGGCATCGCACGTGCGATAAGGCCACGATCGCGAGCAGCCTTCGAGATTCGCACACCAATCTTCAGCGTCGGATCAAAACGCTTCCGATTGTCACGGTCGGCAACGAACTCGATTGCGCCCATAAGACCGACGCCACGCACTTCCCCTACGATCGGTAACTGTGCGAATTTTTCATTCAGCTGGGCTTGGAAAAACGCGCCGACGTCGCGAGCATTGCCGGGGAGGTCTTCCTTCTCGACAATGTCTAGGACCGCGTTTGCGGCGGCGGCGCCGATGGGATGACCAGAGTAGGTGTACCCGTGCGAGAATGCGCCGACCTTGTCGGCTCCATCCTCCAGCACTTTATAGACCTTCTCACCGACGATTGCCGCTGAAAGCGGGAAGTAAGCCGACGTCAAACCTTTCGCTATCGTGATGAGGTCTGGCTCGATGCCATAGTGCTGTGACCCGAACATGGAGCCGGTGCGGCCGAACCCGGTGATTACTTCATCGGCAATCAAGAGCACATCATGCTTTTTGAGGACTGCCTGTATCGCTTCCCAATAACCTTCCGGCGGAGGCGTGATACCACCGGTGCCGAGCACCGGCTCGCCAATGAAGGCTCCGACGTTGTCCGGGCCGAGCCGTTCGATCAGCTGATCAAGTTCCTGTGCTCGCCGGACTGAGAATTCGCGCTCGGTCTCGCCCGGGGTTGCGCCCCAGTAGTGATGCGGGACACCGGTGTGAACAATCTGCGGAAGTGGCAGGTCCATGTGGTCGTGATAGAAGCTCATGCCCGTCATCGAGCCGGAGACGACGCTGCAGCCGTGATAGCCGCGTTCACGGGAGATGATCTTCTTTTTGGTCGGCTTGCCGCGAAGATTATTATAGTACCAGACGAGCTTGGCTTGGGTCTCGTTGGCGTCCGAGCCGGACATGCCGTAGAATACCTTGCTCATCTTGCCAGGCGCCATCTTGACGAGGCGATCAGAGAGAATCGCGAGCTCGTCGGTCGTGTGCGCCGCATAGGAGTGGTAATACGCCAGCCGATAGGCCTGACGCGAGATCGCATCGGCGACCTCCGTGCGGCCATAACCGACATTGACGCAGTAGAGGCCGGCAAAACCATCGATAAATTGGTTGCCGTGCGCGTCCTGGATGCGGATCCCCTTCCCTGTCTCCACGATCGTTGGATCGCCGAGCTTACCGGTGGCGAAATCCTTAAGCTGCGTGAAAGGATGCAGTACCGAGTTGCGGTCCTTTTCGCTGATCTCTTTGATGTTGATGGTCATTGGATGCTTCCTTTCAAGCCGCGATGTTGCCGATACAGAGGTATTTTTGTTCGAGATATTCGGTGAGACCGTGCCTTGAGCCCTCGCGACCAAGGCC
Organism: Mesorhizobium sp. M1163; assembly: GCF_040318415.1. Classification (NCBI taxonomy): domain Bacteria; kingdom Pseudomonadati; phylum Pseudomonadota; class Alphaproteobacteria; order Hyphomicrobiales; family Phyllobacteriaceae; genus Mesorhizobium; species Mesorhizobium sp. M1163. The sequence continues at coordinate 13,934 of NZ_JAMYMF010000061.1, read as the reverse complement.
GGATTGTTTCCAGCCGCCGAACGGAATGCTCGCCCCCGTAAATTTTGGAGTATTCACGGCAACCATGCCGTACTCGAGCCCGTCGGAGAGCCGCATGGCGCGGTTGAGATCTCGAGTATAGACATACGCCGCAAGACCCATCTCAGAATTGTTGGCCCGTGCGACCACCTCCCCTTCGTCGTCGAAGGGCAAGATTGCAGCCACGGGTCCAAACGTTTCATCTTTCGCGATCGGCATTTCATCTGTCACATCTGCAAGCACGGCCGGTGTGACGAAGTTCCCGCCAAGCGGGTTATGCTGTGCGCCGGTTACCATGCGAGCCCCGGCTGCTAGAGCCTTAGAAATCTGTTGCCTGCACTTTTCAGCACCAGATGCCTTTGTCATCGGACCGATGTCGACACCCGGCTCCAATCCGTGTCCGACTTTTAGTTTGCTGGTGGCCTCGGCAAATTTTTGTACGAAATGATCGTAGACCCACCGCTGAACATAAATCCGGTTCGCCGCGAGACAGTCCTGGCCGGATGTCGCGAACTTGGCTGCCATGCAGCTGGCGACCGCCGCGTCGATTGGGGCATCGTCGAAAAGGATGAAGGGAGCGTTGCCGCCAAGTTCGAGCGAGGCCTTCTTTACAGTCTTCGCGGATTGCTCGAGTAGGAGTCGGCCGACCTCGGTCGAGCCCGTAAAAGAGAACGCACGTACGTCGGTATGCGCCAACAGCCGTTTGGCAAGCGGCGGAGCTTCGCCCGTGATCACCTGAAACACACCGGGCGGGATCCCGGCGTCCTCGGCAAGGCGGGCAAGCGCGAGCGCCGACAGCGGCGTTTCCGGTGCCGGCTTTACGATCATTGTGCAGCCAGCGGCCAACGCGGCTCCGGCCTTTCTGGTGATCATTGCCGACGGAAAGTTCCAAGGCGTAATAGCGACGGTCACTCCGATCGGCTGCAGATGCACGGCAAGCCTGCTTCCGGCGAGATGGCTAGGGATGGTCTCGCCATAAGCTCTCTCGCCTTCCGCTGCAAACCAGTCAAGAAAGCCGGCAGCGTATGAAACTTCCGCAGATGCCTCGGCGAGTGGTTTACCTTGCTCGGCCGTTATGATGACAGCCAGGTCCTCCGCGTTTTCTCGCATCCCGGCCGCCCATTTCCGCAGACATGCACCACGTTGTAACGGAAGCATGCCGCGCCACTTGAGAAACGCTGCTCTTGCAAAATGGACTGCGTCATCAACGTCGGAATCGGCACAAGCCGAAACTTGAGCCAGTTCGTCGCCGTTTGCAGGATCAAACACGCCGAGAGTATCTGGCTTCGAGAGCCAGGCGCCGTTCAAATACGCACTTCCTCGCAAAAGGTCTGGCCGTTTTAGCCCGCGTAGTGCCGTGACTGAGGTGCCCCTCATCTAAGACTCCAACTGTATGATGCCTCTACATTATTGCTGCCTCAGTGCCGACCGACGGCGCAGTTACAGCATTTTTGGCTGCATTCCTGCAAACAACAGCCAATTCGCGTGGAATTGAACTTCGCGCACGGCTTCACTTGCCAGCAGGCGTGAGATCCGAGAGCGAGGTCGGCAACCTACGTCAAACGTCGCCTGGTCTTCGGCGGCGCGGAAAGTGATCGTTTCCAGCTCCGCTCTCCCGATCGTGAGCTCCCGAGCTCCCGATCCGGTTCCGCGGTTTTAGATCCACGATCGGGCCGCTTTGAGCTTTGAGCCGAGCGATGTGGATATCGCCGTCGCGCCGCCCAGGTACACACGATGATCTAAGAGGTGCCCATGTTCGAGGGCTCTGATTGTCACCCCTCTTATTTAAGGAAGTCGGCATCACCGCCGTGTCGAGCACGGGCACCCCAAGATCCACTTCCAGAAGCGCCGACGGGAAAGCCGAAGAGCGCGACGTGCGACCGCCACAGACTAACGCAGCATGCCGAGTACGGTCAGGTCCCCGGCCCAAGGGACAGGGTATGAGCGCCCCCATTAGGTCGAGCGTGCCTAATAGGTGAGCATGATTCTCTGGTACAGTTCAGCTGCCTTGATCAGTTGATCGATTTCAACGAACTCGTTATTCGTATGGGCCTGAGCAGTACGTCCCGGTCCGATAACGACGCATGGGATTCCGGCCAATGACAGCTGATTTGCATCCGAGCCGCCGGTGGCTCCTTTCTGCTCTCCGGTCCCCGCGACGTGGGCACAAGCCGCTGCTGCGGCTGCTGCAATTTTGCTCGACTCAGAACTGACTGGAGGCGGGTCTTCCAATGCGGGAAGCAATGACCGAACGTTGATCTTATCTTCCCCCTGGCGGAGGCCTTCCAATATGCTTTCTACCTCCGCTAAGGCGTCCTGCGGCCGCTCCCCTGGTATAAGACGCCGATCGACCCAGATACGGCACACCGGCGGTACAGTGGTAAGTTCCAAACCTCCTTCGATGAGACTCACGGTCAACTGTGAGGACCCTACCAATGGGTGCTGAGCTCGAGACACCAGGGATCGATGGTGCTCATCAAGCGCCAGCACCACCCTCGCCATGCCCGTAATCGCGTTCACTCCAAGATGAGGCTTCGACGTATGAGCAGGCACACCCTCAACCTCGATTTGCCAGCGGACAGAACCCATGTGAGCTACAACAAGCTCCAATTCGGTGGGTTCACCGACTACCGCACCCTCATAAGTGACGCCTGAATCAGCAATAGCGCGGGCGCCAAGTTTGCGGTACTCTTCGTCAATGCTGGCTGCCACCACAACCGTGGCCCTGGGTTGCCGCTCACCAAGTGAGCTAAGGGCGATCAACATAGCTGCAAGTGAGCCTTTTGTGTCGCAGCTACCTCGTCCATAGATTCGCCCGTCCCTTTGCTCACCCGAGAACGGATCTGATTTCCATCTATCAATAGGAACGGTATCCATATGAGCGATGAATAGAATGCGCCTGTCGGGTTCCTGCCCAGGTATCCAGGTCAAGAAATTCGAGCGACCATCGGCCACCTCCTGACTCTCATAAGCCAGGTTCCGTTCCTTGCAAAAACCCTCCAGGAACTTGACTACCCCTTGCTCTCCACTTCCTTTTGGAGACAACGATGGATTGATGCTCTCGATTTTTATGAGGTCTTGGAGGAGTCTAATAGTCTCGGCGGGCTGGGTCGGCATGTACTCTCCTATATCGATGAACTAGCCGTTTTGCTGTTTACCTCGACCAACTCTTGGCTAGATTGATTACGCGATCGACTTCATCGGCAGTGTTGTAAAGATGCAGGGAGAACCGAAGCATCCCTCTGCGTATTGAGACGATCACCTGGTTTTTCGTGAAATGCTCGTGAAGCGAGCCAATGCGGGCGTCGACTGGGCGCCCTTCAACAAGGTCGCTGGGATCGCCAATGGCTACAATACTTCCAGTGTGACTGCCTGGAGACCCGCCGCAGACAGGTAGCCCGATATCTAAGAAACCAGAGGCCATGCGTTTTGCGAGTGAGGTAACGCTTTGGTCGATCGCCTCGGTTCCAATGTCAAGTAGCTGTCCCATTGATGCATATGCAGCCAACATGCCGGGAAAGTTGTAATGTCCAATATCAAATCGAGGGGCGCCAGGGCGCAATTTTACGGAACTAGGTACAGGAGCCGATTCTGGCGCGTTTCCGAAATCGACGCTGAAACGCGCAAGGTAGGCCGGGCTCAGCCGATCGGCCCATTCTTTCCGGCAATATAAAAACCCTGATCCATAAAGGCCCATCAAACCTTTCACAGTGGACACTGCCAAACCGTCTACACCAAGTCGATTAACGTCGGTGTGGAGTATTCCAACAGATTGCGTTGCATCCGCCAGAAGAAAGACACCATAGTGCCTGCAGGCTTCGGATATATGCTCCATTACAGTCCGAAATCCCGGAACCATTGTCACCGTCGAAAGCGCAGCTATACGGGTATGAGAATCGATTGCCTTTACAATAGCGTCAGAAGGAATTGAACCATTATCCGGTTCTATGAATCGCAACTCAACATTGTGTCGGTGTTTGATCTGAAGCCATGGCAAAATGTTATTTGCGTGCTCCAATTTGGGGCAAAGTACGACATTGTCGCCCAGCCTCCAATCGACTGCATTGGCGACGATATTGATACCTTCTGATGCATTCTTGGTAATAGCAATTTCATCGTGAGCTGAATTGATAAATTGTGCGAATCTAGCGCGAGTACGCTCGACGTGTTCGAGCATGCTTCCTTCGTCGTTTAGACCATGCAGCCGATTGTTCAAATGAGGCTCGATGGACGCCAATGTGGATCTTGAAATGAGGCCCTGGTTGGCGACATCCATGTAGATGGTGTTTGTTGTGGCTGGAAACTCCTTGCGGAGAATGTCCAAGGGAAGCATATGACTTTCTCTCCCGGGGCTGTTGACGATTGACGCGGCGTTCGAGCTATCTGTTAGGGCGAGCGTTCCATGGCAGGATCCGTAAGACGGCCAACGAATACCGCCAGCATGGGCGTTCGCTGACCTGCTCATTTTACACCTCCTCATTGCCGACTTCGGGCTAATGTTCGCTAGCGGGCGCCGCTTTCCTGCGCCAAACCTCTATTTGCGCAGAGTTTGCGAACGAATCTCGTTTAGATTGCCGGAGGTTTCAGCGGCATGCTGCGGCAACAATCGTCTCCCCGTGCAGAGACATTGGAGCAAAAGAGACAGGCGATCGTTCACTCGTGTTAGCGTCCGCCACATATCGGGCAGCGGTCGCGATTTTAATCCGCTCGGCGCTTGATGGACCCGCTCGCCCGCAGACGCGCTCCCATGTCGATGGCCAGCCCGAACTTCGCTCGTCGTCTTGCGCTTGCCTCCCGCAAGACGGACCGTCAAAGTTCCTCAGAAATAGTCGGCGATCTAGGCTACGATTGGATGTCTCTCGGCGACAGGCTAAAATTCGCAGCCTTGGCTTATGCCGATAAAGTGCATGATTGACCGAAAGAACGCCGATTTCCTGCAATTCTGAAGGTTTCTTAGCGTCGAGACGCCTTTTAGCCCCTGCTACATTTTGCCGTACGGCCTGCGGCATCGGCGTTGGCGCCGTTATCATCATGAGCAGCAGAGATGGTGAATGGATCTCGATCGAATTGACCGGAAGATTCTCAACGTCGTGCAGCGCAACAATCGCCTTACGACAGAGGAATTGGGGGGGCTCGCCGGACTATCGGCTACCGCTTGTCAGCGAAGGTTAAAGCGACTTCGAGACTCCGGCGTGATCGAGGCGGACGTAGCCATAGTTTCGCCAGAAGCCGTCGGTCGGCCCGTGATCCTGCTGGTATCCATCACTCTCGAGCGCGATCGCGCAGATATCATCGATCGCTTCAAGCAGGCAATTCGGCGCACGCCTGAGATTATGAGCGCATACTATGTGACGGGTGAAGCCGATTTTATTATCACGGTTTCTGCTCAGGACATGGCCGAGTACGAGGCGTTTACTCGTCGTTTCTTTTACGAACATCTCGAGGTAAAGGGCTTCAAGACAACCGTCGTAATGGATCGGATCAAGGCATCCTTTGCCTTGCCAATTGCTGAAGAGTAGCCCCGCGCATTGCAGAATCGCATGCTAGGCATCGATCTTACAACATCGCAAAGAAAGGAAGCTCCGGTGGCCATTCTCAACAGTGTCGCAAACCTTCTCCCTGAGATAGTGGCTTGGCGCCAAGATATTCATGCACATCCCGAGCTGGGTTTTGATATCCCTCGTACATCGGCGTTTGTCGCCGAGCGGCTGCGTGAATTCGGCTGCGACGAGGTCGTGACCGGCGTCGGCAAGACCGGCGTCGTTGGCATCATCAAGGGCAATAGAGTCGCGAGGGACGGCGATCTCAAGGTCATCGGATTACGCGCTGACATGGATGCGCTTCCGATCGATGAAGCGACCAATCTGCCCTATGCGTCGAAGAACAAGGGTCTAATGCATGCCTGTGGTCATGACGGCCACACCGCGATGCTATTGGGCGCGGCGCGCTACCTTGCCGACACTCGAAACTTTGCTGGGACGGCAGTGATGATCTTCCAACCTGCCGAGGAGATCGGCACAGGCGCGGTCGCCATGATAGAAGACGGTTTGATGGAGCGTTTCGGTATCGAACAGATCTATGGAATGCACAATCGTCCAGGCTTGCCGATTGGTGCCTTCGGCATCCGACAAGGTCCGGTTATGGCGGCAACGGACGGCATCGAGATCAGAATTGAAGGCCGCGGCGGGCATCCCGGTAGGCCCCATGAATGCATCGACCCAATCCCTGTCGGAGCACAGCTTATTACGGCCTTGCAGCAAATCTTGGCTCAGAACGTTGACCCTGTGGAATCGGCAGGAATTTCGTTCCATCAGTTCCAGGCCAGAGACTAGTGCCGGTCGTTCCACAGACAGCGGAGCTGGTGGGCACCATGCGCACGCTGAAGCCAGAGGTGCGCAAGCTTGTGAAAGAACGACTGGGCGAGGTGGTCGCCGGCACCGCGCAAACTACCGGCTCCAAGATAGATCTTACTTTCCAGAGCTTCGATGCGATTCTCTTCAACGAGGCTCTGCAGACCGAGCTTGCCATAAACGCAGCGAAGGACGTGGCCGGCGAAAACAACGTGCTCGAGACGCTGCCGGTAATGGGAGGGGAAGATTTCTCCTTCATGGCGCAGGCGCGGCCCGGTGCTTTCGTCTGGTGCGGAAACGGCGATAGCGCCGGCTTGCATCACCCTGCCTACAATTTCAACGACGAGGCCATTCCTTATGGAACGTTGTACTGGATCAAGCTCGTAGACAACACGCTGGTGACTTGAGGTATGACCGACCGGAAACAGTGTTGGTGATCGGGCTGACTAGATGGGTGATCGCGGACTGCTCCAATTTCATGCGACCGCATCAGCGTGAACTAGATGTCCATAACCGGAAAACGCGTCCGTTCGCATCTAAGTGGCCATGAAACGAGCCACGGTCCTCACCCGCTTCCAACCAAACCGTTGCGAGATCAAATACGCAAGCTGGGTTGGGTGCAGGCTGCCGGCCGGCCAAATATCGATGCAAAGCGACGTCAATGGAGCATAACAAGGTCGGGAAGACCGCAGAATAATCAATAGCTGCCCGCCGTGTGCTTGAAGAACAGAATGTAGTGGACCTTGTTAAAATGAAGAGTCGTTCATCCGTGCCAACATCTCTTGAGGGCCTCACGGCGTGCGAGTGCCTGGAGCTATATCGGAGGCGGCAGCTCTCGCCGGTTGAAGTCGTCGATGACTGTCTCCGCCGTATCGACGCCATCAACCCGATGCTGAACGCATTTTGCCTTGTCGACCACGAGCAAGCGAGGTCTGTTGCCCAAGCTTCGGAGGGGCGCTGGATCAAAGGTGAGCCAGCCGGAGTACTTGATGGCATTCCGGCTACCATCAAAGACCTCACCTTGACACGGGGATGGCCAACAAGGCGTGGATCATTGTCAGGTAGCGCCGAGGGGCCTTGGACAGACGACGCGCCCGTTACAGCGCGTATCCGTGAGGCCGGTGGCGTTATTTTGGGCAAGACAACCACTCCAGAGTTTGGTTGGAAAGGCGTTACAGACAGCCCGCTCTACGGGATAACCCGCAATCCTTGGAATTCTGACCTGACACCAGGCGGGTCGTCGGGAGGCGCCGGAGTTGCGGCCGCCCTCAATCTTGGCTTTCTTCACCAGGGTAGCGACGGCGGAGGATCAATCCGGATACCTGCGAGCTTCACGGGAACTTTCGGCTTCAAGCCGAGCTTCGGCATCGTTCCGCAATGGCCAGCTAGCGCCATGACCACGCTGTCTCATTTGGGGCCAATGACCCGCTCGGTTGCGGATGCCATCCTGATGATGAATGTCATCGCACGAAAGGACGCTCGCGATGGTTATGCGGGACCGGCTTACCCCGGTCTAGAGGTCGATCCAGCAAAAACCACACTTAAAGGTCTGCGGGTCGGCTACAGCCGGGATCTCGGCTATGTGAAAGTGGCGCGCGACATTCAAAATGTTACCGACAATGCGGTCGACCAGCTTCGGGCTCTTGGAGCCGAGGTGGCCGAAGTCAACCCGGGGTTCGCGGATCCGGTCGAGGTATTTGCTACATCGTGGTTCGCCGGTGCCGCTCGTATTGTGTCACGAATGAACAAACAGCAAAGGGAACTATTAGATCCTGGCTTTCGGGAAGGTGCCGAACGCGGGCTGAAGATCACGCTCGCCGAATTTCAGGAAGCTGAGGCGATGCGGTTCGAGCTTTCCGCTCTCATGGCGAAGTTCCACGAAAATTACGATCTCTTGGTCACACCGACGATGCCTATCGCTCCGTTCCCCGTCGGACGAAATGTGCCAGATGACAATTACACGGGGTGGGTGGACTGGACGCCCTTCACCTACCCCTTCAACTTGACCCAGCAACCAGCAGCATCCATTCCATCGGGACTGGATGATCAAGGGCTGCCCGTCGGGCTACAATTGGTCGGTGCGCGCTATTCCGACACCACCGTCCTTGCCGCAGCATATGCAATCGAAACCCGTCTGGGGCTTCTTTCTTTGGCGAGGAACAGCTTCAACGCTGCCGTCCCTTAAGACCATCCGCGAACCGCTATCGATCCGCTCCCGGGCAAAACGAGAGAAACTCAGGCCATCGTGAAACGCGAATGTGGTTCAGCTGGCTGATGCGGTGCGCTCCATTGTCAGGGGCCATCGTGAAATCAGGACCACCGCGCAAGATTTTGATACGCTTGAACCCGCAGCTTGGCAATTTCATCGGTGTCCATCCTGACACGTGGAGATCACGACCGCTCGGCATCCACGCAACAACTAACTCGCTCGAAAGCTTATGGGCGCCGTTCGAACAGCCTGCATCAACATATCGAGAACCATGGTCGCAATTGGCTCGGTGGGTGCAGCTGCTGTACGCATGATCGCGTATTTCGGTAAATCTCGGACAGCCTTTTCGCTAAATCCCGGACAGTGATTTCAGTAATTCGCGGACAGCGTGGAGTGCACCCCTAGACTGAGACACAGAAAATCGCGGACAGTTTCCCTGCAAGGAGAGGAAACTGGGGCATGGCCAGACCGGCAAAGGGTCATTGATGAAGATCAAAAAACTGGAGCTTCTCCAGCGGATGAAGGCGGGCGAAACTGTCAGCAAGTTGGCGGATGAGGTTGGAATCAGTCGCCAACGACTTTACGAGTGGCGTGATCAACTCAGACTCCGCGGTAATCTGAAGTCACGCCGGCGCGGCCGACCGGCCAGATCGAAAGCAGGAGCTGACGGGATCGCGCAGTTGCAGAGCGCAGTTGATGTGCCGGCGGCTCAGGAAAAGGCACTGAGCAAGGCCAGGCGCCGGATCAGGGAACTGGAGCAGAAGGTCGGGCAGCAGCAGCTCGATCTCCATTTTTTTCGCGAAGCCTTGCGGCACTTCGAGGAAGATCAGCGTCGGAGCAGCGCTCCTGGCGAAACGGCATCTTCAAAGTCATCGAAAAGATGATGACCAGCCTGTCGCAAGGCGAATTCAACATCGAGAGAATGTGCTGGCTCGCTGGTGTCAGCCGGGCAAGCTATTACCGTCATTGGCTGGATTCGGCCCCTCGTCGGGCCGAGACAGGTTTGCGCGATCTCATTCAGAAGCTGGCTCTCGGCAACGCGCACTACGGCTACCGCCGGATCGCGGCCATGCTGCGGCGGGAGGGGTGGCAGGTCAATCACAAATGCGTTCTACGGATCATGCGTGAAGACAATCTGCTGTGCCTGCGCGCAAGCCCCTTTGTTCCTGTGACGACGAACTCCAGGCATGGTTGGCAAGTCGTGCCGAACCTCGCGAGGGGAATTATCCCCAATGGCGTAAACCAGCTATGGGTTGCCGATATCACTTTCCTGCATCTGGCTGAGGAGTTTGCTTTCCTTGCCGTTGTGCTTGATGCCCATAGCCGCAAGGTGGTCGGCTGGGCATTGGATACGCATCTTAGAGCAAGCCTTGCTATCGAGGCTCTCGAGATGGCGATCGCTGATCGCCAGCCCGTACCCGGGAGCCTCATCCATCATTTCGACCGTGGGGTTCAATACGCGTGCGGGGCCTACTCCGAACTCCTGAGTCCTCACGGTATCCAGGCGAGCATGAGCCGTGTCGGCAATCCTTACGATAACGCGAAGGCGGAGAGCTTCATGAAAACCCTGAAGCAGGAAGAGGTGCAAGGTCTCGCCTATAGGGATGCAGATGATGCTCGAAGGCGCATCGGCGCTTTCATCGATACCGTTTACAACACGCAGCGTTTGCATTCGGCGCTCGACTATCTCACTCCGGAGGAATACGAACAGAAGCATTCAAGCAGACGACTGATGGAAAAGGCTGCATAGCTAACGCGGAGGTGTCCGCGATTCTCTGTGTCTCAGTCTAGGGGTGCACTCCAATCGCGTCCGGTTTTTGATCGGAATGCCGTCCGGTAAATCATCGGAATCCGCACGCTCGCCAAGGCCGGGCGCGAGGGGCAGCTGCGCGAGCGTATCCGCTATCTATGCCGCGCCTCGCTGCTCGTCGTCGACGAGATCGGCTAGCTTGCAGGCCATAACAGCTTCGCGGCTAAGCTGGAGAGGAGCTAATCGACATGCAAAGTGCTGCTAAGGAATTTGCCCCAACAGCCGGCGCCTATATCAAGATGACCTATCTTGAAGCGCTCCGCAGGCTCAGATCGAGGAGATGGATCGTGATGAGCGCGTCTTCCTGATGGGAGAAGACATTTCTGTTTACGGTGGCGACAAAATTGTTGAGCGGTTCGGCAAAAACCGGGTCTGCAACATGCCGATTTCAGAAGGTAGTTTTACCGGCTTGGGAATCGGGGCGGCCATCAATGGATTACGACCCATCGTAGACCTCTCAATCGCCAGCTTTATGTATCTCGCCTCGGATCAGATCATCAACCAGGCTTCAAAGTTGCGACCGGATCCCGATCGCGCTTATGAGCCTCGACTTCTTCAACCGATCGATAAGGCTGCCCTGGAACCACCATCCCAAAGTTGTGCTCATCGAAACGATAAGTGTTGGCCACTATGAGAGTCGGCCCCTCGCCGGCCCGCGCTCGCGTCACGGCCCGTGCCGCAGCCTCATAGACGGCGTTCACGTCCTGCCCGTCAACCGTCACCCCCCCGGCATGCCATAGCCAGTCGCTCGGAGCGCGATGTCCGGCTGCCCGTGGCTTTCAGCCAGCGATGTGGCGATGGCATAGCCGTTGTTCTCGCAAAGATAGATGACCGGAAGTTTCCACAGTGGGGCCATGTTGAGACTCTCGTGGAAGGTGCCCTGGTTCACTGCTCCATCGCCGAAAAAGCAAAGAGTACCTGGTCTACGCTTCTAACCTTGGCGCTGAACGCGCAGCCTGTGGCCAGAGGAATGCCCCCTCCGACGATGGCCGATTCGCTAATAATCCCGACCGACCTGTCTGCAAGGTGCATCGAACCGCCGCGTCCCTTGCAGATGCCGCCCTCCTTTCCCATCAGCTCGGCCATGAGCGCGTCCAGATACGCCCTTGCCGATCGGGTGCCCGTGTGAACGATGCGTTCCGGTCATGACGTCATCGTCCCGAAGGGCGAGACATGCCCCCACGATGGCTGCTTCCTGGCCCACCCTCGCATGGAAAGAACCAGGGATCTTGCCGCCTTTGGTTTGGCGCATACCCTCTTCTTCGAATCGGCGGATGCGCAGCATCCGGCGATAAGCCTCTAACCTATGATCACCGTTCAACAGCATGATCTAAGCATCGCTCCGATACCGACACTCGCATAACTTTATCGAAGTGCGACGCCGACTCGCCGCAAATTTTTATTCCCAGAAGCTGATAATCGGCTTCAAACGAAGAAGGCGCAGGAATGCGCCGCGAAGCCCTTATAGCCCGCAGGCCCGCTTGCGATGACGCGTGCTCCTCTGCGAAGCAGCACTGGACATGGGCCGCCGGGTCAGCAGTCCGCCCGTGACATTCTGTTGTGCCGTAAACGCGACACCTCAACAAAACCAGATTCCAGCACTCATGACGTGCCACGTTGAAAGGGCGCAGATATAACCTTCACCTGCTGCCTGAGGCCGCTTATATCATCAAATGCATTGCCAAACGGGCGCCATCCAGACCTGACCTCACCTGGTTAGGATAGTTTCGATCGCCTCTAAGCGGTCAAGCGACGGACGCGAACGTCATCCGATAAAGCGTTGCGGTGTCATAGATGGGCAGTCCTGTCACACGGCGGATTGCTGGCGTGACCATTGGAAACAATGTACATTCAAACAGGAGCGCCGCAATTTCCGGATGTGCAGCGCGAAGTCGTGCGACACAGGCCTCCACATCTAACTCAATCTCGGCGACACTAGTCGGCTGTGGTGGCCGAGTCCTCCCGTTACGCCACAACGCACCGCCTTCGATGCCGCCGATCACTACTCTTGCCCGTGCGGCTGGATCATCGGTACCCAGCAGATCCACGCCGCAATGTGTCGAGTCTGCAGCCACAACGGCGAGCTTTGCGTCGGCCGGAAGCTGCCGGAGTAGCGTAGGCACCAGTAGTAGGCTCGACATTGCCACGGGAACGTTCACCGACGCGGACACCGCTGCCTGATGCCGGATAGCGAAGCCGCAGTCTCCGCATATTGCGACGGCGCCACGCTCGATCAGCCGCTGGGCAGCTGCAATGTAGGCCGGTTCGAGCGTAGGATCGCCAAGGATGACCCTATCCGCCCAAGCTCCTGCCGCCGTCTCTATGATTATTGGGAAGTCGAAAGTTGCTGGATTGAAAACCGAGTATGGAAGTGGCGGCGGAAATTCGCCGGGCGCTAGCCCGACCTCCAGTCCTAAAATTCCGAGGGCTCTTCGTGGTTGACTCGTCATGGAAGGAGCTTTCTTGAGTTGGAAAGCAGCTGCTGTGGTCATTGGTTCCTTAGTAATACTGGCCGTCAGTTCAGCGTTTTAGCTGCTCTGTGCCGTGTATGAAGCTAGCAGCGTCAAAAGGGCAGTTTTAGCGAAATGTCCCTTCCAAACGCAGGAGATCGGCGTTATTTTGCTACATGCGCATGATCGGGATGCAAACTCGTTAGTGCTGAAGACTCGCAAGCTCGTATGAACCCGGTGCGCGTGTCCGGAGCCAGATGGGTTCTGACTTGGGTTCCTTCTTAGTTTTTCATTGAACACGCGTGCGCGCGAAGCAACCTAATCGCACGGTCAATGGCGGGGAAATAGGGCATCGATTGCTCGGGCTTGCGAGAGTCCTGTCGGCCGCTTTTGCAGACGGTAGCGGCGGTTGAGCCAGACGCTTACCGACTCCACGATGGCATCTACGAAGATCGAGATGGCGGCAAGGGCCGGCGTACGACTCACTGTGGCTGTAAGCGTTGGCGCGCAATCGGCGACGCTTGGACGGCGAGCCGCCCGCGCCAGGATGATTGTTCGCTAGGTCCGCGGTCGCGAAAGGTTTAGTGCCGTGCAAGCCTCGGCCGTTCACACTCTCGAGCGCCGCGGCAGACCTCAGGGCAATAGGCTGCGTAGTGGATGCCGAGCACGTTTTGGCGGCCTGAGCGTCGGCGGCATCGTCAATATCCGTCGCGTTTTCCCGTCTCAGCCGGACGCTGACCACCTGCGTTATCCGCGTGAACCGCTGAACCGCACCGAACGTGTGCTCTAAACTCTAAACTGGCGGACGACCTGGAGCGGCTCGTGGTATCTCGGCATCAAATCAGCGCGTTACGCTGATTTCTTGAGCTGCACTTCCCGCGCCGCGCGCAGCCGGGCGAAGTCATCGCCGGCATGATGCGACGAACGCGTCAGCGGGCTCGACGCCACCAGCAGGAAACCCTTGGTTCGGCCGATCGTCTCGAAGGACTTGAACTCCTCCGGCGTGACGAAACGTAACCGCTGTTCTCAGGCCACGGCCTTGAGCGGCATAGGTCTGTAGGCCCAAGGCAGCAGATCGTCGATCTGGCTTTGTGGAT
>NZ_JAMYMF010000060.1:0-19870 GCF_040318415.1 Mesorhizobium sp. M1163 | reverse complement strand
GCTCCTTCGCTCAACTGCCTCTCCAAAGAATCCTTTCTCAGCCTAAACTCAACCCCAAAATCGCCATATGCGATTCCCCTGCCCGCAAGGGGGGAGATTGGATGTCGCGTCAGCCTTCGCCTATGACCAACGCAGCAGGATATGCGGCGGGACCAAAGCTGCTGATCTCCCCCCTTGCGGGGGAGATGGCCGGCAGGCCAGAGGGGGGTGGGCGGGAACTCGGCGTGGAGTGACTAATGCACCCTAATGCCGCCGCAACACCTTCGGCGCGTGGCCGTGCTCGTCCCGGAACGCGCGGGCAAAGCTCGACATCGAGGCGAAGCCGCAGGCCAGCGCCACGTCGCGCACCATCAGCGTCGAATGCGCCAGCAGGTCGGCGGCGCGCTTGAGGCGCAGACGGCGGTAGTAGCCGTTGGGCGAGATGCTGAGTTCGGAGCGGAAATTGCGTTCGAGCTTATCGGAGGAGACGCCGAGCTTGTTGGCCAGTTCCGCCATGCCGAGCCGCTCTTCGACCGCATCCTCCATGATGGCGATGGCCGACAGCACCAGTTCGTTCTGCACGCCGGTCCGCAGCCTGAGCGGCATCAGCTTGCGGTCGACGCTGGAGCGCAGCGGGCTGTGCACGAACCATTCGGCGACGCCGGCCGCAAGCTCGGCGCCATAATCGTTGGTGATGATCTCCAGCATCATGTCGAGACTGCCGACGCCGCCGGCCGAGGTGAAGCGCTTGCGGTCGATGACATAGAGATCGCGCCTGAGCTCGATATCCGGAAACGCTTCGATGAAAGCCGCCTGGCTGGTCCAGTGCAAGGTGCAGGCATGGCCGTCGAGCAGGCCGGCCCGAGCCAGGAAAAAGGCGGCATCCGCCACCGCGCCGATATGGGCGCCGCCGCGCAGGCTCCTGCGGATCCAGCTCACCGCATCGTGCGCGACGAGATGATCGGCATCGCCGCCCGAGCAGACGACGACACGATCGACCTTCGGCGCGTCATGGGCGGCAAAGCCGGGCTGGATGACGACGCCATTAGAAGCCTCGACCGGGCCTTCGGTGGCGCCGACGATTATCCAGCGATAGCAGTTCCGCTTCGCCAGCACGTTGGCGGCGCGCAACGGCTCGATGACGGAGCTGAACGCCATCATCGGAAAACCGGGGAAGACCAGGATGGCGAAGGTCAGCGGAGTGTCGCTTACCGTCGGTTGGTTGCGGTGTCGGTTGTTCATAGGGAGACTACCATTTCGCCAGATGGCGCCAAGGTCAACGGAGCAGCGTGTAGGCTCCGATCTTTGGTGATCCTTCACGCCCCCCTCTGTCCTGCCGGACATCTCCCCCACAACAAGGGGGGAGATCGGCAGCTTCGCCGTCCGTCCGTGTTTCAGCGATGGAGATTGGCGAAAGCGCAAGATGACGGCCAATCTCCCCCCTCGTGGGGGAGATGCCCGGTAGGGCAGAGGGGGGCGCTGTCCCGCCGTCGGTTCGGCATCGTGCACTCAACTCGCCAGCGCCTGATCCAGATCCGCGATCAGATCATCGCCATCCTCGATCCCGGCCGACAAGCGCACCAGCGAATCGGATATCCCGATCTCGGCGCGTTTTTTCGCCGGGATCGAGCCGTGCGTCATCAGTGCCGGATGCTCGATCAGGCTTTCGACGCCGCCGAGGCTTTCGGCCAGCGTGAACAGTTGCGTGTGCTCGAGGAAGCGCTTGGTGCCGGCGAGGTCGCGGTCGAGCTCGATGGTGATCATGCCGCCGAAGGCGTGCATCTGCCGCCTGGCGATGGCGTGCTGCGGATGGCTGGGCAGGCCGGGATAGATAACACGGCGGATGTCGGGGCGGCTTTCCAGCCAGTGCGCGATCTTCTGGCCGTTCGACGAATGACGCTCCATCCTCAGCGCCAGCGTCTTCAGGCCGCGCAGCGCCAGGAAACTGTCGAATGGCCCGGAAATGGCGCCGATGGCGTTCTGCAGGAACTTCAGCCGATCGGCGAGATCCTTGTTGTCGCCGACCACGGCGACGCCGCCGACCATGTCGGAATGGCCGTTGAGGTATTTCGTCGTCGAGTGAACAACGATATCGATGCCGAGCTCCAGCGGCCGCTGCAGATAGGGGCTGCAGAAAGTGTTGTCGGCGACCGACAGCACGCCTTTGCGCCTGGCCAATGCCGCGACGCCTTCGAGATCGACGACACGCAGCAGTGGATTGGTCGGCGTCTCGACCCAGAGCAGCTTGGTTTCCGGGCGGATCGCCGCTTCGACCGCGGCAAGATCAGTGAAGTCAACGAAGTCGACCTGGAGGTTGGCCGAGCGCTTGCGCACCCGCTCAAGCAGCCGAAACGTGCCGCCATAGATGTCGTCGGTGGCGACGATGTGGGCGCCGGAATCGAGCAGTTCGAAAATAGTGGCGATCGCCGCCAGCCCCGAAGCGAAGGCGAAGGCGGCTGTGCCGCTTTCGAGGTCGGCCACAGCGCGCTCGAAGGCAAAGCGGGTCGGGTTCTGGCTGCGGGCATATTCAAAACCCTTGTGCACGCCCGGGCTCTGCTGGCCATAGGTCGAGGTCGCGTAGATCGGCACCATCACCGCGCCCGTCGTCGGGTCGTGGCTCTGGCCGCCATGGATGGTGCGCGTCGAGAAGGCGAGGCGGTTCCTGCCCGATACGGTGGCTTTGACGGTCATCGGGCGCGCCTCAGATGGTTGATCAGGTCGATACGGGTTATCAGGCCAATGAATTCGTCGCCATCGAAGACGATAGCGACCTCGTTGCGGTCGAACACCGGCAGCAGCGCATCCAGCGTCTGGCTGGCCTGCAGCGTGTGCAGGGTAGAGGTCATGGCCGTACTGACCGGGGCCTTGAAGCGGTCCCAGCGGCTGTCATAGGGGCCTTCGACCTTGGCCAGGATATCGCTTTCGTCGATGATGCCGACGAGCTTGCCCTCGTCCAGCACCGGCAGCTGCGAAACATCCGAGCGGCGCATGCGGCCATAGGCGTTGAGCAGGCTTTCGTCGGGGCCGACATACACGGTGTCGCCGGTGCGATGCGAGCGCATCACCAGATCGCGCAAATCGCCATGCTGCTCCTGCTCGGCCAAGCCCTGCTCGACCAGCCAGAAATCGTCGAAGACTTTCGACAGGTACTTGTTGCCGCTGTCGCAGACGAAGGTAACGACGCGCTTCGGCACGGTCTGCTCGCGGCAATAGCGGAGTGCTGCCGAAAGCAGCGTGCCCGACGACGAGCCGGCGAGAATGCCTTCCTTCGAAAGCAGGTCGCGTACCGCAAGCATGCTCTGCTTGTCGGGGATGGAGTAGGCCTTCCTGACCAGCGACAGATCGGCATTGGGCGGCACGAAATCCTCGCCGATGCCTTCAACGGTCCAGCTTCCGGCCTCTACCATCTTGCCGGTTTTGATCAACGGTGCCAGCACCGAGCCGACCGGATCGGCCAAAATCATCTCGGTCTTCGGCGAGACTTTCGCGAAATAGCGGCCAAGCCCGGTCAGCGTGCCGCCGGAGCCGACGCCGACGACCACCGCATCGACATCACCTCCGAGCTGCTGAAAGATTTCCGGCCCGGTCGTGGTTTCGTGCGCGTGCGGATTTGCCGGGTTGGCGAACTGGTTGGCATAAAAGGCGCCGGGCAGCTCGGCGGCGATCTTTTCGGCCATGTCCTGGTAATATTCGGCATGGCCCTTGCCGACATCGGAGCGCGTCATGCGCACTTCGGCGCCGAGCGCGCGCAAATGCTGGATTTTTTCGCGCGACATCTTGTCGGGCACGACGAGGATGATGCGGTAGCTCTTGGGGATGCCGACCTGGGCGAGGCCGAGACCGGTGTTGCCGGCGGTCGCCTCGACGACGGTGCCGCCGGGCTTCAGTCTGCCCTGTTTTTCGGCGGCGGCAATCATCGACAGCGCGATGCGGTCCTTGATCGAGCCGCCGGGATTCTGGCTTTCGAGCTTGATGAACAGCCGGCACTTGCCGATGTCGAATTTGGTCAGCTCGACGACCGGCGTCTGCCCGATCAGGTCGAGAACCGAGGCATAGGGCGGGCGCAGGCGGGACGATGCATCGTCCGGTGCTACGATCTTGTGCTTGCTCATGTCAGATGCTCCGTTGCCAGAATGAGCAACCGCCCTGGAAGACGGCAACCTACCGTCTTTTCCAGCCGTTTGCAGTTGGAAAGAAGATAGATCGTGCCAATCCGGCCGCCAGCAGGGGAATGGAATTTCGCGAAAGCTTCGCCGGCCTCCAGGCAGGGCAAAAGATTTGCAGAACCTGTTTAGGGCTCAGGCGATCGCCGCCTGGGCTTCGATCTCGATCAGAAAATCCGGATTGCCGAGGCCGGCGACGCGCAGCACCTTGATGATCGGCGGCGCGCCACGATTTGCCCAGAAGGCCATCCAGGCGCCGAAGGCCGGCCCTATGTCCAGGTCGCCGGCAATATGGACCGAGAGGCTGACAAGGTCTTCAGGCTTTGCCCCACCGGCTTCGAGCACCTTTGCCAGGTTGGAGAGCGCCTAAGCGGTCTGCGCAGCGAGATCGTCCCTGGCGACGATCCGGCCTTACGCGTCGACCCCATTCTGGCCGCCGACCAGCACGATGCGCGCGGATGCCGGCAGCGACACGCCTTGCGAATAGGCCGGGTTGCTGTGCATGCCCCCGGGGTTCAGCCTTTCGATGGTCACTGCGCTTTTCCTCCTCAGCGAAA
This sequence comes from Mesorhizobium sp. M1163, assembly GCF_040318415.1. Classification (NCBI taxonomy): domain Bacteria; kingdom Pseudomonadati; phylum Pseudomonadota; class Alphaproteobacteria; order Hyphomicrobiales; family Phyllobacteriaceae; genus Mesorhizobium; species Mesorhizobium sp. M1163. The sequence continues at coordinate 15,171 of NZ_JAMYMF010000060.1, read as the reverse complement.
ACTATACCGCGGCCGCCTGGCCGTCCGTAGGGTCGCACGGCACAGAACGGCAATCGTGCGGCCGTTTCAACGCACCATCTCGTTCGTTGCCGCCGCTGATTCCGCCATGCTACCCGGCGCTGGTCGAACAGCAATGCAAGGAATGGCCGATGAAGATTCTTGCCTATGACAATTTCACGCCCGGCGTCACGCTCGACGACCTGCGGCCTTATTTGCGCGACGAAGTGTCGAACGTCTGGCGGCTCTGGAAGGCGGGGATCGTGCGCGAGAATTATGCGCGCGGCGATATTGGCGGCGTCATCATCGTCTTCGAGCTCGACAGCGTCGCGGAAGCGCGGCGCTACACCGAGGACTTCCCGCTGTCCAAGGCCGGGCTGCTGGAATGGCACTTCATCGCCTTCGACGCGCCATTGCCGCTGGAATTCCTGTTCGACCCGACCGTCGACATCGCCAAGCCGTGGGACCGGACGGCGGCATGATCCGGTCGCGCGACGGGATCGAAATCCCGGCCAGCCTGGCCGAGTGGTGCGATCCGCGCCGCACGGCGCTGGTGGTCTACGACATGCAGGTCGGCATCTGCCGCCAGGTGGCCGGCGCCGCCACCATCGTCGAGCACACCGGCACGGTGCTGGAAGCGGCGCGCGTGGCCGGAATGCGGGTGGCGTTCACGCGCCATCTGTCGCTGCCGCGCAAATGGATGGGCGCGACGCAGCTGCGCACCGCCATGGCCTGGCAGCGGCGCGACAGCCCCGACACGGTTGAGCCGTGGTTCCCGCGCGACGCCGAAGCGACGCGGATCGTGCCCGAGCTGGAACCCCGCGATGACGAGGCGGTGTTCGACAAGCTCACGATGTCGGCCTTCGATTCCACCGCGCTCGGCTTTGCCTTGCGCGATTGCGGCGTGCGCACGATAGCGCTCGCAGGCATCGCCATGGAGATCGGCATCGAGCCAACCGTTCGCCAGGCGACCGACAATGGCTTTGTCGCCGTGGTCATCGAGGATGCCTGTGGCTTCGGCAACCGCGAGGCGCGCGACCGCTCGATGGCGACGCTACGCTTCCTCGGCGAAGCCGTTGTCACCGATGTCGCCAGCTTCTGCAGCGCGCTTGCCGGACCGGGTTGAGGACAGTCGGCTTGCTAGAGCGATCCACCCTTTCACGCAAACGTCGAACCGCTCCATCGCTTTGTCTCGCAATTGCGGACAGAAAACCGCTCCGCGCTTCCCGGAATTGATCTAGGTGGCTGCGCTATCGGTGCGAAAACGCACGCCCTCGGCGCGGCCATGCACGCTTCCCCAGTCGTAGAGCGCCTGGAGCGCGGCGGCGAGATCTTCACCGCGCCCGGTCAAGGCGTAGCGCCCCTTGCCGTCGGGCGACATCTCGAGCGTGACGAAGCCGATCTCGACAAGCTCGGCCAGGCGCTGCGTCAGCATCTTGTCCGAGAGCGAGGGGATCAGCCGGCGCAGGTCGGAATAGCGCATCGGCTGTTCCTTGACGTGCGCCAGGATCACCGTCTTCCATTTGCCGCCGAGCGCGTCGAGCGCGAACTCGACCGGGCAGCCGTAGAGTCTTCCGCGTTGGGTCATGCGCCATGGTAGGCAAGGCATGGTGACGACGGAAGCAGAATTCGCCCGGTCATCTGGCCAGGGGTCGCGGCTCACGGCCTCGCCGGCCACAAAATCCAGGGAGGAGAACGAAGATGAGCGTACGCGACGCCAATCCGGTCAACGCGCAACAGCCGAAACGTGTGGCGATCGTCATCGCCAACCCGGCTGTCTCGACCACCACGGGCTGGCCGGTCGGCTTCTGGCGGAGCTAGCTCCCGCACCCCTGGTTCGCCTTCACCGCGAGGTTATGCGGTCGAGATCTTTTCACCCAACGGCGGCGGTCTTGCATCCGAAATTGCGTCAAGACAAAGGGGGCCTTATCCGAGCAATCGCTTGCTTAGCCGCGCACACTGCACGCGAATATCGGGAATGGCGTCGATCTCGAAGAAGGTGCCGCGCGTCAGCGGCCCGACCGCCAAAATCTTGGCCGATACTGTGCCATCGCCGGCGATGACCTCGCAGTCCGCGGTCACATCGAGGCCGAGCCGCAGCGGATCCGGCCGTGCCAGCCCACGGTCGACCAGGGACCGCACCACGCTGTTCGAGGTGGTCGAGATATCCCTGGCGATGCCGGTGCAATCATAGATGCGGGCGACATCGAACCTTTCGAGGCGCTGCGTGTGGCGGGACTGGACCTCTACGGTGTAGCCTGCGGCGATGTCGACGATGCGGCCGGCGACAAGCCGGATGCGGCCGGCCTGCACCGCCTCCGTAACGCGGGCGTAGACTTGCGGCGCCATGCGATGGCGGTGGATGTCCCACCACGCCTTGGTGTGCTCGACAAAGCGGCGCTTGGCCGAGGACGGCCAGTTCTGCCAGATCTTCTGGTTGAAGGGCCTCAGACCGTCGACGACGTCGCGCCAGTCGATGCCGGCCTTCTGGTTTTCCCGGATCAGGTCGCGGAACCAGCCGACGAAATAGGAAAGCTGGGTGCCGAGCGGGATATCGGCAACGTCGAGCTTGATGGGATTGCCCTTGCGATGCGGCGAAGGCAGCAGGCCGCGCCGCGACACCGCGACGATCGCGCCGCGATGACCGCGCTGCTCGAGCGACAGAAAGGCATCGACCATGCTCAACCCCGTGCCCAGCACCAGGACTCGGGCTTCGGGGTCGAGCGCGCTGTCGGCCTCGGATCCCATCCTGATCGCGTGGCCCTGCCCCGCCCCCGGCTCCTCGTCATGGCCGGTCGCCAGCACGGCAAGATGCGCAACCACGCTGGTGCCGTTGGCCAGCGCCACCTCGACGCCGGACGCGGTCGGCGAGATCGACAGGCTCTCCTCGCGGATCAGGCGCAGCCGGCCCGTCTGCTGCTCACGCGCCTCGAGTTCGTCGAGCAGCTCCTTGAGATAGCGGGCGTAGACGCTGCGCGGCGCATAGACCGGTGCCTGTTCCGGCGTTGCCAGGCCGCGTTCAAGTAGCCAGCGCGAGAAATTGCCGGGATCGTCGGCATAGGCGCTCATGCCCAACGCGCTGACATTCAGCACATGGGCTGAGAGCAGCGTTGAATAGGCCATGCCTTGCCCAAAATGCGGGCGTTTTTCGACCAGGCTGACGCGGAGATCGGGATTGGGCGACTTCAGCAGATGCGCGGCAAGCACGACGCCGCTGGCGCCGCCACCGACAATGATGATCGAAGTTGGAATGATCGAATTTGCGCGTCCGGTCATGCGCGCACCAATTGTCTTGGGAGCCATTGGTTCCGGAATTCTCGGGTCAGGCTTTGTTGATTCAGGCCTGGATTTTCAACGGCACCGAAAGGTCTTCGTCGCCGGCGATGTCGCGCATCTCGGCGAGGCTGCGCTGGTCCAGCACCTCGGCGATGGCCTGCCGGACCTCCAGCATCAGATGTCGGACTTGGCATGTCGCCTCGTTGCAATCTTCGCAGCGCTGATACTGGGTGCGGCTGGCGCAAGGAATGGGGGCAAGTGGCCCGTCGAGCACGCGCACGACGTGCCCGACCTTGATCTCGTCCGCTGGGCGCGCCAGGCGATAACCGCCCTCCTTGCCCTTGCGGCTCTGGACGAAACCGGCATTGCGCAATTCGCCAAGGATGGCATCGAGGAACTTTTTCGGAATATTGTTTGCGCGGGCGATGTCGTTGACGAAGGCGAGCTGTCCAACCGGCAGGCGCGCCAGATGAACGAGCGCCTTGAGGCCGTACTTACCTTTTTTCGTGAGCATAACCCGAACGTTTCTCTGTCATGCGATGACCCAAGGCCATCGGTTGCGAAACGCCTGGCGTGCCTCCCCGCCGCGTCCAAGCTGTCACTACAGATAAATTCTAGTGACATGATATACAAGCCAAGAAACGTTGATTTTGTTTCGTTTTCAAGCCGCAATGGCCATTTTGGCCGGGGCTTGTGGCCCTACGAGCACAGGAGCCGCCGCCAATGGGACACCGGCAAACTGGCCGGCGACAGGAATGTCCCGACCGGCCGACAGCAGCTTCTGTCCCTGAATTTGAAGGCCAAAGCATGCCGCGCGCGGCAACAAGGAGGGTGGCGTCGCTCATCGTCCTCTCCAATCCTTCAATGTCCATAAGAATACTAGACTTAACCCCGAGCACAGGAAATTCACTTTCAATTGTTCGGCCGTTCGCAGCATGGATTTGCCGGTGACCGGGCCAAAACGGAAAATTCTTGTTTGCGGCTGATGGCGCAATCACCGGTCGCTCCAACGGACAGCGAAGCCAGAGGCGAGGTGGAGCCAAGAAGGCAATTGAGGTGCTGCGCCATTGTTCAAAGCAGCGACGCAGCGGAGACCCGAGGATCGATGCCGCTATACTGACCAATGAATGCAGATCCAATAGTGCGCGCCATTCCGTCTCTGTTTCGGCTGACCTGACCGTCAACAGACCTTAGGCCGAGGCCCGCTGCAGCCGCCATATCCGCCTTCGCGCCGCGCCACTGACGGCTTTTTTCTAACAAGACGGCAATGGTTGGAAGGATTTAACTCTACAAGCCTTATAGACTTAGCTGACTATGAGGGAGCGATCCGATTTTTCTCTTTTCAAGGAGCCTTTCATGTCCACTATTTCGCGACGCGTCGTTCTCCTGTCCTCGGCGGCTCTGGCTGGTGCCGGCTTTCTCGGCCCAGCCCATGCGAAGGACCTCAAGATCACTATCGGCTACCAGACGGTCGTCGAACCCTCGAAGGTGCCGCAGGCCGACGGCGCCTATGAGAGCGCGACCAAGGCGGCAATCGACTGGCGGAAATTTGATTCCGGCGCCGACGTGATCGCCGCCGTCGCTTCCGGTTCGGTCGACATCGGTTATGTCGGCTCGAGCCCGCTGGCGGCGGCGGCGAGCCGCGAGCTTCCCATCCAGACCATCTTCATTGTCGGGCTGATCGGCGAATCCGAGGCCCTTGTCGCCCGCAACGGCGCCGGCATCGAGAAGGTCGCCGACCTTGCCGGCAAGAAGGTGGCGGTACCCTTCGTCTCGACGACGCATTACAGCCTGCTTGCGGCGCTGAAGCATGAGGGTGTCGAGCCGAAGTCGGTCGATATTCTCAATCTGCGGCCACCGGAGATCGCGGCGGCATGGGCGCGCGGCGACATCGACGCCGCCTATGTCTGGGATCCGGCACTCGGCCAGATCAAGACGTCGGGCAAGGTCGTGCTGGATTCCTCGCAGGTCGCCGCCTGGGGCGCGCCGACTTTCGACGCCTGGATCGTGCGCACCGACTTCGCCGAAAGGAACCCGGAGGCGGTGCGCGACTTCGTCAAAGTGACGGGCGCTGCCTATGCCGAATTCCTGGCCAAGCCGGATCAATGGTCGGTGTCCTCGCCGCAAGCGGCCAAGATCGCCAGGATCACCGGGGCCAAGCTCGAAGACGTGCCGCAACTGCTGAGGGGCTATGTCTTCCCGACGCTCGAGGAGCAGGCCTCGGACAAGTTCCTCGGTGGCGGCACGGTCAAGGCAGTCGAGGCGACGTCGGCCTTCCTCAAGGAGCAGGGCAAGATCGACGCCGTGCTGCCGGATTATTCGAAATACGTGTCGTCGAAATATGTCGGCGAGGCGCTTGCCTCGAATTAGCGACCGCTCAATGCGCGCGTCCTCCCTTCCCTGACGCGCGCGTTGCCTGCAGATTCAGAATATCGGCGACGCCACATGACGCATCTCCTGCTCGACAAAGTCTCGATTCATTATGAAGGCCAGCCGGCGCCGGCCGTCGAACGCGTGTCGATTGACGTCGCCAAGGATGACTTCGTTGTCCTGGTCGGCCGCTCCGGCTGCGGCAAGACCTCGCTGCTCAATGTCGCTGCGGGCCTGGTCGAGCCTGTGCGCGGCAGCGCCACGGTAGGCGGCAGGCCGATCACGGCGCCAGGCTCGGACCGCGCCGTCGTGTTCCAGAACGACGCGCTGTTTCCGTGGCTGACCGCGCGGGAAAATGTCGCCTTTGCGCTCAGGCTGCGCGGCGTCGGGCCAAGTGAACGGGCGCGGCGCGCCGATGCGCTGCTGGCGCTGGTGAAGCTCGACGGTGCCGGCGACAAGCGCATCTGGGAGCTTTCCGGGGGCATGCGCCAGCGCGTCGGCCTGGCCCGGGCGCTGGCGGCCGAGCCGCAATTCCTGCTGCTCGACGAGCCGCTGGGCGCGCTCGATGCGCTGACACGGGAACGCATGCAAACAACGCTGCTCGATCTGTGGACGGCAAGCAATGTCGGCGTGCTGATGGTGACGCACGGCATCGAGGAAGCGCTGGTGCTCGCAACCCGCATCATTGTGCTGGCTCCCGACCCTGGGCGGGTGGTGCGGAGTTTCGAAACCGGCTTCAGCCGGCGCTATGCAGCCGGCGAGGCCATTCGCAGCATCAAGGCCGATCCCGCCTTCGCCGCGGCGCGCGGCGAGCTGACCGATGCGATCTTCGAAGGAGAGGCAGCATGACCGTTACCTCCTATACCGAGCGGCCGCAGCGCTCCAAGGCCGACGACGGAGCCGACGCGCTGTCCGTGCCATGGTCGCGGTCGCGGCCGAGACGCAGCCGCGTTTCGGCCCGCATGGTCAGCGCGATCACTGTTCTGGTGGTGCTGGCGGCGTGGGCACTGTCGGCCCGCCTGCAATTGGTGTCGCCGGTTTTCCTGCCGTCGCCCGTGGCAGTCTGGAACAAATTTGTCGTCGTCGCCCGTGACGGCTTTGTCGACGCGACGCTGCTCCAGCATATCGCCGCCAGTCTGTGGCGGGTATTTGCAGCGCTGATCGCGGCCGTTTTCGTCGGCGTTCCCATCGGGCTGGCTATCGGCATCAGCATCATAGGGCGCGGCATCTTCGATCCGCTGCTCGAATTGCTGCGGCCGATCCCGCCGCTGGCCTATCTGCCACTAATCATTATCTGGTTCGGCATTGGCGAGCCGTCCAAGATCCTGGTGATTGCCATCGCCATGCTGGCGCCGGTCGCGCTGTCGACGGCATCGGGTGTTCGCGGCGTCTCGCAGGAACGCATCAATGCGGCACGCGCGCTTGGCGCGACCCGCACGCAGCTTGTCCGGCACGTGATCCTACCCAGCGCACTGCCCTCGATCCTGACCGGCCTGCGCATCGCGCTTGGCGCCGGCTGGTCGACGCTGGTTGCCGCCGAGCTGGTGGCGGCGACGCGCGGGCTCGGCTTCATGATCCAGTCCGCCGCCCAGTTCCTCGTCACCGACGTGGTGGTGATGGGCATACTGGTGATCGCGGCCATTGCCTTCGTGCTCGAATTCATCATCCGCAGGATCGAGCGGGTGCTCGTCCCGTGGGCGGGGCGGGAGTGACCGGATCGGAGACGTGACGATGCCCCATTCCACCGCTGTGCTGCTTGCGCGTTTCGGCCATTGGCTCCGCCTGATCAAGGCCGGAGACAAACAGCCGCCTGAGGACGAACGCAAAGCGCCGACGCCGGTGCATCTGGACGCGGAGCGCAACCGCTTACCGCCGCGCGACGAAAGTTTCTACTGGGGCTGGCAATACTGGTCGCGGTGACCGGCCGCCACAGGTCCGCTGTGCGCTGCTCTGGCGGGAGCCTGAGGATCGACGCCTGCTCAAACGCGCGAACGGTTCGCCCAGGCCAGGCCGGCCAAGCCAACCAGCGCGGTGACGATGCCGACATAGAGCCATTGCGACTGGCCGGTCATGAAGCTGCCGCCGATAAGGCCGATGCCTTGCAATGACCACAGCACGCCGATGGCGAGCACAATCAACGCCAGCAGATTTTTGATCAATCTCATTGCTAAAACTCCTTTCCAAGTCGATCATCGGCCGCGCTCCTGCCGGAATGGAACAGCGAAAGAAGCGGCCCGGTCAGGCCAACTTCTACTTAGATGCAAATCTCTGATCTTGTGCAAGACGTGCTGAGGTCGATGCGAAGATCATCAAAGAAGCTGTGCCTTGCTGCGGAAACTCTCTGACAAATTGTTTCGCACCGACTCCAAACGTGTAACATTGTCATGGAACCGACAGATCATTGCCGCATTTGCTGCCTCATTCGCCTCTAACCGCTGCGGGTCTGTCAACGGAGCCAGTCCCCAACACATGAACAAAAGCAACCAGACCGCGCTTGCCGCGGCCATGATCGCGGCTGGCCTGATGGTCGGCGCATCCACTGCCAGCGCCGCCGCTCAGTGCGGCCGTGCCTCCTGGTACTCACTGCATTCCAGAACCGCTTCCGGCGAACGCATGAACCCGTCGGCGCTGACCGCAGCGCATCGCAGCCTGCCGTTCGGCACCAAGCTGAAGGTGACCAACCGCAACAATGGCCGCAGCGTCGTCGTGCGGATCAACGATCGCGGCCCGTTTATCAGGGGCCGCGTGCTCGATCTGTCGAAGGGCGCCGCCAGCCAGCTCGGCTTCATCAGCTCGGGCCATACCGCCGTCTGCATGGCACGCGTCTAACAGTCAGAGCGCCAGGCCGGACACCTCCTCCGACGATCGCACCGATAGGCGTACCCTTGGCTACGCCTTCGCAGGTGCACATTGAGCCGGCTGTTGCCGTTGAAGGCGGATTCCCAACATCTTGGACGAAAGAATGAGCATAAATCACGCAAGTTGACGTATTGCATCGCAGCAAATTGTTGCTAACCTCCCGCAAGACAAGGCTCGGCGCTGCTCGTCGGCCCTTCGATCGCAGTCGGCAGCGGGGTTCTCGATGTTCTACCAGCTTTACGAACTGAACCATGCCGCCTTGCAGCCGGCCCGCCTCTATGCCGATGCGGTGCGCCTGTTCTACTCCAATCCGCTCAATCCGGTTTCACACACGTCCTGGGGCCGCTCGGTCGCGGCAACGGCCGAATTGTTCGAACGCACGACACGCCGCTACGGCAAGCCGCAATTCGGCCTGACCAAGACCGTGGTCGACTGGAAAACCGTCGAGGTCAGCGAACGCACCGTCTGGTCGCGGCCGTTCTGCAATCTGGTCCGTTTCGAGCGGGCTGTCCCGGCCGGGCGCCGGCCGGATCCGAAGCTGTTAATCGTCGCACCGATGTCGGGCCACTATGCGACGCTGTTGCGCGGCACGGCCGAGGCGATGCTGCCCTATGCGGACGTGCATATCACCGACTGGGTCGACGCCCGGATGGTGCCGCTTGCCGACGGCAGCTTCGACCTCGACGACTATGTCGACTACATTGTCGACATGCTGCATGCGCTGGGACCCGACACCCACGTGATGGCGGTGTGCCAGCCGTCGGTGCCGGTGCTGGCGGCGGTGGCGCTGATGGAAGCCAAGGGCGATCCTTTCGTGCCCTCGACGATGACGCTGATGGGCGGCCCGATCGACACGCGCCGCAACCCGACGGCGGTCAATTTGCTGGCCCAGGAAAAGGGCATCGACTGGTTCCGCGACAACGTCATCATGCGCGCGCCCTGGCCGGTGCCGGGCTTCGGCCGCGAGGTCTATCCCGGTTTCCTGCAGCTTTCGGGTTTCATGAGCATGAACCTGGATCGCCACATCATCGCCCACAAAGACTTCTTCATGCACCTGGTGAAGCATGACGGCGACAATGCCGAGAAGCACCGCGAATTCTATGACGAATACCTGGCGGTGATGGATCTGACGGCGGAATTCTACCTGCAGACCGTCGATACCGTCTTCGTCCGCCAGGCCTTGCCCAAGGGCGAAATGACGCATCGCGGTGTGGCGGTCGACCCTTCGGCGATCCGCAATGTCGCCCTGTTCACCGTCGAGGGCGAGAACGACGACATCTCCGGCCTTGGCCAGACCAAGGCGGCGCACGACCTCTGCATCAACATTCCGGCCGACAGGCACGCCCATTACATGCAGCCGGCGGTCGGCCATTACGGTGTGTTCAACGGCTCGCGCTTCCGCTCCGAAATCGTGCCGCGCATCGTCGATTTCATTACCAGCTACGGCCGCCAGAACCGTGTTGCGGTGAAGCCCAAGCTGGTCAGGACCGGCAAGAAATAGGCGACCAGCGATGATGCCCGTCAATCCGCATCAGGTCGGTCAATGCCAAAATCATCGGTTGGCGGGGCCGTGCGGCCGGTCGACCTGTTGCACAATAGTCGCGTTGGCGCCACGCAGGTAACCATGCCGCAAAAATCAATCCATCCTCATAATTGACACCGACTGTAAATACCCCTTAACGTTTCGTTAACAACAAGGGACAAGCGGGGACAATGATTTCCTCACCAATGGCGAGAACGCTACGCCTGTGCGCGCTGGCTGGACTTACTGTGGCGGCAGGTTGGGCCAGTTCGGCCTCGGCAGCCAGCCCGATGATAACAGGTGGTCCGACGTCGCAGCCGATCGGCCATTATGATTTCTGCAAGACCTACCCGTCGGAATGCTCGATCCGCCCGAAGGATCTGTCGCCCGCCAGCATGACCGGCTCGCTGTGGCGCAAGCTGCTCAGCGTCACGGTAAAGGTCAACGCCGCCGTCAAGCCTGAGAGCGACTTCGACATCTACGGCAAGGACGAGGTCTGGGCCTATCCCGACAAGGGTGTCGGCGACTGCGAGGACTATGTCCTGGAAAAGCGCCGTGAGCTGAACCGGCTGGGCGTCTCGTTTGCCGATCTGCTGATGACCGTCGTGCGCAAGCCGGATGGCGAAGGCCACGCCGTGCTGACGGTGCGCACCGACAAGGGCGACTACATCCTCGACAATCTGACCGACCAGGTCCGTTCCTGGGACCAGACCGGCTATCGTTTCCTCAAGCGGCAGGCGATCGACAATACCGGCCGTTGGGTCTCGATCCGCGGCGGCCAGCAGGTTCTGGTCGGCTCGGTCCAGTAACAAAGCAACTCATTTCGGCCGGTTCAGCGCGGCGCGGAGCGACGCAATGATGCGGCGAAGCTCGGCTTCGTCGAGCTTTTCGATGTTGTCGGCCAGGAGATTGGCAAGCTCGGTCGCCGCCGGGCTAAGGCCGGACGTGTCGAGCCTGACGCGCGGATGCGAGGTTTCGGCCAACCGCGCCAGTTCCTCGGCGTCGTCCCAAATGATGTTGAAATAGCCGATGATCTTCTGGATCAGCGTCCAGCTCGGCGCACCGCGGCGGCCGTGTTCGAGCGCCGAGAGATAGGCTGCGCTGACGCCGATCGCCTTGGCCATGTCCTTCTGGGTGACGCCGCGCTCGTTTCGCAGCACGCGAAGCTTTTCGCCGAACGGGGTCACGAGCACATCCTCATTGGCGCATCCTCATGGGCGCATCCTCAAGAGCGCGCCCGCCGCAGACGGACGTAAAGCGCGCCCGAGCCGCCATGATTGCGGGCGGCATGGTCGTGGCTGGAGACAAGGGGCCGGAAGGCGGGCGTCGACAGCCATGACGGCACGGCGCGTCGCAAGACGCCGTCGCCGCCCGACGAAGAGCCCTTGCCGGTGATTACCAGGACATAGCGGATGCCGCCTGCATGCGCCCGGTGCAGGAAGGAAAACAGCAGCGAATAGGCTTCGTCCTGGGTCAGGCCATGCAGGTCGACGCGGCCCTCGATCGGCAGCCGGCCCTTCGACAGCTTGTCCAGCGTCGGTTCGTCGAGTGCGTGGGAAACATGCTGCGCCTTCGGTTTCGCGACCGCGGCAGCATTGCCCGCGACCTGTGCCGGCGGCGGCACCTGCCTGGTTTCGTCGATCTCCGGCCCAAGCTTGGGAATATCGACGGCGATCTTGCCCTTCAGCGGCTTTGCCGTGCGCGCCACCAGGTTCCACAGGACCCGGTCGTCCTCGCTCAGCCTGTCGATGCGCCGGGTCATCGGTCTGCTCCTGAAACCAGCGGCCGGGGGATCAGCGCATAAAAATCGGCGGCGTTGCGGATAACGCCGGCGATCTCGCCGGCCGCATCGCCCGACCCAGCGAACAGATCGCCGCGGGCCGGCCCGATGATCGCTGAGCCGGTGTCCTGTGCGATCATCAGCCGCCGGAACGGTTTTTCGTCGAAGGCGGTCAGCGACGGCGCATCGATATGGAAGGGCGTGCCGAACGTGTGCAGCAGCCGGTCGACGGCGATCGAGCGGCAGGGTGTCAGCGGCACCTTGGCGGCAGCGACCGGGCCGAGCTCCGGGTCGTCGACGCCCATCTCGCGGAAGAAGATGTAGGAGCGGTTGCGCCAAAGGATCTCGTCGACGCGCTCCGGACGCGCCTTGAGCCAGGCACGGATCGACTGCATCGTCACTTTTTCCAGCGGGATCTCGCCTTCGTCGCTCAGGATCTTGCCCGGTCCGGTAAAGCGCTGGCCGGATTTGGCGGCATAGGTGACGCGGCAAAGCTCCCCGTCGGTCATGTTGAGCCGCGCCGCGCCCTGCACGTGGATGAAGAAGGCATCGACCTTGTCGGCGAGCCAGGCGATTTCCAGGCCTTGTCCAGCGAGCGCGCCGCGTTCGATCTCGCCGCGGTCGAAATATTCGACCGGGTCGTTCGGCGCCGCACGAGCGAAGGCAAGATAAGGATCCATGCCGGAAGGACGATTGCCATCGTCGATGTCGACAAGGTCGGCCGGGCGGGTTAGCAACGGCACCGAAAATCGTCGCGTGCGCACCGGCGAGGCGTCGACCTCCGGCTCGTAGAAGCCGGTGACGAGGCCTGGGCCGCCGTTTTCCGCCCCTATATGGGCCGGCACAAAGTAGCGCTCGAAGAAGCTTCGGGCCTCCAACCGATTCGCCGGCGAAACGGTGCGCGCTGCGGCATAGGCTTCGGCAAAGGCGCCGAAATCGACGCCGAGCGCGCCGGAGCGGTAGGGTTTCGTCAGGACATGAAAGGCCGAGCGGCGAAAGGCGTCAAAGGCAGGGAGTTGGTCGTCCTCGTCCCAGCCCGGCAATTCGCCAAAGGACTTTTCGCTGAAGACTCGAGAAAGCGACACGACAGCCCCCGCCGCCGTCCAGTTCAGTCTTCTTCTTCGGTGGCGACGAGCTTCCAGTTCGGATCGCGCGAGCGCGCGTCACGAGCGAAGGTCCAGACGTCCTTGACCTCGGCGACGGTCTCGGGATCGCCGTCAATGACGGCGCCGGCCTTGTCGCGGGTCGCTGAAATCAGTTCGCTGACAATGCGCAGCGTGATGTGCGCCTCGCTGCCCTTCATCTCGGCCGAAACGATGTCGGCCTTGTCGATGCCGACGAAGGAGGACTGGATTTTTTCGGCTTTTGCCTCGCGGTCGCCGATGGCCGCGACAAAGCCGTCATAGACCTCGCGCGACAAAAGGTTCTTCAAGGTTTTGCGGTCGCCATCGGCGTAGGCCATGACGATCATCTCATAGGCCATCTTGGCGCCGTCGACGAAGGTCTTCGGGTCGAAGGTCGGATCATTGTCCTTGATCGCCCGCAGGCCCCGGTTGAGATCTGTGTCGGGCTTGGCAAAGGCGTCGATCGCCGTATAGGCATCGGCCGCCGGCTCTCCCGCCAGCCGCTTGCGCGGCAGCGAAACCACGTTCTCGGGTTTCTGGGCGGCATCCTTGTCGTTCTTGCGCCCTGCCGTATATGGATCGAAGGGCGGGCGTTCGTTGCCCGTGCGTCGGCCAAGCACGTTGCGCAGCTGGAAGAAGATCACCACCGCCGCAATCAGAAAGAAAATTGTGCCGAAGTCGAAGAAGCCCATATCTTGCGCCAATCAATCCCTGCTTTGGCCGGACCAGCGGCCAAGCAAGGGCCGCGATCACATAGCGTTCAGTATCCAAAGCATATAGAACGCATGGCGCAATCATTCAAATCAAAGGCAGCCATACCTATCTAACAGCTCTGGTGCCAGCGGCGATTGCTCGCCGGCCGGCAAAACATCGAAACGATCGGTCAAGATTTGCGTATCTCGCTGCTTCCCCTGTTTGTTCTTGCGCTTCCGCTGCTGGAGATAGCCGGTTTCGTCATTGTCGGCCGCCAGATCGGCGCGCTGGCGACGGTCGGGCTGGTGCTGGCCTCGAGCGTCGCCGGCGCCTTGCTCCTTCGACACCAGGGTTTTGGCGTCATGGCCAGGGTCCGTGCCGAAATGGATGCCGGCCACGATCCGAGCCGCCAGCTTGCGCACGGCGCCATGATCGTTCTGGCCGCGATCCTTTTGATCATCCCCGGCTTCATCTCGGATATTTTCGGCATTCTACTGTTCCTGCCACCGGTGCGCGATCTTGCCTGGCGGATGCTGAAAGGCCGCATCGTGCTGGCCACCGATTTCGGCGTTGGTTTGCGGGCAAGGCAACGCGGCAAGACCATCGATCTCGACGACGGCGACTATTCGCGCGCCGACGACCATGCGCGCGGGCCTGACTCTCCCTGGCGCCGCCTCAAGGACGAGTAGCCGCAAGGCAACCGGCGTCTTTTGCAAACTTGTCTTGTCGTGCCGGCCATGATAGCGAACGCCCGAATTTCAATCCGGTCAGCAACGCTGCCCAGGCAAAAGGATCACAGCTTATGGCCAGCAACGACGACGCCCCGACCGGCGCAGCCAACGGTAATGGAAATGCGGAGCAGCCTTCGCTCAACGTGCTTGCGCAATATGTGAAGGACCTGTCCTTCGAAAGCCCCGGCGCGCCAAACTCGCTGCGCGGCCGCGACAAGGCCCCCGGCATCGCCATCAACGTCAACGTCAACGCCAACCCGCTTTCGGACAAGCAGTTCGACGTCAATTTGACGCTGAATGCCAAGGCATCGTTCGACCAGGAAGTGCTGTTCAATGTCGAACTGGTCTATGGCGGCGTCTTCTCCATCAGCGGCTTCCCGCAGGAGCACATGCTGCCGATACTGTTCATCGAATGCCCGCGGCTGCTGTTCCCGTTCGCCAGGCAGATCATTGCCGAGGCAACGCGCAATGGCGGCTTCCCGCCGCTGATGCTCGACCCGATCGATTTCGCGCAGATGTTCCAGCAGAAGCTGGCCGAGGACCAGGCCGCCGCCAAGGTCAAGGTGAGCTGAAGGCGTTTGTGTCTCGATAGCGTTTGAGAAACCCGGCCTTGCGCCGGGTTTTTTTATGAGCCGCTGGCGGGACAGTGCCCCCTCTGGCCTTCCGGCCATCTCCCCCTTAAGTGGGGAGATCGGAACTTCACGTCAGCCTTCGCCAATCCTTCATCGTCGCAGGAGTTGTGTGCGTCAAGTTCTGCAAAAATGGCGTGGCAGTAGCTGTGACGTCGGCGTGTCCGCCGCGCAGCCCCCGTGTTTAGCG
>NZ_JAMYMF010000059.1:0-20838 GCF_040318415.1 Mesorhizobium sp. M1163 | reverse complement strand
ATGGGTTGGTGTCAGCAACCCCGACCTTACCGGCGAACTGTCGATGACCACCGCAAAGCCGCTCGCTCGCTACAGCGCTATCGAGGGCGCGCTCGCGAGCGGCTTCGCTACCGCCGAGCTACACTACCTGTAGGGACGCGACCATGCGCGCTGATGAAGCCAGCCACCGATTCCGATTTGAAGCCGGCCATTTTTCGGTCTGATCCTGGGTCTCGTTGATGTGTGGGTTGGGTTTTGTTTCAGGTCAAGCTTCGGTATTTTCGGGTACGATCGGCGGGCGCTGTTTCCACATGCTTTTACCGTGTAGAGCGACGTGCGATGTGAAGGATAAGGCTACATCCATGCGCATTTCGCGGAATGTGGGCGGTGATTTCACGCGATCTCGGCACGTGTTTCACGCCATCGTGGGCAGCCATTTCGCGGTCGCGGGCAAGGCTGTTCGACGGTTGCATGGAGTCAGGCCTGGCCGGTTTGGTCAAGTGGTTTCGTGATTGCCCCGCGCCGCCGTAGGCTTTCACCTGAGAGGGTGAGAAGGTGGGCATTGTGGACGAGCCGGTCGAGTATGGCATCGGCGAGGGTCGGGTCGCTGATGGCTTCGTGCCAGTGATCGACGGGCAACTGGCTGGTGACAATAGTCGAGCCGCGTTCATGGCGATCTTCGAGGATTTCCAGCAGGTCGCGTCGTTCCGTGGCGGTCAGGACCGATAGCCCCCAGTCGTCCAGGATCAGCACCTCCACGCGGGCGATGGCCTTGAGCATGCGGGCATGCCGCCCGTCGCCCCTGGCGATGGCGAGCGCCTCGAACAGGCGCGGCATGCGATGGTAGGCGGCGGAGCGGCCATCGCGGCAGGCCTTGTGGCCGAGCACGCAGGCGATCCAGTTTTTGCCGAGGGGATCGGGCCGGTGATGAGCAGGTTCTCGTGGCGCTGGATCCAGCTGCCGTCGATCAGATGGGCCATAACGGCGCGGTCAATGCCGCGCGCGGTGCGCAAATCGAGATCCTCGACGCAGGCCGACTGCCGGAGGGCTGCGAACTTCAGCCGAGCGATCAGGCGCTTGGCGTCGCGGTCCGCGGCTTCACGGTCGACCAGGAGGTCGAGCCGGTCTTCGAAGCCGAGCGGCTCGAAGGTGGTCTGCGCCTGACGCTGTTCATCCAGCGCCTTGGCCATGCCGGTCAGGCCGAGCGTCATCAGTTGCTCAGAGGTGGGGTGAGTCAGCAAGAGTCAGTCTCCTTTTGATGATAGTAACCTTGGCCACGGATATTGGCGTGTTGCAGAGGGCGCTCCTCGGGGGCCTCGTCCAGGAAGGCCCGGTCGCGACCGGTCTGAAGGATCGAGCGGATCGAAGCGACGGAGCGCGCGCGGATCGACAGCCCCCGCCGGCAGGCGGCATCGAGGCGCGCCACATCATAGCTCCAGGTCAGGGCCAGAACACCAAGGCAGGTGCGGAAGCCTTGCTCCGGGTGAGGACGATCAGTCATCACCGCCTCGCAGAAGGCCATGACGGACGGGCCAAGTCTTGCGGCTGTCGCCAATACCCGGGCCGGGGTCCATTCGGCATGACGGCGATGCGCCGAGGGATGTGCTCGGGCAGCGTCACATGGCTGCGCCGTCCGGGGCAGCGGGGATGGCTGGCCACCCGGCGGCCGCCATGGAATATCTCGACGATGGCCCCGCAGACCCGGACATCCACCTCCTGCCGGATCAGTCCGAAGGGGACAGAATACCACGAACTGTCCACCTCAACGTGGCAATCAGGCGCGACGCGGCAGCGCTTCCAGCGCGCAAACACATAGGGGGCCCCAGGCAGCGGTTGCAGATGCGGCCGATCCAGCGTGGCGAAGAGATCAGCGCGGCTGGCGCCGTAGCCGCGCATGACGCGCATGTTCAACTCGTCCAGCAGCCGCCGGATCGCAGCGTTCAGTTCGGTCAGCGAGAAAAACTGGCGATTGCGCAGCCGGGCGACGATCCAGCGCTGAGCCACCTGGACCGCAACGACGTGGTCGGGCGGGTAGGATCGCCGTTCCGTAATGCGCCGCCATCTCGGCATAGGTGCGGTTCAGCCCGGGATCGAAGCGGTCGGCCTTGACCACCGCCGCCTTGAGGTTGTCGAGCTTTTGTGTCCAATGTCGTTATGTGGCTGACAACGGTTTGAGCCGGTATTTCGAAGGTGGGCCGCGGGCGAGAGGACACATAATGCGCTACAGCGAGTTGAGCCAGTCGAGGAGGGTCTTGTCGTCCTTCCAGGCAACACGTGGTCGGGGTACCGTTGAAATACCTGAACCACTCACTTCGCAGGCGCGTAGCGCCTCGGCTTTGGCGCGCAGCGTCAGCTCGGCATAACGGTTTGTCGTGTCGAGACTCATATGCCCGAGCCGACTGCGTATGACATTAACTTCGACGCGGATTCCAGTAGGTGGCAGGCAGCGGTGTGCCGGAATAGATGCGGGCTGACACGTCTGGAATTCGGCCCGTGTGTATCGAAGGATGCGCCGTGTCGTCGGACAATCTTATAGATCCCGAACCTCGAGGACGAGCCTTCGGAGCGCAGAAGACTGGCTCGCCTGGCGCTGCGCGGCGCTGGGCCAGGAGTGCCTGGATATGCTTCAATGTCTCATCCCAAAGCGGGCACGTTCGCCACTTGTCACCTTTGCCGTGCAAGTGGACTTTGGCCGGCGGCTTGAGTTCGAGGTGCTCGATACGAAGATCCGCAACTTCCTGTACCCTGGCGCCCGTGTTGTAGAGGAAGAGCAATAGTGTGTGGTCGCGCAGCGCGAGATGTTGCCGAGGCAGCGAACGAAACAAGGCCGCTACCTCCTCCCGCTCCAGAAAGTGCGTATCGGGCAGTGATGTGCGCTTGACCGGAATTGCCGCGACTTGCTGACAAACCGCCAGCATCTCGGGTGCACGCACAGCGAGGTAGGCAAAGAAGGTGTTCAGTGCAGCGCGACGTTGATTGCGAGTACGTACCGAGTTGCCGCGTTCTTGTTCCAGGTGCTTCAGGAATGCCAGACTCCGTTCGAACGTCAGGTCATCAAGGGCCAGTGCAGTAATTCTGCGGCCACGCCGCTCGGACACGAAGCAAAGGAACAGGCGGATCGTGTCACGATAACTGCGGATCGAACCGAGCCGCAGCCCCTTCTGAACCGGGAGATGATCAGCAAAAAATGACTGGACCAGTGTACCGAGGGAGAGGGTCATGACCGATCCTCCGCGAGGTTGCCGCGGCAAAGGCACGGAAGCGTCGGTTGGCGTGTTCGAGAAGCTCCGGGGTCGGCGTCAGATACGCCGCAGTGGAACCGATGTCGCCGTGCCCCATGAAAGTCGAGAGCGCAAGGAGCTTCGTCTGAGGATCGAGGCCGAGCCTGTACCAACGCGTGAGTGTGCCAACGGCAAACGAGTGTCTCAGATCGTGCAGGCGTGGAGGCGAAATGCCGGGTGGGATCCGCAGGTTTAGGCTCGGAACCATAGCGTGAAAGGTCTGGCTGATGGTCCCAGGATTGATTGGGCGACCTCCGCGCAAGCAAAACAGCGGCTGATCGTCCGCAGTATTGGTTGCGAGCGCCGTAGTCTGGCGTTGATGCAGATGCTGGCCCAGGAGTGCTCCGAGCTTCGGCCCAAATGGGACGAGGCGGCTCTTGTAGAACTTGGTCTCCCGGATAACGAGCAGCCGCCGTTCCAGATCGACGTCTTTGAGGCATAGCCGGCAGGCCTCGCCGACACGCAATCCCAGTCCGTAGAGGACAGCGAACAGTACGAAATATGTGTTGCCACGCTCGATCGTACTGCCATGGCGCGGAAGCGCCTTGGCAAGAGCGAGCAACCGAGTGGCTGCGTCTGTGTCGAAGATAAATGGCGTGCGCTGATATCTTCCGCGCCGTGGTGGGGATATCAACGGTGTCTGGGCGAGCTTCTCGTGATCGACGAGATATGAGAACAGTCGCCCTACCGTACAGCGCAGGTGGTTATAGCTTCTCGGGCGCGACCTTGGACGCGACAGGAGAAACTCATCCACCAGTGCCGGGGTTATCTCGGCAAGGCTACCAATGTTGTTCTTCGACAAGTAGGCATCGAACAAAGCGAGCGTCTTCTCTTCGACATCATAGCGCCGTCGCAACGAGCGCTTGTGGGCGAGGAATTGCTCAATCTCGTGGCGGAGAAAACTCTGGAAACGTCCATCGTGGCTCACAGCACGTCCTCCCCATTGCCGAGTGCAACCTCGCGCAGCTGTTCGACAGCGATCTTCCCGTAGATCTGGGTGGAGGAGGCGCTGCGGTGGCCAACGTAGTCGCCGATGTGCTTCAGCGGAAAATTGGCGTTTAGCAGTCGCTGCACACAGCTGTGACGTAGGACATGGGAACCGGCGCGTGGCACGCTAATGCCGGCTTTGCGGATGAAATGGGCGGCGCGACAGACAACCGCCGCGGAGCCTATCGGGGCGTGTGGAGCACAGCAGCGCATAAATACCTCACGGCATGTCGTGGCAGGTCGCCCGTTTTTGAGGTATTCGATGATCGCAGCCCCCACCGCCGCCGAGAGCGGATAAGTGGTGGTATTGCCTGCTTTGCGATCCCGGATCTTGAGCCGTTCGCTGCGCCAGTCAATGTCATCAAGCGTGAGCGTGGCGACCTCCGCAGCCCGCAGTCCATAGGTTGCGAGCAGCATCATCATTGCGTAGTCGGGCTTGCCGGAGGTGGACCGTCTGTCGATACCTGCCAGCACTTGCTCGACCTGTTCCCAACTGATCGATAGCGGAACACCAGCGTGCCGGTACGACTGCGGAAACTCGACAAGCGAACTGAGATCCTTGGCCAGAACCCCCTCACGATGGAGGGCTATCGCATTTGAGTCATGAGCTGGAAGAGATAAGCATCGTTCCAGCCTGCACGCATCATTTTGCCACGCATGGTATCCTTTTTGCTGTCGGCTCGGAACGTATTGAGGCAGAAGCGCCGCAGCAGAGCGAGGTTTTCGGGGCCGTGATCCTTTCTGGTCCGGCAGTCGTCCTCGCGGAAGACCACGTCGAGCTGCCAGTGCAGGCCATTCTCGATATCCCAGTGACGGCGCACGACGGCGAGCAGGTCGTTGGCGGACATCGGTCGCGAGAGCACATAGAGACAGCACTCTTACTGCCGTTTGCCATCGATCACACGGGTGCGCTTGACCTCGCCGATGGCTGCGAGGCCGGCAAAGCCGTGCTTGCGGCCAAGCCCCGGCGCACGCACGACACGCGCCGCCCGCCGCCCCAGGCGCCCGTGGCTCACCTCCTCGGTAACGGCCAGCGCCGCCTTGGGCGTTGGGCAGCCGGCGATGAGGCGCTCGGCATCGGCCAGAAGCAGCCCCTGATTGCCCTTCAAGGCCAGCACATAGTCGCCGCCGCGCCGCGTGATCTCCTCGGCCATGCGGGTCGAGCAATGCAGCGCATCGGCCGTAACCACGGCGCCGCGCAGGTCGATCAGGCGCAACAGTTCGATGGCCGCCCTGGCCTCGTTGCCGCCCTGTGCCGGTAAGGCCGCCAACGTCATGCGCAACTGCGCGCCCCAGGCCGACACCATCATGCGCGGCGCGAACTGGCGGCCCTTCTCGAAGGCGCCACGCATGGACTTGCCGTCGAGGGCGACCTGCCCCGCGCCGCCGGCAGCGCTCGCGACATGGCGCATGAAGCCGGCGAAGGCCTCGGCGAACGCCGTAGGGACAAGCTTGCGAAACAGTGTCGAGAAGGTGTCGTGCCGGGGATGCCATGCGCCAGAGTGAGCACATTTCGCAGCATCGCTTCCTTTTCCTGCCCAAAGCGCCAGATGTCGGAGCAATTCTTGGCGCCGCACAGCATAGCAGCGAAGGCAATGAACAGTATCTCGCAAAAATCGTGTCGAGCGTTCTGGTCGCGCGGATCGAGATGACCGAACACAGCCTGGATCGTTTCCATCGAGAGCTCCCCAATTACGGAGCCCTCCCAAGAATCCACAACCCGGCAATTGGCAAGCCATTTCCCAACTACTCAAATGCGATTCCCCTGCCTCACGATGGAGGTAGCGCAGAAAGACCCGTAGCACCCCGCATGCATTGCGCACCGTCGACCAGGAAACTCGTGGCGGGGCGTATTCGGCAATGAACCCGCTGAGCACGATTGGCGACAGCTTTGCGAGGTCGTCGACGCCGATGCGCTCAAGATAGGTTGCGAACTGACGCAAACTAAATGGTACTGGTATATCGATCTCTGACGAAGCCCCTTCTCTTCGGTCAGGTACTTCAACAACCCCGGCGCCTGACGTTCGAACGGGTTATCCGGCTTATGGGGACGACCCCGACCAATGTAGCCGGAGACCGCCAGCTTCAGCATCTGGCGGATGGGATTGCGTACTTCATTGGCGATCTGCTTGCGTCGACGGCCCGAGCGTCGTCTAGCATGCTCACCAATCCACGCTTGCACGAATGGCTCGACGTGATCAGGTAGGTCCTTAACTTCGCGGGCTCCCTGAGCTTTTGCGAACTCGCCGAACTCACCACAATGGGAATCCGCCGAGACACGCTGCGATCCGTATAGCGGCGTTCTGCCATCCAGCCGACGTATTGTTCGACGGGGGAGGCGATCCAGGACTCGTGAATGCGATCGATAGGAGAAGGGCGGATGTAGTACTTCTCTAGCATGATAATCTCCTAAGGAAACAACGAGATCACCATGCCATGAACGCTCCATTATGTTGCCACTAGTACAACGATAATGTTCGCAAATGCGGGTTTTGACTCCGTTCGCCACATAACGGCGTTGGACACAAAATCCCGATTTTGTTCCCGGGAACAAAATCGAGCACCACCACCTTCGGCACGCCGCCGAGGAAGGCGAACATCCGGACATGGGCGCAGATCCAGTCCTCCAGCCCCTCGGTGGCGAGGGCCTCGGCATAGGTGTGGTTCGAGGCCCCCATTGCCGCAACGAACAGCTTCATAGCCCGCGCCTCGCCGGTCACCGGGTCGATCACGTCGATCGTGTCCCCGGCGAAGTAGACGAAGACCTTCTCGCACCCACATGCGTCTGCCGCATCGTCGGGCGGACGCGGCCCTTCCAGGCATCGAAGTGGACGCAGAACCAGGCATAGGCAAAGCCGTTGGGATGGGCTGCCCGGTATTCTTCCCACAACAGCATCCGGGCTACCCCGGGGCGCCGCTCGATCGATCATTGCCCAATCCGGAATCGGGCGATCCGGATCCGGCACCGTTGGCGACGCCGGAAACAGAAGGAGCTCCAGACCGTCGTCATCAAGACCGCCCGGCAAGGGCCAGCCCAGTCCGGCCTGCCGCGCCCGCAGGACATAGGCGCCGACGCTTCCCTTTGGCGAGACCGAGAGACGCGGCAATTCGCCCGCTCGCTCAGCCCTTGGCCAAACTTCAATCGGAAAACATCCCGTATTCGGCGCATAGTCAGTCGTTCCGTCGGCATCTCGCCCCACACTCATTCCAGAAGGGGCTTCTATCGTTAGTCTGCCGACCAGACCCGCCTAAGATCCCACAAAAATGCTGCCCATCATCGCGCGAAACGCGCGCCCATCATCCTCCGAAATCACTGCCCGCCATCACCCGAAACACGCAATCGTTTCGGCTGATCTTGTTGCTCCAGACCCTTGAGTGATCTGGAGGGGGCAGATGAGGCGGGTCGTGTCCCGTCAGGTGATGTAGCTCGGCGGGTGCGAAGCCGCTCGCGAGCGCGCCGTTAGGAGCGCCGTAGATGCTTTGGGCCGCGGCTGTGGCTTCGTAAGCTCCGAGTTATACCACCTGACGGGAGACGACCACGCAAATCCCTGAACGCGAATTAACGCCACCACGGCGTAACGAATATCGCGCCGAACCGGCATGCAACTTGCTGCTGTGAGATTGGGGATTCGTGAGACTGCCATGGGTGCTCCGCAGCTACTAATCAGACATGGACGACTTCATTACGACCTCCCGTATCTAACAGCGCTCACCGCGTTCGAGGCGTTGCGCGGCATTTGTCATTAAAGCGCGAGCCGTTCACTCCGAGACGAACTCAGCATGAAGAGCGAAATGACCAAAATTGAATGTCCCGCAGCTGGAGCAGCATGTTTTTTGAACCGGCAGTTCTTAGCCTTCAAATTCTGAAGGTGGCCAGCTTGCAACTACTATACACGAGGAATTCATGAACACGTTGGCCGAACAACATCGACAAGCGGCGCAAAAGCGGATCAACGCATCACATGCGCTCGACGGTGACGCCAAACGTTTGGTCCGATATTATCGTGAATGGGCTGGGTCCTACGAGTTGGACCTGGAGCGGGAACACTACCGCAGCCCCTTCATCGTGGCTGAATTGGCGGGCGCTGTGCAAGCGGCCTACATCGGCCGAGAACGAACAGCTATGACAATACTGGACGCTGGATGCGGCACGGGCCTAGTTGGCATTGAACTGGATCATCTCGGCTTCCGTGTGATCGACGGCTTGGATCTCTGCGAGACGATGGCCGAAATGGCAAGGCAAACAGGCATCTACCGTCACGTCCGAGGGGACGTTGACCTCAATATACCGCTCTCGGACTATTCCAGCGCCAGCTATGATATGACCGTGTGCTGCGGCGTCTTCACACTTGGACATGTCAGCCCGCACGCACTGCGCGAGTTGGCCCGCGTGACGCGCTCGAACGGATTTGTGGTGGTAAGCACTGAAAGGAGCTATTCGGAGGCTACATCGTTTGAAAATGAAGTGCTGCGTCTCCAGCAAGCGGGCGTCCTTACACCAGTACAATATCTGAGCAACGGAAGATACGTCGGGGAGGAGGAGGCGCACTACTGGGCGTTCCGAGTCCATCGGGGGCCCGGCGGCATAGGCGATCATCTCGCGTAGATATCAGAATGCATGCGCTTCTTAATGAGCCCGCAGCTTATCGTGGTGTCGCCGGTGGCTTCTCGGCGTTCGATTGGCTTCGATGGGCACAGACAGTAGCCACTGTGCTGCTCATCCACCCCATGTCCCGGATGTCACCTCCCGTGACAGCCCTGTCCGATTCAAGACGTCCATGTTCGGAATCCAACCTATAGAGGCGCAAGTATTCCGGCGTTGCGGCGCGAACTATGGCGTTGCGCCTCTTGTACGCCCGGCCACTGAGGTGGCACGCCGATTGCGTAAAATTGGGTGAATGATCCGTCTAGG
Organism: Mesorhizobium sp. M1163; assembly: GCF_040318415.1. Taxonomy (NCBI): domain Bacteria; kingdom Pseudomonadati; phylum Pseudomonadota; class Alphaproteobacteria; order Hyphomicrobiales; family Phyllobacteriaceae; genus Mesorhizobium; species Mesorhizobium sp. M1163. Next base: position 11,679 of record NZ_JAMYMF010000059.1, on the reverse strand, counting down.
AGGTCTATAAAAACTACTCGAACGAGCCAAATCAATGCGAAGGCTCTGCACTGTCGGGTCTGGTCAGCCAAATTGGAGCTTTGCGGCGTGCCTCAAGGGCCCGCTGTCATCTGCAGAGAGGTCAGTGTTCGGCGGCACCAAGCCCCCGAGACGCAGGTCACCCGGTTCTGATGCAGCCCAGAAAACTCAAGTGCTGCAAGCGTAGCTCACAGTGGTGGACGCCGAAACGCGAGCCCTGTTCCAACGTTTAACGAGCCTGACACGGAGGCGATATGTCAATCCAGAATCCCACCTGTCCCATCGGCCCTTCAGGAAGCGATGCGAGCATCTCGACTAGAGAGCTTCTAGCAGCAGCAGCCGACGAAGTTTGGAGGCCACACATGAATCACCAGACGTTCGGTGGCGCAGACGCGGCTGAGATTATTGCCAAGGACGGGCAGCAGCTAAGGGTTCATTCTAGCGACGCTCTTTGTTGCGGCACATTCGGCGAGTTGCTGCAAGGCCAGTTACCGGTCGGCTCCGTTCCCCGCGACCCTCATTTCTTGGTCACGATGCCCATCGCGCTCTTTGCGCGAGCTCACTTCATGCCGATTGCAGGCACACAATACGTAACCGTTTATCCGTCACACAAACTCAAAGCTCAACGCCTGGCTGAGAATCTCGTGATTGCGCTCGGCGCCTCGGGAGGAATCCTCCTGTTGCAATCTGAGCTCCCCGAAGGCAAAGGGCTGGCGAGTTCCTCAGCGGATCTTGTTGCGACGGCACGGTCAATCGCCTGCTGCTTCAGGCGTAGAGTCCGAACATCATTGATTGAAAAGCTAATGGCGGAGATCGAGCCATCCGACGGGGTGATGTACCCAGGAGTGGTCGCATATCAGCAGCGTGCCGGTAGCCTTCTCTCCTTCCTTGGGCAAATGCCGCCGCTTGCAATCGTTGGCATCGATGAAGGAGGGACTGTCGAAACCGTCGACTATGATCAACGGCGAGGTGAAATCTCCGCCAGTCACAGAGCAGAATATCACGAATTACTCGACCACGCTCGGACAGCAATTCCACGGGGTGACATAGCCACGATAGGCAGAATAGCTACAGCCAGCGCGCTCCTGCATCAGGAGCGGGTTCCAAAGGAGCATCTGAACTCGATGCTGAAAGCATCCGAGGCCACCGACGCTCTCGGGGTCATAGTCGCCCACAGCGGCACAATGATTGGAATCCTGCTTGATCGAATGGCAGCTGACTTTCCACGGAAGCTTCGGTCAGTGCTCGCCCATGTATCGTCGTTCGACAACTCGCCAAAAATATATCTGACTATGACTGGCTGTCGGTGAGGTAAGCAATATGGACGCTGTTCGCAAAGGCCTGCCATTCTCCAGCTATTCTGATGCCTTTGCTCTCCCTAGCATTATTAGGTGTGATACAAATCTCTACCTGGCGCAGTTCGCGTTCATGAAGCTTCTACCTGCGAAGTACATCATTGAGCAAGCGCTGGCTCAAGGTACTTTGACGCACGGCATGAAAGTTCTCGAGACGTCGAGCGGAACCTTCGCATTGGGTTTGGCCGTAGTTTGCCGGGAACGTGGATTTCAGCTCGAAATCTTCACAGACCCAGTGATGGACAAAGGCCTGGAAAACCGGTTGAGCTCCTTGGGGGCCGAAGTCTTCATAATAACTGAAAAGGCGAAGCAGGGTGGCTATCAAAGAAGCCGCCTCGACGCATTACACGCCAGGATGAGAGATTTGGGCCACTCCTGTTTCTGGCCCCGGCAATACGAAACACCGGACAACCCCGCAGCCTATAAGCTCTTCGCCGATCAAATATCAGAGATGGTGGGCGCCGACGCAACGTTGGTCGGTTCTGTGGGGTCAGGCGGCTCTACTTGCGGAACGATAGAGCGCCTCCGCCAAAAAGCCCCTGGCGCGCGCCTGATTGGAGTGGACACCTTCAATAGCGTCATTTTTGGCCAACAGGATGGCGAACGGAAACTGCGGGGGCTGGGGAACAGTCTTGTCCCCAAGAACGTGAAGCATGAACTATATGACGAGGTGCATCTCATCTCGGCTCCGCTCGCATTTGCTGCAACGCGAACCCTCCACGAGCGGCACGCCGTTTTCGCCGGTCCGACCTCCGGAGCGAGCTACATCGTCGGGCGTTGGCGCGCTCGACAGTATCCAGGAGAGACCCTAGTCGTCATATGTCCTGATGAAGGCCACCGCTACGTCGAAGCTGCATACGACCATGAGTGGCTGAAGCAGAACGGATGTCTACATGAAGGTGTTCTGCTGGACGCGCCGGCCACCGAAAGCCACCCCTCGATCGCTCTCCCGCCATGGAACCGATATCGTTGGAATCGGAGAAGCCGGGAAGCTGTCCTATACGCGCTGGAGCAGACTTCATGATGAACCGAGGTAGCTTCCTTTTCGTGGAAAGCAACACGACGGGCACTGGCGAACTGTTGATGAAGCGGGCCCGAGCCCTGGGTTTTGAGCCCTATCTCATTACGCGCAATCCTGCGCGCTATCCGTTTCTCAAAGACTCGGTCGCTCAAGTGATCGAAGCTGAAACACGTAGTCCGGATGAACTCATCGGGGTGGCCGCCAAACTAAAAAGGCCGGTCGGAGTATACTCCTCGTCGGACTATTTTGTGGAAGCAGCGTCACGTCTCGCGACGGCAATGGGGTTACCAGCAGCGAATCCGGAGGCTATTGCTACATGCCGGAACAAATGGAAGCAAGCGGCCGAGTTGCAGCGACAATCAATCGCGATCCCTGAAACTCGGCTGGCCACTTCCGTCAGAGACGTCGAGAATATTCTTGCCCAAGCCACTCCACCGGTGGTCATCAAGCCGGTGTCCGGAAGCGGTAGTAGCGGCGTGAGGTTGTGCGATAGTGCCACAGCCGCCATCAAGGCATTTGAGAGTGCAAGGAGCGCACTGCTCGATCAAGTGGATCTGGCCAGTCCAGACATTCTGATCCAGCAATATGTCGAGGGTAAGGAATACTCTGCAGAGATAATTGCGTACGATGGGACGCTGCATTGCCTTGGAATTCTTGCCAAGCACAAAGGGCCGCCTCCCTGCTTCGTCGAGGTGGGGCACGACTTCCCGGCACCGCTACCGGAGCCATCTCTACTGGAACTGGCCTCTTTTGCCGCAGGCGCGGTGTCGGCTCTGGGCCTGAATTTCGGACCGTCTCATGTGGAGTTCATGATAACGGAGTCGGGCCCCGTCATCATCGAGGTCAACCCCAGACTGGCTGGAGGGATGATTCCAGTCATGCTCTCCCACGCTCTGGGAACGTCAATCCTTGACAAGGTGATTAGACTTTACGCGGGAGAAGGGTTCACGCCTCCCCACGCGAGCGCAAGGGCGGGAGCCATCCGTTTCCAGCTCGTTCATAAATCCGGCAAGCTCAAACGCCTGGGTTTTTCTGAAAATCCAGACCCGACTGTGCCAGAGGCCGGGCTACTGAAATCTGAGGGGGAGGAAGTTCAAATCAGTGGCGACTTCCGAGACCGCGTAGCTTACGCCATAGGCGTCGCTGATGAACTGAATGCCGCCGCCGGGGCAGCTCAACGGATGATCGATTCCCTTGTAATCGATCTCGATGCGGCTACTGGCGAAACGGCCAACACGCAAGTCGCTGGGTCAAGCGAGGGCGGGTGGAACCTACATCCCGAAGCGATGAAGTTGCTCGCTCCGGCTATAGAAATCTCGCGCGATGGCCGCCTTCTGCAGCACCAGGCGGCCATAGACGAAGCACATCTGGTGATGCTTGCGGACCAGGGCTTGATTAGCGAGCTCGCCGCTGCCAATCTCCTGAAGCATATCTTGGACCTCCAGGAAGAGGGATTTCAGTCTTTGGAGGGCCGCGATGCTCCGCGTGGCCTCTATTTTGCGTATGAGGCCGAACTTGCCGCGAGAGCTGGCCCGGAAAAGGCCGGCTGGTTGCACCTTGCGAGGTCCCGCAACGACCTGAACGCGACTATTTCTCTACTGGCCCTTCGGGAAGCCGGGTGTTCCATCTCGCAAGAAATAGGAGCTGTACAAGATGCTCTTCTTCAGCGAGCGGAGGAGGCATCGAGACTCGTGGCTCCGTTGTACAGTCAATACCAGATCGCGCTCCCTGGGTCGCCAGGGCATTACCTGCTGGGCGTCTTCTTCGCTCTGGGCCGCGAGCGCCAGCGCCTGCATTGCCTCCTGGAAGACATCAAGAACTGCCCTATGGGAGCTGGTGCCGGCGGAGGCACTAGCATTCCAATCGATCCTTTGAAAACCGCAAATCTTCTGGGATTCGAACTGCCATCTATCAACTCACTTGATGCGGTCGCAAGCCGCGATCATCATCTGCAAGGGCTTTCAATCTTTGCTGGCGTTTCAATCTTGCTCAGTCGGGTGGCCCAGGACCTGCAGGTTTGGACGACGCGGGAGTTCGCTCTCATCGACATTCCTCGGAATCTTGCCGGCGGCTCTTCCATGCTGCCTCAAAAAAAGAACCCGTTTCTGCTTGAACACATAAAGGGATCGGCAAGCACGGTGATCGGCGCATATGTTTCTGCAGCGACGGCTACTTGCAAGTCGCCTTTCAGCAACTCGATCGAAGCAAGCAACTACGGCTGCTCACCTCTGGGCCTTGCAGAAGATGCCTTGAAGAGGACCATCACCCTCACATCGCTCATTGTAAAATTCATGTCCTTCAACGTGCGGTCGATGCGTGAAAATCTGGAAGACGGCTCATCGATGACGGCGGTGGCGGCCGAGCGAATGGCGTCGCGAGGCATTCCTTTCAGGAAGGCCCACACACTAATTGGCGAGATCGTGGAACGCCTGTCTCAGGATAGCTGCGTGGCGGAGCGCCGAAGCGAGCTGGCCAGCCAACTCGCTGGCGTGTTGCCCGTGAGTCTCGAAGAATGCAAGGATGCTCTGCAGTTCGGAGGAGGACCCGGGAAAAGCTCAACCGATAGCCAGGTCTCTGTAGCAAGAGCGCTGTTTCTGGTCATGCGGCTCAAATGCGAGGAAATCCGGGAGCGCTGGGCGCACGCTGAGATGCGCCGCAAACAGAGGGTTAAGGAACTCATTGATACGCGGCCGACTACCTGAAGGTGTCCTAAAATGGGACGTGCGCTGTCGGACGCGTGCAAAGTCAGTTGCCGGTTTGGTTACAACATTAAGTGATGCGGTGAGGTAATAGAGCATCCGGTGAGGCGGTCTTCGGATGGGGGCCCGACTGCAGCCCTTGCGACGGGCACCTTTGTAGCTTGTGCACCCGTGACAACATCCGGCGCAAATGGCTGCGGAGCTGAGAGCCGATAACTGCGGTCTCTCAAGTCAAGAACTGACAAACAAAGGTTTGACCGATGAGGCTGGTGACCGAACGCCTGATATTGCGTCCTTGGCAGGACAAAGACCGGAGCCCAATGGCAAGAATTTACGGTGATGCGCACGTCAGCCGCTTTTTTCCCAAAGTGATGACGGTCGAGGAAACGAATCTCGATATCGACCTTGAGATCGAGCGTGCCGGGACCAACGGGTTTCATTTTGGTGCGGCGGAGTTGAGAGGTAGCGGCGAAACTGTCGGTATGATCGGGCTCGATGTCCTCTCAGAGACGGTGCAGGCGGCAATTCCCAGCCATCCATGCGTCGAAATCAGATGGGTGCTTGCAAAGGAGCATTGGGGCAAGGGACTCGCACCGGAAGGCGCGCGAGCATGGCTCGACTACGCCTGGTCAATCGGACTGCCGGAGGTCGTGGCCCGCACAGCCAAAGAGAACGCGCCGAGCCGGAGGGTCATGCGGAAGATCGGTATGATCCATGATCCAGCGGGCGATCACGAGAACCCGGAGATCAGCGAGGGCCATTGGTTGCGGTCTCGAGTGGTCTACAGGAAACTGAATCCGACGTTCTTATAATGCCGCGCAAGCTCCCTCTGGCCGTGGGTGCCGAACAGTGGCGCACTGCTCGGGGCTTCCAGATATGACTTAAGCGGTAACGATCGTTTGGCACGAACTTACACATGTGACGTCAATGTTTCAAAATTCTATGCAATCTATACGAATATCTCAAAATACCTTGCAGTCTGAGACCCAGACTGCGCCTAGAGGCGTTTGAATGGAGATGCCTCGGTCGACCGCCTCCAATCAGTAGGACGCTCTTGGTGACGGCTAAACTAAAACCTGAACGGAGGGTGCATCATGCGTTCAATCTCGCGTTTACCTACAGCGACCGAGCAGCTGGCTCTTTTCCGGAGGAAAGAAGCTTCTCCACTCGATTTCGTGAAACTGGCCCTTGAAGAGATCGAGAATTTCTCTGCGCTTAATTTCATCCGTTGTCCGGATATCCCTGGACTGATGGAGCAGGCTGAACTGTCTGAGCGTCGATGGCTTAGGGGAGAACCTAACGGCCGACTTGATGGAGTCCTTGCGACAGCCAAAGATAACTGCCTGGTTAAGGGTTGGACTTCATTTTGGGGATCCCTAACGAGGTCACAATTGGCTAGCGAGGATTCACCGGTTGTGGCGAGATTGCGTGAGAGCGGCGCACTCATTCTGGGCATAACGACAATGCCTGAGTTTGGTTGGAAGGGGGTGTGCGACAATGCGCGAGACGGCGCTACGTTGAACCCATGGGATAGAACGCGGACGCCTGGCGGAAGCAGCGGAGGAGCAGCTGTTGCGGCAACCCTAGGAATACCGCTCAATGTAGGCACAGATGGAGCTGGCTCAATTCGTATTCCAGCATCATTTTGTGGTGTAGTAGGCTTCAAACCCACATACGGGATAGTGCCCGCTTATCCCGTGGGTTCGCTTCCTAATTTCACGCACGTTGGACCCATAACCCGCTCCGCCGTCGACGCAGCGCTCATGTTCGACGTATTGGCGCAGCCGGATCCGCGGGATTGGCAAGCTATTTCTTTCAAACTGCCCAGGAGGCCGTTGCCAGACAGGCCCCGTGTGGCATACAGTCGTACCCTCGGATATGCAAAGCCTGACCTGGAAATAATTGAAATTTCTGACATTGCTATTGAAAGATTGAAGAGCCTCGGCTGGATTATCGAAGAGGTGGATCCTGGCTTTGCCGAGCCAATCAATATTATTAGGACGCTTTATTTTTCAGCCTTTGCCAATATGGTCCGTGCGGTGCCGTCAACCAGCCGCGATCAAATTGATCCTGGCCTCGTTGAAGAGATTAAAGCGATTGGTCTTCTTGATGCTGACGCGATTATCTCTGCCCTCAGTCAAAGAGATGCGCTCGGAAGGCATATGAATGCCTTCCATAGAAAACACGACTTTTTGTTGACACCAACAATGCCTATCGTCGCCTTTGAAACAGGCACTGAGATCCCAACAGGACGCTCTATGAAGAGCTGGTTCGATTGGAACCCTTTCACCTATCCATTCAATTTGACCCAGCAGCCCGCCGCCACTATTCCTAGCGGTATTACTAAGGACGGTCTTCCTGTCGGGCTCCAAATCGTCGGCTCGCGTTATGACGATTTCGCGGTCTTAGAGGCTTGCTGTGTGGCAACTAACGTGGTCGGCCGTGACGAATGGGCCGCCAGTTCAAGTCGGGCGACTTGACGTGCTGTGCAGTCGCTGGCGAGCGTCGGGACGGGGGCAACAAGAGCGCCGCCAGCCCTCACCGCCGGAGCGGGCAGTTGCATCTGAGCGCCTGAGCATTGACGAAGTCGCCATCAGGCCTCTTCTGTCAAGCGAAGTGAGGATTTGACCCCTCCTGTTGCCTCACCGAAGAATGTTACCTAACGATGTGGCGGGCTGAAGAAGCGGGGAGATCGCCATCCAGTCGCCATTGATGATTTCAACGGCTGTCTCTTTACGCCAGGCTTTCACCGCTATTTCCACCGTCCGCAGGCTTTTGTTCGTGAACCGTGTTTGATCGACGTTCATCAGCCGCTGCAGCACGAGGGCTGCCGAGAGCGTCGGCTCGGCCTCCAATCATGCCCGAATCTGAGCCTCATAGGGCTCAAGCATGCTCGGTCTCTTCGGATAAGGCTTTGTCCGGCGATAAAGCCTTTAGGCCTTTTATGGTGGGTCGCACCTCACCGCCCTGCCAAGCCGTCTTCAGATTTGCGGTGAAGCGCTGCAGATCGATGACGACCGGTTCCTGTGGCGTTGCTTGCACTCCACGACGATCGACGCGTCTTCCCAAATCTTCCTGTGCCGCACGGATGCCGGTGAACAGCATCACCGGGTCCGCCGTTGCGAGCATCGCACGCAACAGCTCCTTGTCGACCTCCGCCACCTCGGGATGGACCAATACACGCTCGACCGGCGGCGCTGGCGGATGATAGCGCTTACGCGCCGCGGCCCGATGACGCCGCAGGACGCGAACCCTTCCCAACAACAACAGAGGATACATTGCACAAGCTCAAATCGCCGCACGCACGCGGCGCCGATTGCGCTCGTCTTCGGGATCGGGGCACGATGCCAGCGCCTGGCCAGGCCAAAACACCGCCTAATGTCAATGACCGTGGAATCGGGACCCTGTATTTTCGCGCAAAAGGGACCCCGTCTGGGGCATTGAAGGGTGCGCCGGTTAGCGCCCGATCAGGCGGAGCTGGTCAGGGTTGCACAGCCTGATCGGGCGCGACTGATTGGCGTTCGGACTTCAGCTTTGAGAGCGGCTTTTGAAGCGCCAGGATTCGTTACCAGTCTCGGCGATCTCGCAATGATGGGTGAGCCGATCGAGGAGCGCGGTCGTCATCTTGGCGTCGCCGAAGACGCTCGGCCATTCGCCGAAGGCGAGATTGGTGGTGATGATGACGCTGGTGCGTTCGTAAAGCGTAAGCGCTCATTTCCCCGCACGTCGACGCACCTTTCAACGACGGTCCTTTCAGATGGACGCGTCCGGGCGGATCAGGCTGCGGCGGTTTTGGCGAAGTTGAAGGGCAGCAGGTCGTCGATATCAGTATCGACAGCGCGTTGAGGCAGCTCGGTGAGGACGTGGCGCAGCCACGCTAACGGCTCGACGCCACAGGCGCGGCAGGTCAACATCAGGCTGTAGATGACGGCGCTGGCCCTGGCTCCGTCGACGGTATAGCTGAACAGCCAACTTTTCCGGCCAGTGGCAAAGATTCTGATGTCTCGCTCGAGAAGATTATTGTCGATCGGCATGCTGCCGTCCTCGGTGTAACGCGTCAGATATCCCCATTGGTTCAGGGTGTAGGAGACGGCGTCGCCGAGCTTGCTGTCCGGCAAGACTTTTGGGGCGATGTCGTCGAGCCAAGCCTTGAGAGCCTGGAGGATGGGGACACTATGTTGCTGGCGGAAGCGGCGAATGCAATCATCCCGCGTTTCGCCGTCATCGGGGATTTCGTTCCGCGCCTGCCTTTCAACCCGATAGAGCTGTTCGAAGAACCGGAGCGCCTGTTCCGGCGGGCCGCCGCCTTTCTTCCTCGCCTTTAGGGCATCGACGAAGCGCCGCCTCGAATGGGCCATGCAGCCAAGATGCGTTGCCCCTTCCAGCGTGCGCCAGGCGGAATAGCCGTCGCTCATCACGATGCCGCGGTAATCGCCCAAGAAGGTCTGCGGGTGTATCTGGCCGCGACCCGGCTGATAATCGAGCAGCACGATCGGCTCGTCACTGTCCTGGCCGTTCCGGTATGCCCACATGTACGAGGTGCTGGCGGCCTCTCTGTCCATTTCCTTCAGCACCTGGACCGTGGTCTCGTCGCCATGGATGAGGATGCGGGAGAGATGCTTTTCGCTCGAGCCGATCACCCAGTGGCCCAGAGCGCCACGGCTGACAGGAACACCCGCGCGCTCGAAGGCCTGCGCCAGGCGGTAGAGCGGTGTGCCGTCGACGTATTTGTGAACGAGCGCGAAGGCCAGCGTCGAAGCCGTGGCGATGCTGCCCGGCAAGGGTTGCGCGGGCATCGGCGCGGTCACGACCGGCGTGTTGATGCCGGTACGCTCACAATGGCGGCAAGCATATTTGAACCGCACATTCTGCAGAACCTTCGCCTTCACCTCGATATGAAGTTGCTCGGTAACGGCCTCGCCCATGCGATGCATCTGGTGACGGCAGCAGGGACAAGCCTTCTGGTCGTCGGGAAGGTCATACTCGACGCGCTCGCGCGGCAGGTTTTCCGGCAAGCTCTTGCGGCCGCGCTTCTTTCCCGTCGCCCCTTCGCTCGCCGGCAAGCCCGTGTCCGGCAGGACAACGACATCGCCATCTTCGCTGTCGGCGGCGTCCTCCTCCGCGGCCTGTTCGGCTTCATTGAAGAGGCGGTCAATGTGCTTTCGCTCTTCGGCGCAAAACGATGCAGCCGCGCAAGCGCCAGCTCTTCCTCGAGTTTGACGACGCGTTCGGCGAGTTGACGGTTCTGCGCCTGCAGCGCAGCAATGCGCGCCATCAACTCTTCAACAGTCGGTTCGCCGGGTCGATTCATCAGATTCTTGAATCGAAAGCATGCCGCCGCGTCAACCGCTCAATTCGAGAGCCCTCAACCGGCAACCTGATATTGCCGCACCGGATGGCGGACCATCGCATCGATATCGATGCCGTCGAGGATCCAATGCAATTGCTCGGTCGTAAGCGTGACCACCGCTGCCTCCCGGCGCGGCCACCGGAACTTGTCCTCGGTCAGCCGCTTCAGGACCAGGACAAAGCCCGACCGATCGAAGAACAGGAGCTTCATCCGGTCGCGACGGCGATTGCAGAACGCAAAAACCGCCGGAGCAAACGGATCGAGCGCCATCGTCTCCTGGACCAGAACCGCAAGGCTGTTGATGCCGGCCCGGAAGTCGATCGGCTCGCGGTGCAGGTAGACTTTGAGGTCAGCGCCCAGTGTGAACATGACCCAGCGCTCCGATTACCGCTGCCAACGCATCCACATCACCGCATTCCAGCGTCAACTTCACGCCGTTCGGCAGCGACGCGCTCACCTTGGCTGGAGAGGAAAAATGCGCTGTCCTTTTCGATGCCGACCCACGCACCCCATCGCAAGTCCCCGGCAAATCCACCGCAGCCATGCTGCTCTGTCCCAGCAAGGCCCGATCGGAAGTGCTTTCAATCTGAAGCGGGATGAACGCCGATGGTGAGGGCGACGGGAGGGTCTCCGCGCGCCTCTTTATCCACTTCCGAAGAAGGTTCGCATTGACCCCATGTTCGAGCGCGAGCCTCGATACCGACACGCCAGGCTCAAGGCAGGCCGAGACAAGACGGTCCTTCGATGCGGAGTCGTATCGGCGTCGCCCGTCCCGACCGACAAGCCTTACCCGCAGTTTCTGCTCATCTTCTTCCATCACTTGGTGTCCACCTATTTTGGTGGACACCTGCATGCATCAGAGCACTCAACAGCAAAAGGTGCCGGGGAAATTCGCGCTTACCGTAAAGCTTAGAGACCAGATGGAAGAGCAACTGCCCGCCGGCCTGGGCGAAGGGGAGATAGCCGAGCTCATCGAGCACGACGAAGTCGAGCCGGGTGAGATGGTCGGCGATGCGGCCCTGGCGGCCGGAGCGGGCCTCGGTCTCGAGCCTGTTGACGAGGTCGACGACGTTGAAGAAGCGCCGGCGTGCGCCGTTGCGGATGAGAGCACGGGCAATGGCGATCGCCAGATGCGACTTGCCGGTGCCTGTCGGACTGGGCTCATAATGCCCGTTATCAGGATGGCGAGGCAAAGAAGATTGTCCGTTACGCCTTTCATCCACGTTCGGGCGGGGA
>NZ_JAMYMF010000058.1:0-21787 GCF_040318415.1 Mesorhizobium sp. M1163 | reverse complement strand
CGCTAAACACGGGGGCTGCGCGGCGGACACGCCGACGTCACAGCTACTGCCACGCCATTTTTGCAGAACTTGACGCACACAACTATCCCGAGGGCGCTGCATTGGGCGTGTTTGCGACGTTCGAAACGCTGAGGGCGGCGTTTGAGGATTAGGGTCAAAACTCAATCAGACTGGCTGCCGCCAATGGCCCAGATGGGCGGAACTTGCCGTTTGAATTAGTCGGCGGGAATGAGCACAGAGCGCCATTTGCTGACAATCATGGCGCTTCAGCATTGCGCTCGTTCTCGCTACGACCTGATGCGGACCCGAAGCGGATGGTCGTTTGATCCGGTTAAACTCAACGCGCCACCCGACCACATGCGCCATCTCGAGACGTTCCCGAAAACCTCCACGTCGGTCGCGACTCGACCATGGAGCGGAAGTACAGGCGAAGTACTGTTTCGTTCGAGATGGCCTGGTTCAATCTCCAGCATCCTCCTCCTGCCATACTGGCCGGAGCGAGTGCCGGCCGCGAGCGAGTGGCCTTTGAGCGTAGCTCAGAGCGTCTTGCTCATCATCAGGATCGGAACCGGAGCGCCGCCACGGTCATCGACGAATTTCTCGGCGGGTTGGTAGCCGCAGGCTCGATAGAGCGGCTCTCCTGCCATCGTGGCTGCCAGATCGGCACGGCGGAAGCCCTCAGCCTTAGCGGCACGTTCACACAGCGAAAGGATAAGGCGGCCGACGCCTCGCCGGACAAAGTCCGGATGCGTATACATGGCTCTGATACGCGCCGCGTCCGTGGCTGGATCAAGCAGTGCCGCGTTGCGTCCCGGTGACTGATCACCACCATACATGGTCGTGCGCCGGCTCCAGCCACCGCAGCCTGCCAGGACGCCGGCGTGCTCCACGACGAAATAGGTGCCATCATCGACAAGCTGCGTGTCCAGCCCCATGATTGCGCGGCTGGATCGGATCTGGTCATCGTCGAGAAACGGTTTCTGGAGTTCGGAGATCGCTGCATCCATGAGCGCAATCATGGAGGCGAGGTCCTCGCGTCGCGCTATCCGGTGCCGAAAGTCTTCACTGGCCATGTTCAAGCACACCATGAGGCGAAACAAACGCACGATATGGCGAATTTCGTTCCGTCAGAAGACCAAAATGTTCGCTGCTGCGGCAGCCTTGGGACGCCTGTCGACAGCAGGCCGAAGGTATAACCAATGACAGTCATTCTGGCAGCCCCGCCATGCGATAACCTTCCACGATATGCCGGCGCACGTCTTCGGCTGGGAATGGCTGCGAATCCGACCAGTGCCGGATAGTGAAGTGCGGATTGCTTATCATGAACATTTTCGCCTCCCAGCGCGCTTCCTCCAAACGGCCAAGTTGCGCAAGGCTTGCTGCAAGCAGGCGTCGTGAAGTCGTGCGATAGGTTTCGGGCCTGCGCAGCGTTTGGATCGCGGATTCGTAGTCGCCCATGGCATATTGGGCCTGGCCCAACATCCAGTAATACCAACCGGGCGGGTGAGGGTTGAGTCGCAGTGCCCTGCGGACCTGCTCTATGGCTTCGGCAGGTCGCCCCTTTTCAGTCGTCAACTCGGCCCGCATCGCCCAAGCGTCGGCGTGGTTGGGGTCCAGCTCGTGGGCAGCATCGAATTCGGCATCCGATTCCACCCAGCGACTCTCATGTCCCAGTATGACGCCCAATACCCATCTGTTCCCGGCGTCGTTCGGGTCGAGTTCGACCGCCAGCTGTGCTTCGGCGAGCGCTCTTGCGCGGTTGGGGTCCATCGGTTCGTCCCAGAACTCCCAGCCCAGCCAGAGGTTGAGTGCCAGCCAACGGTGCGCCTCCGCGTATTCCGGGTCGAGCGCGATTGCCCGGTTCAGCAGCAAAATGGCCTCTTTCGCGGTGAGCGCCGTTTGCAGGCCAAGGGCCCGGGCACGCACACAGAGATCATAGGCCTCCAGGTTGCTCGGTCTGTTGCGCGCCGGCGCGGTGGTCAGGCGGCCAACCAGAGCCTCGACAATCTTGCCGGTCACCTCGTCCTGAACGGCGAAGATATCTTCTAGGCTCCGGTCGAATCTTTCGGCCCAAAGGTGGTCACCCGCGATCGCGTCGATCAGTTGGGCGTTGATACGCACCCGTCCAGCGGCCCGCCGTGCACTACCTTCAAGAAGATGGCGAACTCCCAGTTCTCGCGCGATGCGACGCACATCCACGTGCCTGCCTTTGTATGCAAATGCCGAGTTGCTGGCGATGACGAACAACTCGCTTGTCCTCGACAGATCCGTGATCAAGTCTTCGGTGAGGCCATCGACAAATGCCTCCTGCTCCGGATCATTGCTCATGTTCGTAAAGGGCAGGACGGCAATGGAGGGCTTGGCGGGGAGCTGCAGAGGCGCTTTCTCCGCGAGCCCGCCATCGTCCGATGCGGTCGACAGCCGGATCCGGTAGACAGACACTGGTTCGGTGACGTTCTTGATCGCTTGCGGACCAAGTTCGTCGAAGCCGCAATCGAGCTTCCGCTTGACTTGGTCGTAGACGCTGCCGGACACACAGACATCTCCTGCCCCGGCCATTGCCTGGAGCCGCACTGCGACAATGACGCCGTCGCCGAACAGATCGCCGTCCTCGACAACGACATCGCCCAGATTGATGCCGATATGCAGGTAGATTCTCCGGTCGGCGGTCACACCCTCGTTTGCGGCCGCCATCCGCTTCTGAAGGTCCACGGCGCATGACACGGCGTTCACCGCGCTTCCGAACTCGACCAGAACGCCATCACCCATCACTTTCACAATACGGCCATGACGGTCGCGGACGAGTGGTTCGAGGATTTCCTTCCTCGTCCTCCTTAAAGCGGCCAACGTTCCTTGCTCGTCCAGGTCCAGAAGTCGACTGTAGCCCACCACGTCGGCAGCCAATATGGCGGCAAGGCGGCGTTGGGCGCGTTCTTCGGCCATTTCGCGTTGCTTTCATTGAAAGCAGAAAAGCGAATTTTATGCCGCCCATTTCAAAAGTCTATCAGGTTGACTTCGAGGCTCGATCGCCAAGCAGCTACATCGGGTGATCGCGCCTGTCGATTGTCCCCACTGGGGCCACGACTTGCGCTTGGGGCTCGTCTTGGAGAAGGTCAGCAAGGGGTCAGTGCCGAGTGCCGCGAATGTCGGCTTTCGCGCAGTGAAATGGGCTGACGAAGGGCAGCTCAGGGTCAACTTGCGTCGTCAGGGCTCTCGGCGTCAAAGGTCCGAGAGGGTTCGAAGTCGGTCGTTCAGAGTGATTGCGTTTTGACTCCAGAGCGCCGCGCGTCATTGGACGCGCAAAGGACGCTATAACACTTTGAATTTGCATGATCCTTTCCGAACCGGAGGTCAGCGCAGCAAAACCATGCCGGTTTCCGGGGGTCATGCCCTAAGGCAGCCTAAACCGGCATTCCGTCACGTGATGGTAGATCTGGCCCGGCCACAGCGTGGCTTGCGGGAAATACGGCCGGTTGGGCGCATCCGGCCAGATTTGCGGTTCCAGGCAGAAGCCTGAAAACGCCTTGTACTGGCGTCCGCCCAGTCCAGGCGAGGACGGCGCCAGATACTGGCCGGTATAGAGCTGGACACCTGGCTCGGTGGTCCAGAGCTCCATCTCGACGCCGGAATTCGCGCCTTGCGCCCATGATGCCTGCTTCAGCGGCCCGCGCGTCGAGGCGAGGCAGAAATTCTGGTCGTAGGGGAGTTGCTCGCCCTCGGTCTCCATGCGCAGCGGCCGCGCCTGGCGAAAGTCGAAAGGTGTGCCGTCGACCGGCTTGACCGTGCCTGTCGGAATCAAATCGGCGTCGACAGGAAGATAGGCGCCGGCATTCAGCATCAGCCGGTGGTCGAGAATGTCGCCGGCGCCGCCGTCATCCAGGTTGAAATAGGAATGCTGGGTGAGGTTGCAGAGCGTCGGCTCCTCGCAGGTGGCGGTCAGTTCGACGCTGAGCGTACCGGGGATCTTGAGCCGGTAGGTGCAGGTCACGTCGAGCGCGCCGGGAAAGCCCATCATGCCGTCCGGGTCGTGCAGGGTCAGCGTGACAAAATCCCTGCCATGCAGCGAAACCGCCCAGGCCCGGCGCGAAAAACCTTGCGAACCGCCATGCAGCGTGTGCTTTTCGAGGAAATTGCGCTCGGTCTGGTAGCGTTTGCCGGCAAGCGTGAAGCGGCCGTCGCGGATACGGTTGGCATAGCGCCCGACGACAGTGCCGAAGAAGGCGGTATCCGTCTCATAGTGCTCGAAACGATCATAGCCGAGCACCAATGGCGCCTCGTGCCCGGCCAGGTGCAGATCCTGAATGATCGCACCCAGGCCGATGATGTTGGCGGTAAGGCCGCCGCCACGAATGGTGAAACGGCGGACTTCCTCGCCCGCCTGCGTCGTGCCGAAAACCTCGCCGTCCTTCATCGCCATGCTCGCAAGTTCATTGATCGATGCCAGCCTGGCGGCTCAGGGTCTTTTTCGGTATTACCGCATCAGGCTTCTAGAGACCAAGTCCGCCGATGCAGACATATTTGGTGTCGAGATAGTCCTCGATGCCCTGATGGCCGCCTTCCTTGCCGAGGCCCGATTCCTTGACGCCGCCGAACGGCGCCTCAGGGGTGGTGATGAGCCCTTCATTGACGCCGACCATGCCGTATTTGAGCCCTTCCATGACCCGGAAGGCGCAACCGAGATCGCCGGTGTAGAAGTAGCAGGCCAGCCCGAACTCGGTGTCGTTGGCGAGTGCCACGGCCTCTTCCTCGGTCTCGAACTTGAACACCGGCGCCACCGGGCCGAAGATTTCTTCCTTCATGAAGCGCATCTTCGGCGTCGCATTGGCGATCACCGTCGGCTGGAAGAACGAGCCGCCGAGCGCGTGGCGCTTGCCGCCGGCGACGACCTTGCCGCCCTTGCCGGTAGCGTCGGCAATCAGCTCCTCGACTTTCTCCACCGCCTTTTCGTCGATCAGCGGCCCCTGCTGGACGCCTTCCTCGAGGCCGGAACCGACCTTCAGCCCGTTGCTGGCAGCAGCAAGCTTTTCGACGAACTGGTCATAGATGCCGGCCTGCACCAGGAAGCGGTTGGTGCAGACGCAGGTCTGGCCGGAATTGCGGTACTTGGCGGTGATGGCGCCAGCGACGGCCCGCTCGATGTCGGCGTCGTCGAAGACGATGAACGGCGCATTGCCACCGAGCTCCATCGACACTTTCTTGACGGTCACCGACGACTTCTGGATCAGGATCTTGCCGACCTCGGTCGAGCCGGTGAAGGTGATCTTTTTGACCAGCGGGTTGGCGCAGATCTCGTCGCCGATCTCACCGGCGGCACCGGTCAGGATGTTGATGACGCCTTTGGGGAAGCCGACTTCCTCGGCAAGCGCGCCCCAGGCAAGGCCGGAATAAGGCGTCTGCGACGCCGGCTTGACCACGGCGGCACAACCGGCGGCAAGCGCCGGACCGAGCTTGCGGGCCAGCATCGAGGACGGGAAATTCCATGGCGTGATGGCGGCGATGACGCCGACCGGTTCCTTGGTCACCAGGATACGGCGGTCCGCCCAGGGCGACGGCACGACATCGCCATAGGTGCGGCGGCCTTCTTCGGCGAACCACAATATGTAGGACGCGGCCGAGCCGATCTCGCCCTTCGATTCGAACAGCGACTTGCCCTGTTCGATCGTCAGCAGTTCGGCCAGCACGTCCTGATTGTCCATCATCGCGTCGTGCAGCTTGCGCAACAGCTTCGAGCGTTCGAGTGCGGTGGTCTTGCGCCATGTCTTGAAGGCAGCGTCGGCGGCTTCGATGGCGCGGCGGGTCTCGGCCTTGCCCGATTTCGGCACGGTGCCGATCTTGAGGCCGGTGGCAGGATTGTTGACGTCGACCGTCTGGCCCGAATCGGCCTGCACCCATTCGCCATTGATGAGATTGGCCTGCCGCATGAAATGGCTGGTTTTCTGAAGCATGATCTCGCCTCCGTTCGGCACCTGGCGGGCCGGTCGCTGATTTCGTGAATGGACGTGCGCGATAGCATCGCTAGAGCCACTGCTCTTAGCCTAGGGCAAGCCCCGCAAGCAATCACAAGATGGCATATAGGGTTTGGGCCAGCCAAAGCGAGAGCGATCTCGCCGGACTCTTATCCAAAAACATGGACAACCACGGTCAGCCAAAACGCCGTGGTGACCACCGCGCTGGCGGTGGCGATGGTCATCTGGTTCGATGCCACCGCCTGGCCGGTGTTGAACTGCACGGCGATGAGATAGGAGTTGATGCCGGACGGCAGCGCCGCCACCACCACCGCCACCTTTGCGGTCAATGGCGGCAGGCCGATCAGCCAGACCAGGCCAAGAACCAGCGCCGGCATCAGAAACAGTTTCAGCGCCGACAGCGCCAGCGCCGGGCGGACATTGCCGGAAATGCCGAAACGGCGCAGGCTTAGCCCCATGGCGAACAGCGCCACCGGGGCGGCCGTGCCGGCCAGCGCGTCGGTCAGCCGCGTCGCAAGCACCGGCAGCGGCGCACCGGTGAAGCGCCACGCGAGCCCGGCCAGTATGCCGATGATCAGCGGGTTGATGAATACCCTCCTGAGAAAGCTCGTGATGACGCGGAGCGGATGCACAGGCTCGCTGCCGCCGCGGCCGAACATTTCGAACAGGATGATCGAGGCCATCATCATCACCGGCAGGTGAATGGAAACCAGCAGCGACAGCACTTCGAACCCGGCCGGGCCGAACACGCCGATGATGAAGGGAGCACCGAGCAGGACGACATTGGAATAGGACGACGACACGCCGCCGACGACGCCGGCGCGTGCGTCTCGTCCGAAGATGCGCGTAATGACCAGATGGCCGGCAGCCCAGGTAAGCGCCACCGCTGCGAAATAGGCGCCCCACAGCGACCACGGCGCCACGCCGTGGAAATCCGCCTTTATCATGGTCTGGAACAGCAAAAGCGGCATTGCCACGTTGATGGCGAATTCGGATACGCCCTCGCCGCTCGCCGGCTTCAAATAGCCGGTCAACCCGGCAAGATAGCCGAGCCCGACGAGACTGAAGACGAAGAGGACGGTTTCGGTAAGCGGAGACATTTTTGCCGTGATAGGCGAGCCCTGATCGCGGCGCAATCGCCCTTCCCTCGCGAATGTACCAGCCAACAATCCGGCCGCTCGGATCTTGCCCGAATTTGCTCATGGTTGGATGGCAGCGCTATACAGGGTTGTCGGGGGACACGCGGCGAATGGGCCTTGTCGGAAATCAGCACTTCTTCAAGCAGGCGTGGCTGACGGCTTTCGTCGCCGCCCTGCTCTGTCTCGTGGTGACCTCGACTCATGCCGCGGAGCCAGCAAGCCTCAAGGGCGTGGCGCTGATCGTCGGCCAGTCGAAATACCGGCACATAACGGCGCTTCCCAACCCCGCCAACGACGCCCGCGACATCGCCAAGTTGCTGACCGATCTCGGCTTCGACGCGCGCAGCGTCACCGACCGCGACGCGGCAAAGCTGAAGCGTGATCTCGAGCGTTTCGCCGAGGATGCCGAGGACGCCGACGTCGCCTTGATCTACTATTCCGGCCACGGCATCGAGGCCGGCGGCGAAAACTATCTGGTGCCGGTCGACGCCGACGTTTCTTCATTGAAGGACGCCGATCAGGCCCTGGTGCCGATCTCCGCCGTCATGGACGAATTGAAGACGACCGTGCCGGTAACGATCATGCTGCTCGATGCCTGCCGCACCAACCCGTTTCCGGCGGACGCGGTGCTGCGCCGGACGCCCACGGCCTCGGCCTCGCCGATCGGCGCCGGCGGACTGGAGCCGGTGCGCGGCGCCAAGGCACTGGCGGACGCGACCGCGACGGAAAATCTGGGAACGGTGATCGGCTTTGCCGCCGAGCCGGGGCGGCCGGCACTCGACGGTATCGTCGGCGAAAACAGCCCCTACGCAGCGGCACTTCTGCGCCATCTCGCGGCGATGAAGGGCACGGAGTTCGGCTCGGTCATGCGCATGGTGACCGAGGAGGTCTATCTCGACACCAAGGCCAAGCAGCGGCCATGGGTCAATGAAAGCCTGCGCCGGCTGCTCTATTTCGGCGTAGCACCGCAGGAACCGACTGGCGACGACGGGCTGATCACCGGCGAGCGGCGGCAATTGCTGCTGACGATCGCCGAGTTGCCGGACCCCAAGCGGGCACAGGTGGAACTGGCCTCGCTGCAGGACGGCGTGCCGCTCGACGCGCTTTATGGCGTGCTGAAGGCGCTCGGCACCGAAAAGATGCCGGAAGACCCCACCGACCTGCAAAAGCTGCTCGACGCCCAGGCCGAGCGCCTGAAGAAGATGATCTCCGAGCGCGACGCGCTGCGCACCGACGACCCCGAGATAAGCCGCCTCGTCGCCTCGGCCGACAAGGCCATAGGCCAGGGCGCCATCGTCACCGCGCGCAACTTCCTCGACCAAGCGGTGGGCCGGGTCGAGCAGGCCAGCGGCGCCGTCGACCAGGCGGAGGAATTGGTCAGGCAGAAGCGTCTTGCCGACGCGGCGATTTATACCAGGCGCGCCGACGCTTCGGCGCTGGTCTTCGACTATCTGTCGGCCGCCAACGATTACGGCAAGGCCTTCTCGCTGGTCGAGAAATGGGACGACAGACTGCGCTGGAACTACAAGAACCAGGAGGCGGAAGCGCTGAATGCCCATGGCAATGCCACCGGCGACAGGCAAGCGCTGCAGCGCGCCATCGACGCCTACCGCGTCATCCTGAATTTCATCCCCAATGGCGCGCAGAACCGCGACTGGGCGATCACCCGCAACAACATGGCGGTGGTGCTGCAGACGATCGGCGAGCGCGAGCGCGAAACCGACCGGCTGGAAGAGGCAGCGAAGATCTTTCGCGATTCGCTTGTCGTGTTCGAGCGCGAGAAGGACGACCTCAACTGGGCCGCCGCCCAGAACAACCTGGCCAATGTGCTGCTTAAGATCGGCGAGCGCGAGAGCGACCCGAAACGCCTGAACGAGGCGGTGGTGGCGATGCGCGCCACGCTGGAGAAGCGTCCGCGCGACAAAGTCCCGCTGGACTGGGCCGCCTCGCAAAACAATCTCGGCCTTGCGCTTTATGCGCTTTCGGAACGGGAACCGAATGGCGAGCGCCTGACCGAGGCCGAGACCGCCTACCGGCTGGCGCTTGAAGAGTACACGCGCGAAAAAGCGCCCGTTCAGTGGGCGATGCTTCAGAACAATCTGGGCAACACGCTGGTGTCTCTCGGCACGCAACGCAACGACAAGGCGAAAATCGACGAAGCGGCCGACGCCTTTCGCGCTGCGCTCAAGATCCGCACCCGCGCCACCTTTCCGGTCTCCTGGGCGACCAGCCGCCTTAATCTCGGCAACGCGCTGAGCAGTGCTGCTCGTTTCGATCTCGGCACCGGCCTGCTCGAAGAGGCGGCTGCCGCCTACGGCGATGCGCTGACCATCTTCACCCGCCAGCGCTTTCCGATGGATTGGGCTTCCGCTGAGAACAATCTCGGCTCGATCTACCAGACGCTCGGCCAGCGCACCCGCGATGCTGCCAGGCTTGAGCAATCGGCCGCCGCATACCGGGCGGCACGGCGCGTCTATACCAAGAAGGGCTTTCCGCTCGACTGGGCGATGACCCACTACAATCTCGGCAACACGCTGCAACTGCTCGGCGGCGTGACCGACAATCCGATGCATTACGAAGACGCGATCGAGGCCTATCGCGATGCGCTGCGCGAATACAAGCGCGAGACGACGCCGCGGCAATGGGCGCTGGCGCAGGCAGGCCTCGGCTCGGCGCTGCAATGGCTGAGCATGAGCGAGGTCGATCCCGGCAAACTGGCCGCTTCTATCGCCGCGCGCCGGGCGGCGCTGGAGGTGCTGACCTTCGAGACCTCGCCCGTCGATTGGGCAAACGCGCAGAACGGCATCGGCATGAGCCTGATCAATCTCGGCAATCTCGAACGCACCGGCAAGTATCTGGACGAAGCCGAAGCCGCGTTCGAGGCAACGCTCAAGGTCTTCACCCGCGAAAGCCAGCCGATGCAATGGGCCTTCGAGCAGAACAATCTCGGCGACGTCCACTGGAACCGCGGCAGCTATGGCGGCGGCAATGCCGAATACCAAAAGGCGATCGAATTCTTCGAGAACGCCAAGCAGGGCTTTACCGAAGCCGGCTATACAATCCCCATCCCGCTGACCGACCGCAAGATCGATCTGGTGAAGAAGCAGATAGCGAAGAGATAGCCGTTTCGGCCGCAGGTTGCACTCGGCTTGTCTTTCAGCCGGCTTTGCCGTCCCTATATGCCGGTCACCGGGGACCTGCCTGCCGGTCACCCGAAAAGGATGTCTGATGCTTCGATTTGTGCTGGCGCTGCTGTTGCTTGCCGTTTCCGCCACAGCCCATGCGACGGAAGCCGGCTGGGCGCTGCTGCGCGACGGCGGGCATGTGGTGCTGCTGCGCCATGCCATGGTCACCGGCACCACCGACGCAGCCAATTTCGACCTCGGCAAATGCACCACCCAGGTCAATCTCTCGGAGCGCGGCAAGCAGCAGGCACGCAAGATCGGCGCGCTGTTTGGTGCCCGCGCGGCACCGGTCGAGCGCGTGCTGTCCAGCCGCTATTGCCGCTGCCTCGAGACCGCCCGCATCGCTTTCGAAAGCGAGCCGGAGCCGTTCGAACCGCTTGACCTGCTGAAGACCGGCGAGAAGGAGAAGGCCGCCCAGATCGCCGCGATCCTTGCCGAGATCCGCGGCTATTCCGGCTCCGACAATCTGGTCATGGTCACGCATCTCGAAAACATCCAGGAATTGACCGGGATCTCGCCGCGTGAAGGCGAGGCGGTGGTCGTCGAGCCGCAGGGCGACGGCCTGCGAGTACTCGGCCGCGTCACTTTCTGACTGCGCCGGAGCCGGTTGAAGCGTTCGCTAGTAGTGAAATCTAGCGTTTGGTACCTTAAGCGGAATACCGGTTCCGACCCGCGATGAGGTCTTGATCGAGTCCAAGGTCGACATTGACCCTTAGTCAGGACCAACGAGCGCTTTCAACGAAAGCGAATGCGATGGTACGTCTCATTAGGCCTTCCGAGCCGTGACAACGGGCGAGGTTTTCGTCCTCTACTTTGCCGGCCGGAGCCTCAGCGGCCGAAAAAAGGCCCGGATGTCCTCGACCAGGAGTTCGGGTTGCTCAATCGCCGCGAAATGTCCTCCTTTCGGCATGTCGGTCCAGCGCTCGACACGGAAGACTCGTTCGACCCAGGAGCGAGGTGGCATAGGGAGCTCTCGGGGGAAGACTGCAACGCCGAGGGGCGGTGTTATTCGCTCCCTTGGCCCGAAGATCAGGGGGCAGAGCCGGTTCTCTTTGTAAATCCGGAGCGAGGCCTCGATCGTGTTACCGAACCAGTAGAGCGAGATGTCGGTAAGCAGCGTGTCTAGAGGGATGGCGCGTTCGAGTTCGCCTTCGCAGTCGCTCCAACTGCGGAACTTCTCGGCAATCCATGCGGCTAGCCCGATTGGGGAATCTGTCAGTGCAAAGGCTAGCGTCTGGGGCTTGGTCCCCTGCAGAAAAGCGTAGGCCCCCTCCGTCGCGACGAAATTCGCCGCACTGTCGAGGAATGCCTTCTCCTCCGGCGTGACAGGTGGGTCGCCGCGACCGAGGGTCGGGCGGAAACTGCCCGGAATGTAATTCAGGTGCAATCCGATAAGGTCCTCCGGGTAAAGCTGAGCGAGCCAGGTCGAGACGCCGGCGCCGATGTCGCCACCTTGTGCGGCGAAGCGATCATATCCCAGTTCGCGCATCAGCCCCCGCCACAGCTTCGCGACATGCTTTGAGCTAACGCCGGCTTGACGCGGCGGGGACGAGAAGCCGAAACCCGGAAGCGACGGTGCGACGACATCGAAGGCGTCATCGGCATCCCCGCCGTATTTGGCAGGTTCCGTGAGCAGCGGAATGACATGCTCGAACTCGGCGAAGGAGCCGGGCCAGCCATGAGTGAGGATCAACGGCAAGGGCGATGACCCCTTTCCTTTCTGGTGAACGAAATGGATGTCGCACCCGTCTATCGTGACCCTAAACTGAGGCAACAGGTTCAGACGTTTTTCGTGATCGCGCCACCTGAAATCGTATTCCCAGTAACGTGAAAGCTTTCTGAGGAAATCAACGTCAGTACCGTCCTCCCATCCGTATGCGAAGATCGACGACGGCCATCTTGTCGCTTGGATACGACGCTGGAGGTACTCGATCTGTTCATCCGGGATGTGGATGTGGAAGGAATGCATGACCACGGGTGTTGCTCCGATCAGCGGCGAAGAATTGTCCCATCAAGGCACAGAACGAAGGAAAACTCACTGAGCGACCGCTTTGTCCGCTACTTGCTCGTTCCCATCTACGAGACGAAGGTAACATTCCACCGTTGGTGGCAATTCGTTCAAGTTACCCGGCGTCAGATTTTCACCGCTACCAGCCAAGCGTCGACATGGAGCTTCCATCCCTCGATCATGTCCGCGAACGCGTCCTCCGTCAGTTCGGACAGATACGATGCTCCTGCCGGGCTCAGGCAGTGAACGCATAGGTAATCGACGCCTCCGTGCCTCCGTTAGTGGTCGGTCGGCAGGCCACCTCGACAATCCGACACGCGAATCCGGCGTAACGCGAACATAGCGGATGCGGTGCGCCAGCCGCCCACCCATGCTCATGTCGTCATGCTTAGCCAAGGCCTTGAGCACCTTCACCAATCGTTTTTCCAGGCGCACCCGGTCTGCACGCGTTCTATGGTCATAGATCTTCGTGGTACATTGGTACACGCAATGACCAGAGATGGGACGGTTTCGGCATATCGCCGGGAGGAGTTGCCAGCGACCCCTATTGCTCTGCCAGAACAGCAATCCCAGTTGCCGCCGGCGCATCAGGCCTTTTCCTGCCCGGAAAAACCGATTAGACAGCCCAAAACACATGCGGACAGATTCCGCCCGCAATCGAAGGAAAAGCCCTTGTCCACCACGTTCGACAAAGTCGCCAAGATTATCGCCGACACCAGCGAGATCGACATCGAGACGATCACGCCCGAAAGCCACACCATCGACGATCTCGGCATCGACAGCCTCGACTTCCTCGACATCGTCTTTGCCATCGACAAGGAATTCGGCATCAAGGTGCCGCTGGAAAAGTGGACGCAGGAGGTCAATGACGGCAAGGCGTCGACCGACGACTATTTCGTCATGAAGAACCTGTGCGCCAAGATCGACGCGCTCGTCGCCGCCAAGAACGCCACGTAAGCACAGCGCTTGACGCGCCTTCACCCGAACAGCCGCCCATGAACCCCCACGACGTCGTCATATCAGGCATCGGCCTAGTCTCGTCGCTGGGCGAGGGTCCGGATGCGCATTGGCAAAAGCTCGTCCAGCCGCGCCTTGAGCCGGTTCTGGAGGCCTCGCGCTTCTCGCCCTATACAGTCCACCCGCTGCCGGAGGTCGACTGGAACCTGCAGATCTCCAAGCGTGGCGACCAGCGGCAGATGGAGACCTGGCAGAGGCTCGGCACCTATGCGGCCGGCCTTGCGCTCGATGATGCCGGCATCAAGGGCAATGACGAACTCTGCGCGACCATGGACATGGTGGTGGCCGCCGGCGGCGGCGAGCGCGACGAAGCGGTCGACGCGGCCATTCTCGCGGCATCGGAAAGCCGCAATGACCGCGACGTGCTGCTCAACGAGAAGCTGACCACGGAATTGCGCCCGACGCTGTTTCTGGCACAGCTTTCCAACCTGCTCGCCGGCAACATCTCGATTGTCCACAAGGTGACGGGGTCGTCGCGCACCTTCATGGGCGAGGAAGGTGCGGGCGTCGCCGCCGTCGAGACCGCGGCCGCGCGCATCCGTTCCGGTCAGTCGACGCATATACTGGTCGGCGGCGCTTTCCAGACCGAACATTCCGACATGCTGCTCGGCTATGAACTGGCCGGCTACCTGCATCGCGGTCCGTGGCGGCCGGTCTGGCAGAGGCAAGGTGCCGAGGGCGGCGGCGTGGTGACCGGATCCGGCGGCGCGTTTCTCGTCCTGGAGCAGCGCGAGCACGCGACAAGCCGTGGCCGGAAGATCTATGCGGAACTTGGCCCGGTCCTGTCCGGTCGCGCCAGGCGCCGGCGGGGCGAACTCGATGGAGAGATCGCCATGCTGCTGAAGCAAGCCGCATTGCCGGACGGCGAGTTGCTGGCGATCTCCGGCGCTTCGGGCGCCCATGCCGCGACCGCCGCCGAGAAATCGGCGCTCGAGGCCAATCCGGCGATCGCCGCACGCGGCTTTTCGACGCTCACCGGCCACATGAAGGAAGCGCAGTTCCCCTTCGCCGTCGCGCTGGCGGCCCTGGCTGTCGACCGCGAGGCCGCCTACCCTGTCTTCGACGCCACAGTCGAAAAACCGTTTGCCGGCGTCCCGAAGACCGTCCTTGCAACGGCGATCGGCTATCACCAATTCGAGGGCATGGCGCTGATCAAAGCCGCCTAGAGCATCGGACCGAAAACGTGACGCGGTTTTCGGGCGATCCGATGCTCCAAGAGAAACAGGTTTTTGGACAACAAATGGCCAATCTGAACGACCACATGGGCAGGCCGATCGTCGCCGTCACCGGCATCGGCGTGGTGACCTCGCTCGGTGTCGGCAAGGCCGATAATTGGGCGGCGCTGACATCCGGCAAGTCCGGCATCCATCCGATCACCCGCTTCCCGGTCGATCATCTCAACACCCGCATCTCCGGCATGGTCGATTTCCTGCCGTCGAGTTCCAAGGGCGCCAGTCTCCTCACCTATGAGCTTGCCGAAACCGCGGCCCAGGAAGCGATGTCTGAGGCAGGCCTCGATGCCGGCGATTTCGGCGGACCGCTTTTCCTCGCTTCGCCGCCGGTCGAACTCGACTGGAGCGAGCGCTTTTCGCTCTACAATTCCGACACGCACGATACCGGTGCAGAGAGGCTCCTGCGGGTGGCGCGCGGCCTGAGGGAACTCGACATTTTCGAGACCACCCAGTTCGGTTCGATCGCCGACCGGCTTGCCGATCGTTTCGGCACGCGCGGCCTGCCGATCACGCTGTCGACCGCCTGCGCCTCGGGCGCCACGGCGATCCAGCTCGGCGTCGAGGCGATCCGCCGCGGCGAATGCGACCGGGCGCTGTCGATCGGCGCCGACGGATCGGCAACCGCGGAGGCGCTGATCCGCTTCTCGCTTCTGTCGGCGCTCTCCACCCATAACGACATCCCCGAAAAGGCATCCAAGCCGTTCTCCAAGGATCGCGACGGCTTCGTGCTGGCCGAAGGCTCGGGCGCCCTTGTGCTGGAATCGCTGGAGGCAGCACTTGCCCGCGGCGCCACCATTCTCGGCATATTGCGCGGCTGCGGCGAAAAGGCCGACGACTTCCATCGCACCCGCTCCAAGCCGGACGGTTCGCCGGCGATCGCGGCAGTGCGCGCCGCCCTTGCCGATGCCGGCCTGAGCGAGGACGGGATCGATTATGTCAACGCCCATGGCACCTCGACGCCCGAAAACGACAAGATGGAGCATTTGTCGCTGTCGACGGTGTTCGGCGAGCGTATCTCGTCAATGCCGGTCTCGTCGAACAAGTCGATGATCGGCCATACCCTATCGGCAGCCGGTGCCGTCGAGGCTGCATTTTCGCTGATGACGATGCGCGAAAGCGTCATTCCGCCGACCATCAACTACGACAATCCCGACCCGGCGATCGTGCTCGACGTGGTGCCGAACACCAAGCGCAACGCCGAGGTCGGCACGGTCCTGTCGAACTCCTTCGGCTTCGGCGGCCAGAACACCTGCCTTGTCATGGCGCGGGAACCGGTCTAAGCGACCGTTCCGCTCTAGCACTGTTGTCGTGCGCATGGTCCTTTCCGAAACGGTTCTCGGGTCATGCGCAACCTGGGATCTGGCATGCGCGCATTGCAACTTATCGAGGATCGCCGGCTTGAAACGGTGGACCTGCCACCACCGCCGCCGCCTTCGCTCGGCGAGGTGACGCTGCGCATCAAGGCCGTGGCGCTGAACCACATCGACGTCTGGGGCTGGCGCGGCATGGCTTTTGCCAAGCGCAAGCTGCCGCTGGTCGTCGGCGCCGAGGCTTCCGGCGAGGTCGAGGCGGTCGGCCCCGGCGTTTCCAGCCTTGTGCCCGGGCAATTGGTGTCGATCTATGGAGCCCGCACCTGCGGTCTTTGCCGCGCCTGCCGCGAAGGCCGCGACAATCTCTGCGAGCATGTTTCGGGCGTGCACGGCTTCCATCTCGACGGCTTTGCGCAGGAAAAGATCAACCTGCCGGCGCGCCTTCTGGTCCCCGCGCCGCCCGGCGTGAGCGAGATCGGCGCGGCGGTGGCGCCGGTTACCTTCGGCACGGTCGAGCATATGCTGTTCGACAATGCCCGGCTGCAGCCCGGCGAGACGATACTCGTCCATGCCGGCGGCTCCGGCATCGGCTCAGCCGCCATTCAGCTGGCCAAGAAGATGGGCTGCACGGTCATCACCACCGTCGGCTCGAACGAAAAGATCGACAAGGCCAAGGCGCTCGGCGCCGACCACGTCATCAATTACCGCGAGGACCGCTTCGAAGGCGTCGTGCGCAAGCTGACGAAGAAGAAGGGCGTCGACGTGGTGTTCGAGCATGTCGGCGCCGACACCTTTGCCGCCTCGATGCTGTGCCTGAAACGCGGCGGACGGCTGGTCACCTGCGGCTCGACCTCCGGTGTGTCGACGCAAATCAATTTGATGCAGTTGTTCCAGCAGCAGCTGAAGCTGCTCGGCTCGTTCGGCTGCCGCATGGAAAACATGGCCGACGCCATGCAGAAGATGGCGGCGGGTCTTGTCGCGCCGGTGATCGACACCGAGGTCGGCTTCGACGGCATCGATGCCGCGCTGAAGCGCATGGAAGGCCGCGACGTGTTCGGCAAGATCATCCTGCGCGTCGGCTGAGAATGGTCGGCAAGACTTTCAGGAAGATCAGCCGGGACCTGGGATTCCGCCATGGCCGGCGGCTTCGACGGTTCAACTACTGGCTGGTCGCGCGGGTCGCGATGATCATCATCTCCGCGCTGCGCCTGCTGCCGCCCGACAGGGCGCTCAATTTCGCCGACCGCGCCGCCCGCCACATCGGCCCTTGGGTGCAGCGCCACAAGGTTGCGATCGACAATCTGCGCAAGGCCTATCCGGAAAAGAGCGATACAGAGATCGAGGCGATCGCCTCCGACATGTGGGGCAACATGGCTCGCCTCGCCGCCGAATATATCTTCCTCGATGCTTTGTTCGACTACGATCCTGCTGCGACGAAGCCGGGCCGTGTCGAGGTCAAGGGCGTGGAGCATTTCGTGCGCATCGCCGGCGAGGACAAGCCGCATATCGTCTTCACAGGGCATCTCGGCAATTTCGAGCTGCTGCCGGTGGCTGCTGCCACCTTCGGCATGAACATCACGGCGCTGTTTCGCCCGCCCAACAACCCTTACCTCGCCGACTACATCCTCTCGACCCGCCGCTCGAGCATGGGATCGCTGCTGCCGTCTTCGACCGGCGCCTCGTTCGCGCTTGCGGCTATCCTGGAGAACGGCGGCAATATCGGCGTGCTGGTCGACCAGAAATTCACGGGCGGGCTCGAGACGACATTCTTCGGCCGCCCCTGCGAGAGCAACCGCGTACTAGGCACGCTGGCGAGGCACTACGATTGCGATGTCTACCCGGCGCGCTGCGTGCGCTTGCCGAACAATCGTTTCCGGCTCGAAATCGAGGACAAGCTCACCTTGCCGCGCACCGCAGGCGGCAATGTCGACGTCCCCGCCACCACTCAGCTTCTCAACGATGTGGTCGAGCGCTGGGTGCGCGAAGACCCTGGCCAGTGGATGTGGTTCCACAAGCGCTGGGAGATCAGCAAGCGCAGAAAGCGGCGGCCGTTGAAATTGCGCGACAAAGCCGCCTGAGCGGAAATCATAGCAAACATTTTCCGCTACTGACGTATTTGTTCTTGCTTTGTGCCGGCAGCTATGCTACTAATTTCGGTATGGTGCTACTTGGCGCCGACGAACCTGCCGCTCCGGCGGGTTTTTTATTTTCGGGCCCAGTGACAGGCCTAATTCGTCACCAGGATCCGCGTGTTGCCGAAGCCGGCTTTGCGCACCATCGAATAGAAGGCCGCGGCGTTGCTGGGGTGGAGGCGCACACAGCCATGCGATGCCGGGCGCCCCAATTGCCGGACGGCACCGGTGCCGTGGATGGCATAGCCGCCGCGGAAGAACACCGAATAGGGCATCGGCGACATATCGTATTTGCGCGAATACCACATCCTGGCCGTCCGCTGCGGACGATAGCTGCCGCGCGGCGTGATGTAGCCTTTGCGGGCGGTGGAAACGCTCCACCGGTAATACGAAAGCCCGTATCTTACCGTCATCGTCTGTGAGGAAATATCAATGTTCGCGACCAGGCTGGCCGCCCGGCCCTCGAACGACGAACCGAACAGCATCGCTACCAATGCTGCTGCCATGAGAACAGTGTTTTTCATGCGATCAAACCCCTTTGATGCCCCTTGCCTGCCTGCCCTCACGCTGTTCTCCAGCATTTTGATGGCAAGCCAGCGAGCTAACACCTACTCCCTGACGATTTCACCAATCCAAAGCAGCGAATTTGAACGATTTCCCGCAATAGTTGCCGTAACGACACGCAATCGCCTGGCAATTCGCCATCGGGCTTGCAAAACCCCCTCATCCGCTGCTCAATTCGCCGAATGAACGAACCGAACGAACGGCTCCTCAAGGCTATCGATGACCGAGCCGATGATCTGGTTGCACTGACTGCGGATCTGATCCGCTTTCCGACCATCAATCCGCCCGGCGAAGCTTATCGGCCATGTGCCGAATATATCGGCGCGCGGCTGAAGAAGCGTGGTTTTGAGACCGAATTCATCCGTGCCGAGGGCACACCCGGCGACACTGACCGTTACCCGCGCGTCAACGTCGTCGCCCGCTTCGATGGCCGGGCGCCGGGTGCTTGCGTGCACTTCAATTCGCATATCGACGTGGTCGAGCCTGGCGACGGCTGGAGCCTCGATCCGTTCGCCGGCATCGTCAGGGATGGCAAGGTCTATGGCCGCGGCGCTTGCGACATGAAAGGCGGGCTTGCCGCCTCCATCATCGCCGCTGAAGCCTTCATGGAGGTCTTTCCCGATTTTCCCGGCGCCATCGAGATTTCGGGGACGGTCGACGAGGAGTCCGGCGGCTTTGGCGGCGTCGCGCATCTGGCGAAGCTCGGCTATTTCTCCAGGCCGAAGGTCGACCACGTCATCATTCCCGAGCCGCTGAACAAGGACCGCATCTGCCTCGGCCATCGCGGCGTCTGGTGGGCGGAGATCGAGACCAAAGGCGAGATCGCGCACGGCTCGATGCCGTTCCTCGGCGACAATGCGGTACGCCATATGGGCGCCGTGCTGCGGGCCTTCGAGGACGAATTGTTTCCGGCGCTCGACCGCAAAATGACGCGCATGCCGGTCGTGCCCGAAGGCGCAAAACGCTCGACCATGAACATCAACTCGATCCATGGCGGCCAGACGGAGGATTTCCGGCCCGGCCTGCCCTCGCCCAACGTGCCTGATTCCTGCCGGCTGACCATCGACCGCCGTTTCCTGCTTGAAGAGGATCTCGGCACGGTCAAAAGCGAAGTGATCGATATCCTCGAGCGGCTGAAGCGCGAGCGCAAGAAATTCGATTACGAAATCCGCGATCTGATGGAAGTGCTGCCGCTGATGACCGAGCGCGACGCACCGGTGGTGAAGGCGGTCGCGCAAGGCATCATGGAGATATTCGACCGCGAGCCGGATTACGTGATCTCGCCCGGCACCTACGACCAGAAACACGTCGCCCGCATCGGCCACATCTATGACTGCATCGCTTATGGGCCGGGCATTCTCGACCTTGCCCACCGACCCGACGAATGGGTCGGCATTGCCGATATGTTGGACTCGGCAAAGGTGATGGCCATCGGCCTCGGCGTTCTGCTGAGGGGGGCCGGCCCGCAATGATCCGGCCATGGGCGGAAAAACATTCCTCCCGGCGGCGGCGGACGGTACGAAACGCAATTTACTCGGCGACGAATTCACGCTTCTATCCGCCGGGTTTCAGCACGTGTTTTAGCATATGGGGAGTTGCACGATGAAATTGTGGAAAACCATTCTGGCCGCAGCGGCGCTGGCGTTGGCCGCCGGAACCTCGGCGATGGCCGCGCGAACTGACCTGGTCATCGGCATTCCGCTCGAACCCCCGCATCTCGATCCGACCGCGGGTGCCGCGGCTGCGATCGACGAGGTGCTCTACGCCAATGTCTTCGAGGGCCTGACCCGCATCGGACCGAACGGCGAAGTGCTGCCCGATCTCGCCGAAGGCTGGAGCATTTCCGACGACGGCAAGGTCTACACTTTCAAGCTGCATACAGGCGTGAAATTCCATGACGGCAGCGACTTCAACGCCGACGACGTGAAATTCTCGCTCGATCGTGCCCGCGCCGACAATTCCGTCAACGCGCAAAAGGGTCTGTTCGCCGCCATCGGCAAGGTCGAGGTCGTCGATCCCGCGACGGTGACGGTCACGCTGAAGAACCCGCAAGGCTCGTTCCTTTACAATATGGGCTGGGGCGACGCGGTGATCGTCGCGCCTGAGACAGCCGACACCAACAAGGAAAAACCGATCGGCACCGGCCCGTTCAAGTTCCAGAGCTGGGCCAAGGGCTCATCGATCACGCTGGTCAAGTCCGACAATTACTGGGGCGCCCCGGTGTTCCTCGACAAGGCCGAGTTCCGCATCGTTCCGGACGCCGCCGCCGCCGTTCCGGCGCTGCTTTCCGGCGACATCCAGGCCTTTCCGTTCTTCGATCCTGACAGTGTCGCCCAGGTCAAGGACGACCCGCGCTTCAAGGTGGTAATCGGCTCGACCGAGGGCGAAACCATCCTGTCGATCAACAACAAGAAGCCGCCCTTCGACAAGCTGCAGGTCAGGCAGGCGATTTCCTTTGCGCTCGATCGCAAGGCGATCATCGACGGCGCCTCGGCCGGCCTCGGCGTGCCGATCGGCTCGCACATGTCGCCCGCCAGCAAGGCCTATGTCGACCTCACCGGCCTCTATCCGCACAATGTGGACAAGGCCAAGGAGTTGCTGAAGGAAGCCGGCCTGGAGAATGGCTTCAAGGCGACGCTGAAGCTGCCGCCGCCCTCCTATGCGCGGCTTGGTGGCGAGATCATCGCCTCCGAGCTTCGCGAAATCGGCATCGACCTCGAGATCATCCCTGTCGAATGGGCGCAGTGGCTGGACCAGGTCTTCACCAAGAAGGATTACGACCTGACCATCGTTTCCCACACCGAGCCCAACGACATCGATATCTATTCGCGCAAGGACTATTACTTCAACTACGACAATCCGGCCTTCGACAAGATCATCGACGAGCTGAACCTTACCTCCGACGAGGCCAAGCGCATGACGCTGCTCGGCGAGGCGCAGAAGGTTCTGGCCGATGACGCCGTGGTCGGCTTCCTCTACGAATTGCCGAAGGTCGGCGTCTGGGACGCCAAACTGCAGGGCCTATGGGAAAACGCCCCCATCCAGGCCAACGACCTGACCAAGGTGAAGTGGACGGATTGAGCCGCTGACAGAAGGGCGAAAGTTGCACTCCGTCACACCCCCCTCTGTCCTGCCGGACATCTCCCCCTCGAGGGCAGGGCTATCGCATATGAGTGATGGCATTGATGAGATAGTCGTCGTTCCAGGCGCATTTCTTGATGCGATGGCTGATGG
>NZ_JAMYMF010000057.1:0-21920 GCF_040318415.1 Mesorhizobium sp. M1163 | reverse complement strand
TTCCCCCAAAATGCCCGCGGCTAGCAGGCGCTGAGGGCAGGACGAAGTCTATTTGCCTTGACGGCATGCGGAATATATTCCTATTCTGCGGGATGCCGCACCCTCGCCGACACGAAGCCGTTTCCGAATATCACCTCGCCAAAATTGAACGACAGGCGTGGCGCCTTGTCTCTGTCGGTCGGGGCGACGCTTTTGGACCTCAAAGTGTCCGCTGCCGACCTCGGCCTGCGGGTTGGTGAACCCGTTGAAATCATCGTTGATCTGATCGCCGCACAAAGCCTTCAGATCATCGGCAGCATCGCGGTGGCATCCGGGGTGGCGCACAACGAGAGCAACACGGTCAACCTGGCAGTGGCGGGCGGGCTGGGCTACATGAGCGTTGGGCTGACCGTCACGCCGACCCAGAACGATGTCACGTTTGGCACGAGCCTGCTGGTTCGGCTCAACATCGCTGCCGGCGTCGGTGCGAATGGCCTGTTCGTGCTCGGCTGGGCTGTCCAGAAGGCCAAGTCACGCCTGACCTACATCGGCGGGGCTCTCCAATCTGCGGCCATGGTGGCGGAGGATGCGCACCCGAAGCTTAACATCGACCCGTTCTTCCGCATTGCGGCCAGCGGCGTCACCAACGACTATGCTGGCAACCCTCTGATCGGAGCATCGGCTGGCGGGTTTCCTCCTGTTCTGGTCAACGCGCCGGCAGGCTCGCCCTTCGGCACCAGGCCATCAAGCTGCCGGCCGGCCACGCTGCACGACATCAAGACGCCCGTAGCCGAAGCAGGGTTGACGGTGGGAGAAACTGTCTGGTGTATCTTCGCCTTCATGGCGGGGAGTGCCCAGTCCATCCAGTTCATCCAATACATTCCGGTGTCGTCCGGGGTGACCCAGACCGCTCAGATAACCAAAACGGTCAATGGCCTGACGTATATTTCGCTGCCCATCGTGGTCACCCAGAACGACGTTACCTACGGCCTTAATCACCAGCTCCGCATCCTTCCGACAGGGGCCTTGGCCGCGGATGCCTACCTTCTCGGCTGGGCCATCCAGAAGGCACCGGGCCGGCTGATCGATAACCATGGCCGGTTTGACAAACTGGCCAAGGACGTTGCCTCCGTGCCGGCCTCGCAGTTCGCCGGCAAGATCGGTGCGCACTTCGGCGATAGCATCATCGAAAGTGTCATCTGGCCGGGCATCACGCCGACCGCCAAGATTGCCCAGCGCACCGGCATGACGATCACCAACTGCGGCGGCGGCGGTACCCGCATGGCCAACCATGCTACGAACTATGACAAGTTCTCGTTTTACCGGCTGGCCGATGCCATTGCCTCCGGTGATTTTTCCCAACAGATAGCCGCAGCAACGCTCATCGGAGGCACCTTTCCAGCGATTGCAGCGCGCATGGCATCGGTGGATTACAGCCTGCTGGATTACCTGATCCCCTCGTTCGGCACCAACGACTTCACCGGCGCCGGCCCGACGTGCCCCATCGGCACCAATGCGGACATAACCGGGGCGACCTTCAAGGGAGCCATCAACTACGGCATCCAGACGATCATGACCGCCCGGCCGAACCTGAAGCTCATCTTCACGACGCCGATATGGCGGACGCTGGACGGCACTGCGGGAGGAGCCGGAAGCCAGCTGATCGACTACGCCAACGCCATGCTTGAGGTCTGCGCCCTAAACAGGGTGCCAGTGGTCGATCTGTACCGCCGCTTCATCATCAACCAGTTCAACTACGTTCATTGGATGGGTCCTGGAGACGGAACTCACCCTAACAATCTTGGACAGGACCTGATCGGCGGCATGATGGCGGCGGGGCTGTTCGACAACTTCTAAGTTGCGCCTAGACAATCTCGGCGCGGACGAAATGCCATGACGCCGTGTTAATGATCGTGTCCGGGGTGTAGGGATTGGTGAGTTTCACTAGCGTCCCATCAACTTCCGCGACCGTCCAGACGCCAGTTTCGTCGCTCCAGTCGCCCGGAACCGCTACAATCATGGTGATGCGGTAATCTCTTCCGATTTCGAACATTCGGCCCTCCCCAGTTTTTGGTTCGGGGCAGAATGCGCGCGTGCTTGGGTCGGCGCAAGCGTCACCGACCTCGCAGGCGCGGATGGCGTCGACCAGCGCGACAACCGCGCCACGGGCCAGGTGGATGCCATCCTCGACGTGATCTCGAGCAACCTTTTCACGGCGATGGCAAATCTACCCTAGTGGAAGTCAATCTTTTTCGACGGCTGCGCGGTGTGGCTTTTGAGACTGATGAGCGCAGGCGTGTCGATCTTCGACGCTATCCGCCGGGCCAGTTCCCGCAATTCGAAAAAGCCGTCAATACTCATCAGGCTCAACGGTGTGCCTGACGAAGTATCCCACCGCAAAGGTACTTTGTCTTGCCTGTACGAAGATCCGTTCATCTCGCAAATGGCGTCGTAAATCGCCTGTGCGATCGACATTTCGGCACGGATACGCTCTGCGTCTTTTTGGCTGTTCATAAGAATTTTTCCCCAAACCACGGTCCCCCTTAGCCGCTTTCATTAGGTGTCGCTAGATCACGCGGATGTGACACGTCGGATAAAATCGATTGATATGGCCGAGGGAGCGCACGCGGTTTTCTTTGGTCTTCGCCGTGTTGAGCGCCGTGCAAGACTCGTGCCGCGTCCATCTTGATCGCAGCGTTGAATGGGCACTATTCGCAATGTATATTGCGCGCATGAGCACTGCAGCTGACAACAATTTTTTGCTGCCGCCCCCGGCTCCAGCGTATCTGCCGGCGCGCGTCATCGGCGACCCGAAGAAGGCGGCGTAGTGGTCAGCCCGCTTCCGGATCCCGAGGTCGCGGACGAAGCGCCAAGCGAGCCCTACCTCACCCCATACGACAATAAACGGGTCGCCATGTATATGTGGCTGCTGGACGCCGCCTATGACGACGAGGATTGGCGCGTAGTTGCCAGGACTGTGCTGCATATCGATCCCGAGAAGGAACCGAAGCGGGCGCACCGAGCCTGGGAAACTCATCTCGCCCGCGCCCGGTGGATTCTCAAGGAAGGGTACAAGTTCCTGTTCCCGAGCCCCACGACTCACTGACGAGTCTGTCCGTTAGGGCCGAAATTGGGGCCGCAAGAAGATACCGACAAAAGGTTTAATGAAATCAACGGCATCTGGCGGAGGGAGTAACCGTCCGGCTGTTTTTTCGCGCCGACGTCATGCCTTTTCTTCGCACCGGTTAAAGGTTTTGGTTCCCTGGACCAGGAAACATCGATGGGGCTCGCGGTCACCCAGGTGAACCCACCGCATCCACCATGCGCATCAAGCGCACTGGTCAGTCGACGCGACAATACACGAGACCCGCCGCGCAGTGCCTGCAGTTCTTTGAGACTGGCACTGATGAAGGCAAGTGCCTCGCCGCGGTTGGGAACCGGTCCCTTCTTCATAGCACGAACCCTGCTGCCACGAATTGACCCCAACTTAATTAAACGCGCTCTCATGGCGTGAAAGTGACTGTCAGCATTGGAGGCGCGGAAATTTCTCCCAATGCAGATGCTCAGGACGTCCTTCGCACTGCCGGACGGTGCCTTTTTGAAGCGAAACAACATGGACGAAATCGTGTTTCGTTCGTCTATGAAGCCGCCATGTTGCGGGTCGTGACGCCCTAACCTACCGCTGGCCCAGCCCTGACGCTGGCAGAGTATCGCGAGAATGGGGCCTGCCTTCCAACCGATTGCGGATGCACCAACAACCCGGCCACGTACGACGTTTCACAGCCTGGGGCCTATTTTTCAGGTAACCGGCAATTCGTTGGAGTCCGTTCTCCTAAGTGACGCAAAAAGGCCCGCCCCATTGTGTGGAGCAGGCCCTTTGACTTGCGCGGTACTCAGAACTTTGCCGCTTCGCGAAAGATAATAGCGAATGGTAAACATCGACTGAACGTCCGTGCCGCTTCGGTGGCCTTGGGTTAGGTGGGGCCTGTCCTTGTTGCTTGGCGAGATCGGGGCGGCTGATGCCGGCTCAGTGCGACGCGGATTTCGTGCAAACCCCGACAATGCTGCCCCCGCATCGATCACCGCAAGCAGATTGGCCAGCTAAATGTCATCCACTGCAGGGCAAATTCGTTGCTCGCCGGCCGACAAATGCTGGGAGGCACTGCATGCGCGCGCTCGCGCGGACCTGTGGTGAAAGAATTGGCGCCCGGCCGCGATTGATCAAAGTTGGGCCTGCGGACCGAGTGTCACCGCTTGCGATCGTAACATTGATGCGAGTCCGAATTTACTCTTTGGCTCGCGCCCAAGCTGGACGCTCAAGGATGCCGCGTCTTCGCCGATATCCTGACGCTTCAGCCCGGCGACCGGTGGCGCAGAGAAACCTCACGAACGCGAGCCGGATCGCGAGCCAGATCGAAGATGAGCTTTCCACCCCTGCATGGTACCGGAGTCTGGGCCCGTTGGCGCAGGATGGAAGTCGATCCTGATGTACGATGATACACTTCCCGTGCGTCGAGATGGGCGGACTCGAAATGAGGCCGCAGTTCGTCAACGACACCGTTGTCGCTCGGGATTGCCTGCTCGAACAGCAGATGTCCGTAATCGGCCGTCAGGCTTCGAGCTCCTTCGGCTGACTTTTGAGGGCGGCGATGAGTAGCCCCAAAAGAGCCTTCCGCCACCGGAGCAGGAGCGAGAAGTTGTAGCCGGCGGCGGCCAGGACGGCGTCGCCCTGCTGGCGGGCGAGGTAGTTGCGGCCAGCTTCTTTCGCTTCGCGCCACCAACCCTTCGACCAAACCGGTGCCGTGACACCCGTTCCGAGAACAGGCGAGCCGCGCGCCGGTCTATATGCCGCGAAGGACAGACGAGCCAACATCCCGAAACTTGCTTACGTCGAACTCGCGGGAGACCGGCACCAGGGGGCCTGACACCAAGTCCTCGAATGCCCTCGATGTGTGTTCAAGATCCTAGGAAGTTCTCTCCTTACCACTGGAAGACAGCTCGTCCAGCCGCATCTGAACAGGAGGCCGGTGCTCAATCAGTGCCGCGCAGGATGTGCCCGATTGACAGGCATCAGGGAAGCCCAGGTCCTTAGTCCACAACGCTGTGACGAGCGCGACAACCGCGGCGGGGTTAGCCAGCTCACAGTTCAAGTCGATGGCTCAACTGTTGCATGGGGAGAGCTCTTACTTCTCGCTCCAAGTGCGGACGCGGCGCACGAGCTCGGAAGTTGAGATCCCGTAGCGATCGTGAAGCGTCGGCAGCGCGCCAGCGTCGAGGAACTCGTCCGGCAGGGCGATCTGCCGAAAGACTGGGGCCACTCCCTCCCGCATCAGCAGCGCGGCGACACCTTCGCCCAGCCCACCGATGATGGTGTGGTTCTCGGTCACTATCATTAGCCGTCCCGGACGGCGCGCCGCGGCAAGTATCGTCTCCGTGTCCAGAGGCTTGATCGTCGGAACGTGCAGAACGGCGCAGCCGATCCTGTCGGCTTCAAGCGCCTTCGCCGCCTCCAGCGCGCGCATGGTCATCAGGCCGCTTGAAATGAACAGCACATCCTCACCCTCGCGCAACAGGCGTGCCTTGCCGATTTGGAATGTGTAATCGTACTCGTCGAGCACGACAGGGACCTTGCCGCGCAAAAGCCGCATGTAGACCGGCCCGTTGTAGTCCGCGATCGCCTCCGTGGCCTGTTCGATGTCGAGCGCGTCGCAAGGGTCGATGATCGTCAGGTTCGGCATCCCGCGGAAGATCGCGATGTCCTCCGTCGCCTGGTGGCTGGGGCCGTAGCCGGTCGTCAGCCCCGGTAAGGCGCAGACGATCTTCACATTGAGTTTCTCCTCGGCGATCGCCATGCAGATGAAATCGTAGGCACGTCGCGATGCGAAGACGGCATAGGTCGTCGCGAAAGGCGTGAAGCCCTCCCGCGCCAGGCCGGCGGCGGCGCTCATCAGCACCTGCTCCGCCATGCCCATCTGATAGAAGCGGTCCGGATGCTCCTGTGCGAAGACATGGAGATCGGTGTATTTCGCGAGGTCCGCCGTCAGGCCAACTATCCCGGGCCGCTGGTGCGCCAGTCTGGCCAGTGTGTGCCCGAACGGCGCATTGCGTGTCGGTACGCCATCGGGCGCGATCGACGCGATCATCGCCGATGTGGTCTTGCGCTCACCGGCATTGGCGGCGTGGCGCGGCGCGAATTTTGACAACCTCAACGCGGACGTCCCTTTTCCAAAGCTTCGAGCGCCAGCGCCCATTCATGCGGTTCGACGCGGATGAAATGCGTGATGTCGCGGGTTTCCAGGAATGGCACACCCTTGGCCATGCGCGTATCGCAAACGATCACACGCGGACGAGGTTCCTTCAGGCCGCGCGCCAGGTCGAAGGCCTTGCGGACCGCCTCGATGTCGTTGCCGTCGACGCGCTGCGCATGCCAGCCGAACGCCTCGAACTTGTCGGTCACCGGTTCGGAGGAGAGCATGGCCGTCGACGGACCATCGGCCTGCTGATTGTTGAAGTCGACAATGGCAATGAGATTGTCGAGCTTGTGGTGGGCGGCCGACATCGCGGCTTCCCAGGTCGAGCCCTCACCGAGCTCGCCGTCGGACAAAAGATTGTAGACGAAACTGTCGCTTCGCTTGCGCGTCAGCCCCATGCACATGCCAACGGCAATGCCAAGGCCGTGACCGAGCGAGCCGCCGGTGATCTCCATGCCGGGCGTGTATGGCGCCATGCCCGACATCGGCATACGGCTTTCATCGCTGCCATAGGTTTCGAGCTCTTCCTCCGGCAGCACGCCCGCTTCGATCAGAGCCGCGTAGAGCGCGATCGCATAGTGTCCGATCGACAGCAGGAAGCGGTCGCGTCCCTCCCACAACGTGTCCTCCGGCCGGTAGCGAAGCGCATGGAAATAGGCGACGGCAAGCACGTCGGCGACACCCAGCGCCTGTCCGACATAACCTTGGCCCTGGACTTGGCCCATTCGCACGGCATGTCGGCGGATACGATAGGCTCGTTCGGCCAGGCTGACATTGCTGCCAGCGCGAGGCATCTCAAGATCCGTTATCCTCTCAGCCATGGATCAGCATCCCACCGTTGACGTCGATCACGGCGCCGGTGATGTAGCTGGCCAGATCGGACGCCAAAAAGAGATAGGCGCCAGCGACGTCGCGCGCATCCCCCAGCCGGCTGAGCGGGATTCCCTTGATGATGTCGGCGCGCATGGCTTCGGTCAGTTTGCCGCCGGTGATGTCGGTCTGGATCAGGCCCGGTGTGACACAGTTGACGCGGATGCCTTCGGGACCGAATTCGCGCGCCATGGCCTTGGCAAGCCCCAGAACACCCGCCTTGGCAGCCGAATAGTGCGGGCCACCGAAGATGCCGCCGCCGCGCTGGGCCGAAACCGACGACATGCAGATGATCGAGCCACCGCCATTTTCGCGCATGTTCGGGATGAATGCCTGGCTGAGATAGAGCACGCCGCGTAGGTTGACATCGAGCATGCGGTCCCAGTCAGCCGGGCCGATATCCAGTGTCTTTGCGGGCTGCGTGATCCCGGCAATGTTGCACAGCACGTCGACCTTGCCGAAGGCTTCGGCCACTTCGGCAGCAGCCCTCTTGCAGGCATCGAGGTCGGCGACGTTACAGGCGAGGCCAATGTGCTCGGGCCCAAGCGACTCGGCGGCGTCACGGGCCTGTTGCTCATCGAGGTCAAGAATAGCAATGCGCGCGCCTTGCTCCGCCATCAGCGTTGCCGTGGAGCGGCCTATCCCCCGAGGGCTCGCGGCCCCTGAAATCACCACGGCCTTGCCCTTCAGCAACATGTCGAACTCTCCTGCTATTTCTCTTTGCCGGTGATCTAAAGTCGGTAGAACCGGGCGGCGTTGTCGTGGAACAACGCAAGCCGCTCCTCATGGGTGTAGCCTCGCGTGATCTCCTTGAAGGCGTTCACGATCGCATCGAAGCTCGAAAACAGCTTGTCGACCGGAAAGTTCGTCGCGAACATGCAGCGGCCGACCCCGAACGCCCCGAACGCTTCCTCGACATAGGGACGGATCGATGCAGCGGTCCATCGCCAGTCGCCCATGCCGAGACCCGAGATCTTGCAGGCGACGTTCGGCGCTTGCGCCAACTGATGCATGCCTTTTCTCCAAGCATCGAAATGCTCAGGGCCATCGACCTGCATGCCGGTGTGATTGAGAATGATCTGGACGTCGGGGAAGTCCAGCGCGAGCTCGAGAAACTCGCCCATCTGCGGATAGTAGAGCTGCAAGTCGAAGCTCAACCGGCGCTTCGCCAGTTCCCGGAAGCCACGTCGCCATTCGGGTGTCCGGCTGACCTCCGGACGCGACTGATAGGTCTTGGCGGGGTCAGGATGGTAATTCATCGACTGCCGTATACCGCGGAAGTTCGGATATTCCATGTGGCGGTCGAGGAGGTCGCCGACATCGGGTATGGACAGGTCGGCATAGCCGACGATGCCGTGGGGGAAGCCCCGCTTGTTGGCGATCTCCTGCAGCCAGCGCGTCTCCCCAACCGGATCGCTGGGATCGAACCCTACGTCCAAGTGCACCGATTTCACCAGGGTCTGGTTCCTGGCGTCTTCCAGGTAGTCGTCGAGAAGGTAGCTTTTGCGGATCGCCTCGTAGTCACCGAAAGCCGACGGCTTAACCCCGTCGGTCAGCCACGGATAATAATTGGTCTCCAGATCCCACAAATGATGGTGCGGATCGATGAACGGCAGCTCGGCCACGGTCGGGATTCCTTGCTCGAGGTCTGGACCCGCCGGCCAAGCCGGCGGGTCCATTGGGTGGCGGTCAGTTGCTCGGCGGAAAGACGCGGGCGATGACCCTCTTGGCCTCAGGACTCTCGACCTTGTCGGCGGTCACAAGAGGCATGACCAAGGCCAGGTCCTGGGTCACCGGTGCGCCCGTCAGTGCGTTGTAGACCTGCTGGGTTCCGTCGATGCCCTGTCCCACCGCCTCCTGGAAGAAGATGCCCTGGATCGCTCCCTTCTTCAGCAGCGCGATCGTGGTCGGCGAGCCGTCGGCCACGGTGATGCCGATCTTGCCGGTGAGGCCCCGGGTCTCGACCACCTTGGCGGCGCCGGTGCCGGCTTCGTCATACATGCCGTAGATGGCCTTGATGTCGGGATTGGCGGTCAAGAGGTCGTTTGCCTGGGTGACGGCCTCGTTGATCGTCAGACCCCGCGTTTCCAGCATCTGGACGAGGTCGCAGCCGTCGGCGGCAAACGCCTCCTTGGCGCCCTTGAGGTATTTCTGTGCATTCTCCCGGTCCTGCGGCAGCGACAGCATGCCAACCTTGTTGCCGCCACGCTCCTTGGCAAGCTCGCAGGTGAATTTCCCCTGCGCCTTGCCGGTCTCATAGTTGTTCGCGGTGACCGAGGACGTATAGTTGGTGAGGCCCGGCTGCGGCCCGATGCCGGCGAAGGCGATCGGCACTTTCTGCTTCGCCAGATAGTCGAGCAGCGGCGGTGTCGAGGTCGAGCTGACGGGGCCGATCACGATGGCCGCGACGCCTTTGGTCACGGCGATCCGAGCATTGTCCATCTGCTTGGCGGGTGAGTTTTCTGAGGTGTACTCGACATAATCCATGCCGAGTTCGTTGGCCTTCTCCTTGACGCCGTAGCCGACCCATTGCCAGTAGGAGATGTCCAGCGATGGGGCGATGTAGGCGACGGTCTTCTTGTCCTGCGCGTATGATGCGCTGGACAAGGCGGCCGCCGCC
This sequence comes from Mesorhizobium sp. M1163, assembly GCF_040318415.1. Classification (NCBI taxonomy): domain Bacteria; kingdom Pseudomonadati; phylum Pseudomonadota; class Alphaproteobacteria; order Hyphomicrobiales; family Phyllobacteriaceae; genus Mesorhizobium; species Mesorhizobium sp. M1163. Next base: position 12,200 of record NZ_JAMYMF010000057.1, on the reverse strand, counting down.
AATGCTGCAAGCAGGATTGTCTTCATTTTCATCTTGGTTCCTCCCGTTGATGATCTAGATGCGGTTCTTGTTGCTGAAGCGGTCGATCAAAACCGCGAGCAGGATTGCAGCGCCGGTGACTGAGCCTTGCCAGAAGCTGTTCACGCCAATGAGGTTCACGCCGTTCTGGATGCAGGTGATCATCAGCGCGCCCAGCACGGCGCCGATCGCGCTGCCCGTCCCGCCAAAGAGGCTGGCGCCGCCGATGACCACGGCGGCAATCGCCTGCAGCATCAGGCTCGCCCCTGCCGTAGCTTCGGCGTTGAGGATGTAGCTGACGGTCAGCAGTCCCGCGAAAGAGGCAAGCAGCCCTGAAGCGACATAGGCCGCGAACTTGATGCGCAGAACCGGAATGCCGAGCAGCCGGGCAGCAATTGCCGATGAGCCGACGGCATAGAACCAGCGTCCAAGGACGACCTTGCGCAAGGCGTATTCCAGCAGGACCATCAGGAAGATGCAGAATAGAAGATGGTTGGGCATGCCGGGAACGATCTCGCCGGAATTCAGGAGCCAGAAATCCGGGGCGCCCATCGGCATCGAACGCCCATTGGTGACGATGAAGGCAAGGCTGCCCGCCACCGCGTAGGTAATGAGCGTGACGACGAAAGGCGCAAGTCCGACAACCGTGACCAGAAGGCCATTGATCGAGCCGAACACAAGGCCGACCGCCAGGCCGGCAGCACTCGCGGTCAGTCCGTCAGCGCCACTGGCCATCGCCAACGCGGTCACCATTCCGGTCAGGGAAAAGACTGAACCGACCGAAAGATCGATTCCGCCGGTGATGACGACCAGCAAAACACCGAGCGACATGATTATGAGAGGCGCGGCGGCCTGGATGATGTTTTGCACATTGCCCATGCTGAGTGCTGCGGGCACGAACATGCCGACGGCCAGCAGCAGGACGACGATCGCAGCGGCAATCGCGGCTTCGGTGCGGTAGGACAAAAGAACCACTGGGACGCGCGACGTGGTGGTCCGGAGTTTTTTCGTGGTGGTGGTGGTGTCGGTTGCGTCGGTCATGCCGCCATCCCCGTCAGTTCGGCGAGCCCCTCTTCGGTAAAGTGCTCTTCAGGCAGGAATCCCTTTGGCCGCCCATCGGTGTCAAAGGCGAAAATGGCGTCGCAAAGCTCGAGCATTTCGACGTTCTCGGTCGACCACCAGATGATGATCGCGCCAGCGTCGGCCATCTCCCGGATCAAACCGTAAATGTCGTGCTTGGTGCCGATGTCGACGCCACGCGTCGGCTCTTCCAGCACCACCATCCGGAGCGGCAGCCCAAGCCACCGTGCGACGAGAAGCTTCTGCTGGTTGCCGCCCGACAACGAGGCCGGCAGGTCCCAGATCGAGCTGGCTTTCAACTTCAGCGCTGAAACGAGATCGTGACATTCCTGACGCTCGGCTGCGGCCACGATCCGCCGCCTTTCGCGAACCCTGCGTGCTGCAAGCACGTTATCGACGATGGGCAGCTGCGAAAGAATCCCTTTGGTTGCGCGGTCGCCCGAAACAAAGCCGATACCGGCCCGCGCCGCGGCCGCTGGGGACGAGAAGCCGTTCCCAAAACCCTCGCCGGAAAGGTGCCAGCCAGCTCCGGGCCCGGCACCCACAAGCGGAGCAATGAGCCCGGTCGGGCCCGCCGGTGCGCCGGCCAGTCCCAAAATGGTCCCGGACGAAATCGCGATCCTGACGTCATCCGGGCCCAGCAGCTCGATCGGTGCGTTCTGTCGGAGGCCCTTTTGCGGTTTGCGGTGGGTTGCTGGACGCTGCGCGTGTTGGCCCATCTGCTGGATGATGTCCGCGTCGCTGAGCGATGCAAGCGGCGTGGCATTTGCGATCGTGACGCCATCGCGCAAGATCGTGCAGACATCGCAGAGCGCCCGAATTTCCCGCATCCGGTGAGAAACAAAGACGATACCAATGCCTTCTTCTCGCACCAGCCGCTTTAGCACCGAGAAGAGTTTGGCCGTCTCGCCGGCAGTGAGATTGGCCGTGGACTCGTCGAGAAGCAGCACTTCGGCTCCGGTGGAAAGGGCACGAGCGATCTCGACGATCTGGCCTTCGTGGAGGGACAATTTGCGTGCCGGCAGCTCGATGATCTCTTCGCCGATCGCTGGGTCAATCAGCCGGAGCGCTCCGAGCGCGGTTTCGCGCATGCGGCGACGGCTGATCTGCGACCAGCCCGACCTCGCATGCACAATGCCGATGTTTTCCGCGACCGACAGCTCGGGCAATAGCGCCAGCTCCTGATGCACCACCGCGATGATCGGGCTGGTGTGGCCGGCCTTCGACGAGGCGAAGCTAATATCGCCGGCATCGCGTGAGATCAGCCCGGTGATGATGCGGATCAGGGTGCTTTTGCCGGCGCCGTTGCCGCCCAGGAGCGCGTGGATTTCGCCAGGCCGGACCTGAAAACTCACGCCCCGAAGGACCCGTGTTGCGCCGTAGTTCTTCTTGACGTTGGAAGCCTCGATCAGGGGCTTCCTGGTCGATGCCTGTCCAACTGCCGGCACATTGCCGGCACTACCCAAGCTTTGGGTTGAACCCGGTTCCATCCTGCATCTCCTCCCGAGACCACAGGATGATGCGACCGATTGACATTCGGCTCAATTCTCGTTTCTTAATATTCTGTGTAGCTGAGCTTAACTGACGAGGACGATGTCAGACATCAAGTTCAATTCGATGACGCATTTCGAGGCGGTCGCGCGGCTCGGCGGCGTGGCAAAGGCCGCGCAGGAATTGCAGGTGACACCTTCGGCGGTCAGCCAGCAGCTGCGGCTGCTCGAACACCAACTCGGGGTCCGGCTTTTTCAGCGCGAAAAGCGCCATCTCTCGCTCACGATCGACGGTGAGCGGCTCTTCCAGACCACCACCCAGGCTTTCGAATCCATACGCGAGGTGCGTAATGCCATTGTGCGGCAGCGCGAAAGCTTCCAGCTTAGCCTGCGCGTCAGTCCTTCCTTCGGCGAGAAATGGCTGGCTCCGCGGTTGGCCGAGTTCAGCAAGGGCTATCCGAGCTGGAATTTGCGCGTCGACGCCACGCCCAATTTCTCGGATTTCGAAACGGAGGTCATCGATCTCGATCTTCGTTATGGCGACGGCGGCTGGGCCGGCCTTTATTCGGATTGCGTCGTCAACGATCTGATCCTGCCGATGTGCTCGCCTTCCTATCTTGCCGAACTGCGCGCGATCTCACCGGATCCGCGCGAGCAGCTTCGCCATGCGCGGTTGATCGACAGTGTGAAGGCCTATTTCCGGTGGGATTATTGGCTGCCGTGCAACGGTATCCAGGGCGCCCGCATGACGTATCCCTATCGTTTCGACCGTTCGTCAATGTCGGTTCAACTGGCGAAGGACGGTGCAGGTGTGGTCCTGGAAAGCACATCCATCGCATTCGAGGACCTGGTGTCGGGTTCTCTGGTTCCGGTCTCGATAGAGTTCGAGGTCATCGAGTTTCCGGGATACTGGCTGGTCTGTCCTTCGCGGCATATGAACCGGCGCGCGGTTCGCCTGTTTTCGGACTGGGTGTCACGCGTGGGTAAGCGCGACACCGATCTGGCTCGCGGGTTTCTGGCGGATAAGCAACTGCGCATATCGTTCGAACGACGGCCTCATTTCGGGGCACGGGATGACAAAGCGGCGCCAATGGCGTGAACAGTTCGGCGTTCAAGACATGGCAAGACGAAGATTGACAGCACGTTGCGGTTGAGGAGCTGGCAAAACGCAGGCTGTGTGCAAGCGAAGGCGGGTTGGCCGCGCTTTTCCAGCGACCTTCCTCTTTTCCAACCCGACAACGACTGACTTACCTGTTTTCTGACGCAGCCGGAGACGGAGGCACTCAGTTCATACAGCCGTAAATTACCGGCGTCATCGTCCGTGCAACGCTACAGGGAATGCTCGACAGCATTGTAATGCCATTCCGCCGACGCGGCCATGGCTTCAATGAACGCGAGTTTGACGGTAGCGACTAAGCAACCGAACCGTGGCGCCAATGACCTTCTGAGCTTCCTCCCATTTCGGAAGATCTCGTTCCCCAACACGCGTGGCGATCGCGGCCAGTATCCAACCTACGCAGCTGATGTCTTCGGCAGCCTTCAGTTTCTCATGCTGCAGGATGCAAGCTTCAATGCCCGGTCGGGGCGGAGACCCGGGCGTAGTACGCTCAGCGATTAGCTGCAGACCGGCGTCGTAGGCGGCGCAAATTTTAATTCTATCGCCCCTTTCCGATTTCATCACCACATTCGCCCAAAGGGCCAACTCAGTTAAAAGATCGGTTACTTCATCTCTCATTAAAAACTGCCGCTGTTTTCTTCATGAAACGAAATTCCACGATCCAGATAGCGCGTGGCCCGGACAATGAGCGAGGTATTTTCGGGGTTTGTTGTTATCGAGCGAACCACTCCTTCTAAGCTTGCCGAGAATGTTAGTCAAAACGCTCAGTTTGCTCGGCAGGATCGCCGTCTAGACACAGCGGGCAAACATACGCATGCGGTTTCGTTACCACCAAGACCACCGATGGCTTGTGGCAGCGATCACAGGCAAAATCCCGGTGTGCAGTAGGCCAAACGTCATTTTCTATCTTTAGAGCACGGAGCCCCATCGTTTGGCAGCCGTCATCTTGCTGCCAGCCGGCGGAGGGCGCTGGGCTGGCACAGTGGTCTCGGGTTTAATGCGGAGGTATGGGAAAGAGAGGCTCTCCCGGCTCACTGCGCCAGCAATGGTATCGGCACTCACAGGGGCGTCCCAGGTTGATTGGTGGCCCGTAGCGAGAAGACTCGATCGGGCGAGTTTGGCTGATTACTCGCATTCTGACCGCCGAATTCAAGAATAGTGTTGCCCTTGAGATAACTCTTCGCGCTTGAGTTGCACGTATGCAACAGTCACTACCGACCTGCGAGGAGCGGAAAATCCCGAAACCTTGTCGGCGCCGCGAGAGGCCCCTTATTTGAAATCGCGTCTTGGCTTGCGACCTGGATGCCTCGCGCGAATATGCCGGTCTGATGGTACAGGCGAAGGCGACTGGTGAAGCGATCGGCAAGGCCGAAGGTTACGTCGCCGCCACAGCCGCTGCTCGCGAGTTCTTGTTCGTGGGCACGATCGGCATCGGGCGGGCCAGACCAAGATCGGCATGGCCAATCTCGCCTACAATCTCACCCGCCCGTATGGCACCAGGGGCGAACTGCGCCCGCATGACGACGAAGGCGGCGCAAACCGCCACCGCGATGCCAAAATCGGCAATCTCAACAACCAACTCCGAAGCGATCGCCGTCATCAGTCCACGCAGAAATCAGCGCGGCCCTACCGGTCCGCGAAACGCCGGTAGTACGAGGTGCCCAGGTGACTGGAGGCCATTCCTAAGAAGGCAAAGCCTGACCCTATTCGTGATATTCTGAAGCGCCTGCAGTGGTGCTGGGTCACGTTCGCTTCCCGCGCGATCTTGGCCGTCCATCAACCACGGCGCGTCCTTAGTTCCTCAATATTCACGACACTGTCGAAAATATACCCCGCGCCGCGCTCGGTGCGGATATACTGCGGGCGCGGCGCCTTATCCTGCCCCAACTTACGGCGAAGGCGGACGATAAGAACATCGATGCTGCGGTAGTAGACCTCCTGATCATAGACACGGGTCGCCATCAGAAGCTGCTCACGTGAAAGGACCCGACCTGGGTTCTTGAGAAAGGCCATCAGGAGGTTGAACTCGCCGGCGGTGAGCTTGACGTCAGGATCCGTTCCCCGGCGCAAGCTCCGACGCTTGGTGCTAACTCGCCAGTCATCGAAACGGTAGATGGTGTTTCGGTCACGCTCCGGCCGCTGGCGCATAGCGGCGCGCACGCGGGCGCGGAACTCCGTAAGCCCGAAGGGCATAGTAATGTAGTCGCGAGCGCCGGTTTCGAGGCCAATCACCTTGTCGGCCTCATCTACGAAGTCACCGCTGATGATGATGATCGGAAGATCCCTTGGCACCAAAATCTCGAACGAACTGCAAACCGTCCTCTCGGCCGTAGCTCAGGTCGACAATTGCTAGATCAATCGCTTCAGAAGCCATATTGCTGGCGGCCTGCTGGCGGTTTTCGACCGCTCTGATGTTAAACTCATGCTTAGACAAGAAGCCCATAAGCGGTTCTCTCGTCAACGCGTCCTGACCGACGATGAGAATGTTCTTCATGGTCACTTCCTATTGACTGCAGCTTGGGCTGCCGGGGACGGTAGTCAAATTAGTGACGCTCAGCAGGTGGGACAATCTTCATCAGGCGTATTGCGGAATAGCGCAGACAAATAGGTCCTATGCGGAGTTCCTGCTGCGCAACAGTGCCCCCAAAGCCTGCTAGTTTTTGATGGATTGTCCGTCCTCTGCGACCACTCGTTCGGCAGACCGGGTTTATCCCCGCTGAGATTCGTATCGCTCCGGTCCTCTGGCACCATCACTGGAGCGCTTTTGCACCCAACTTCCTCTCCCGGCGGCTCCAATTCAGTTCAGCTTTGTTTCAATTTAAATCGCTGAAAAGTTGACATTCGTATGGATTCGTCGAGATTTATTGATCAGACGCAGAACTCGCCTTGATGTTAATTCCACTGTCTACAGGAAACTCCTGATGCCCAACCTTTTATCTAATTCCAATCTCCTTTCTAGACCCATGCTATCCTTTCTTTTGAACTTGCATGTCTTATTGTGCAGATCGCTCAGGGGGCGGAGCTTTCATGAACGGCGGGATGTCCGAGAGCAGGAGAGTGGAGATGAGTAGACTGGTCGTAGTCTCAAACAGGGTTTCGCTGCCCGACGAGCATGGTTCCCCGCCGCCAGGCGGGATGGCGATTGCGCTGAGCGCTGCGCTCCGGCGAAGGCACGGCCTATGGATGGGCTGGTCGGGGAAGGTGAAAGCCGGGGAGGACCCGTCAGGGCCGATCTCACGCCGGGAGGCCGGCGGGATCAATTATGCGCTTACCGATCTCTCGCAGACAGATTTGGACGACTATTACTACGGCTTTGCCAACCGGGTTCTTTGGCCGGTTTTCCACTGCCGAGTCGACCTCGCCGAGTATTCCGAAGCACGAATGTCCGGATATCAGCGCGTCAACCGACTGTTTGCAAAGCTGTTGCAGCCGCTCATCAGCGACGACGACGTCATATGGGTGCACGACTATCACCTGATCCCGCTTGCGAAAGAACTGCGGAACCTCGGCTGCGGCAATAAGATCGGCTTCTTCCTGCACATTCCGTGGCCGGCGGCGGACATCCTCTTCACCGTACCGCACTATGATGATTTGCTACGCGGGCTTTCGTGCTATGACCTCGTCGGCTTTCCGCTTCTCTCCGGCGCGATGCGGCGGCTTGAGCTAGGCGAGATCGATTTGGCTATAGGGCAGATTAGCGCCTCGCCGCCCGGATACTTGAGGCGCAGCCTCTACTCCGACCGGTTTGCCTGCCTGCTGCGCCACGACCATCCAGCCCTGGCGCGGGAATGGACAATCGAGAGCTTCGCGGCCTTGCGCCACGCAGCCATTGCCTTGGACTCCAAAGACGGCTTCGGCCGGGTGCATGACGAACTGGTCAAGTTAGATCTCCAGGGTCGCGATCCGGTGTTGGTTTCCAACATCTTGACGGCCGCGTTGGCGATCGCGGCGACCGATCTGCTGTTGATTGTACCACGCCGCGTCGCGACCAGGATCGCCGCCTTGCTGCCGCTAGCGATTATGGATCCGCCTGTGCAATTGACACCCTATGAAGTCGCGCTGATTTGGCACGAGCGTTCCCATCGCGACCCGGAGCATCGTTGGCTGCCACGAGATCGCCGTCGCCGCGGCGGCGGGAACAGAGCAAAATATCCCAACTGGGAAGGCAAGTGACTGATGAGTCGCCTAGGCAAGAAACGTGATCCGAATCCGGGGCTATCGTCAGGATATGACGGAAAAAGTTTATTGCCCTGCTCGCCCGTTGGGAGGGGAAGCTGGCTCTGCTGTGCCAGCGCATTGAAACCGTGCCGGTTTCGACAATTTGAAGCGAGGCAACAGGGCCAGACGAGAAGGTATCATACGCCCAGCCATCTATATACAGGCCAAAAACCGCCTCTCTTCGACCGCCATTCGGCCGCGCCAAGCCTTCCACAGGCCAGCTTCCCATGGTGTCTGTGAGGTGCCTGCATGCTGGCAGCATATCTTGGCTCGGACCCCGAAGCATGCAAGTCCTTGGCACTAATCGCGAGTTCTCTGAGGCAGATCGATATCCTTGATCACCGTTTATTGCGGGCAGGGCGCTCCGCGCAGATCGTCATCGTCGATTGTCGCGAACCGATTCACGACAAGCACGGGCGTGCGAAGCTCTCGCCCGAACCTGTCAAACTGGCTCTGGTTCTGGAAGAGAGCCTGGATCGACAAGCGGTCTTCTCCAACGGGTATTCCGATTACCTGTTGTGGCCGCTCACCGAGCAGGAAGTTCTGCGCAGACTTACCGCCTGCATCGTTCAGTTCGCGCAGCGTTCTACCCCGCCTTTCTTCTCAGCCGATCCGATCGTTCAGAATTCATGCAGTCTGCTGGCGCAGCGGGTCGATCAGCAGATCACCCTCGTCGAATTGGCGCGAATGGTGGGGACCAACAGGACAACGCTCACCACCCGCTTCGAGACATCGTTTGGCTGCGGGCCAATGACTTGGCTACGGCGCTACCGGATGACGGAGGCTGCTGACCGGTTGCGTAACGGGCATGAAAGCATCGGCAAGGTCGCCGAATCCTTCAGCTACGAGAACAGCAACAACTTCTCCACAGCCTTCAAGGCGTTTCATGGCCTCTCGCCACTGCGCTATCGCAAAATGATACGGCGCAGAGAAAAGCCTGCCTAACGCAAAGGTGGGGGCCGGAGCGAATTGGTATAAGGCGACGCGGGCACGCAAAGATCATCTCATCTCCGAGGCGTTTCCGCGCTTTGGGCACCTTAAGCTCTCGCACCAACGCTCATGTCTCACAGCAGGAGGATAAAGCATGTCGAACGCATTTTCAGTGAATGTTCAAGAGCATGAACAGCGCTATTCCAAAGAACACTATGAGGCGGCGTCCGCATTTTTCTACGCCAAGCCCCTTGTTTTGGCCCAGTTAGATGCTGCGCCCCCCAGTGACGACACGATCGCCAACGCTCAAGGGACAGTGCAGTTTCACCTCATCGGCCAAAAAACCGAAGATCCGACGTACAGCGGCACCCTCAATGAGAATCAGGACAATCTACTGGCAATAGGAGGAATTATTAACGACTACATGCATACCCATTATGCGAACATCGATGCACAGAAGCTTGATATCAACACATGGACCGATGTTGTTGGCAACATTCCAGATCTCTCTATGGGCGGGCAAACACTGAAGAGTTTTTCAAAAAAGGTGGCCGGGACGTCGGTCTCAGCTACTTTCCTCTCGCTGATTGCCAAGGCGATCATTACCGACGGGGCATCGTTGCTGCTGGATTTCCAGTCCTTCCTTACAGAAATGGGGAATCTCACCTTCAGTGCAAACGGCAAGGCGCAGCGATACAAGGCGCTGACATGCACCTATCAGAGCTACCTTCTCGATAATGGGGCAGGCGGATATTACGACTACGGAGCAATCGTTCTGCGGCAGATCGAGTTCAAAGAGCACTTCCTCGAGCTGAAATCCTCTTGTTCGTCGACCCACTACGTCCGCGTCGACATGGACTATGCCGAGGTCACCAATCTCGTTCAGACCCGTCGGATCCGCAAAGGCGGCCCCGATCACGAAAACTTCCAGGAGCTTGTGAATAAGAACTCCACCGACCAGTTCAAGAAGGCCAAGAACTTTTTCAACGGTGGCTCGACGCCGCAACAAGACATCAAGCCGCAGGTCTGATCGTCAGGCCTTTGATCGCGAAAGCAGCGCACCTAACCAATAGCGTGGATTTGGGCGAACGTCGCCCGCATCATGGATGCGATAGAGCGGTCCGGTAAGCCCTTGCGAACTACCGATGCTCTATCGCGCCCCCGGTGCCGGCGAACTCCGGTCCCGCTTCCATAGGGAAGCAGACATGAACCCATTCGCAAAAACAGCTGCGGGCCTTTTCCTGGTGATCGGCCCGCAGAGCAGCCAACCGCTCGAGGCGGAGAGGATTTGCTCTGCCATGGTCCAGAAACTATTCGAAGACCAAACCCGGGCTCTGGATTCTCGAGCATGGCAGAATGCCGCGCAAATGGTACCGAACCAGGTGGAAACCGCCACGACTTCAAGAACGCTAAACCGCACGATGGACGTGGCGGAATTGCCCAGTGCCTTTGCGTCAATTTGCGCGAATGCTGCCGACGGCAATGAAGCTGGCGTCGGTCTGGCAAAGGCAATCCGTAGCTATCTGAGCAAACACGGCGAACCGACGGCGTTCAATTGCCTCGTCCTAGATCAATCCGACTCCGCGGAATCCCGTCTATCTTTAACCTGCCTTGCCGTGGTCGAAGTTGGAAGCGCTGACAGTCTCGCCATCACCTCGATATTGCGCTCCGCATCGCTGAACCTGTCAAACAAGCAAACGCAATCCACTATCGCGCAGGTTTTCGGCCGTTTCAGCTCGCCGAGCGACTCACCGTACTACCTGCGCTTGTTCTCCAGCCGGCGGTCACACAGTCAGAGACGTAGCGACATTCTGCAGTAGACCCAAGGGCAAACAGAGGAATAGCTGATTGCGTCTGCGCCGCGTTGGTGGCTGCGGGAAATGACATCAAAAGGCTGCGCGAAGAAATAGCGTGGGAGGGCGAGGTGACCGTATAAACTGCGCATTTTCCATATAATTTCGGCCTTCGGGGAGACGGACTATGCACGATATTATCGACGTCCCGCAGAACGTCGGCGATTTTGCTGTGTGCTTGGCAGAATCTGGCGTCAATACAGTAATCCGGTACTACAACCATCGGAATAGTACACCATTTCCCTCAAAATGTCTGACAGGGGAGGAACTCGCCGCCCTTCATGGTGCTGGAATATCGGTAGCTGTGGCCTTCGAGCAGCGGGGTGGCGCGGGCGGCAATATCAGAGACTTGCATGGTGCGGCTGGAGAGCGAGACTCCGGTCGTGCGCTTGATCTGGCCGCCGCGTTGGGACAGCCCGAAGGCTCCGGAATCTATTTTGCAGTCGATTGGGACTACCACACACCACAGCATCTTGCAGGGGTAGCACCCTACTTCAGGAGTGTGCGGAATGCGTTGGCTGGCCGTTATCTCGTTGGCGTTTACGGATCGGGCACGGTCGGACACCACATGAAGCGCCAGGGGCTGGTGGACCATATATGGCTCTCTGGCTCGTTGGGATGGTCCGGAACGAGACAAGCGCTCAAGCAGGGGGATTGGTCGCTTTTCCAAAAGTTTATGGAAAAGCGTTCCGAGATCGGGGGCTTCGGATACGATGGAAATGTCGTCAATCCGGCCCTTGAAAACTTTGGTCAATTTGGGCCGGCAGGTACTCTCCCCTCTCGCGACGCGAACGAACGTCTGCGTTGTTCAAAGTTGCTGCGCGAGGAGCGCTAAATCTTCGCTCCCGGCCGGCCAAGAGCTTTCGCATGGTCGATTCCTCACGAACGGTACAAGGCGCGCCCACGCCTTGTCAGGCTGCACCGGAAGCTTCTCCCGCTGCGTCTTCGTCATCGATATCCCGGCATCGTTCATCCCTTCACAAACCGCTTGCCTTACGGCGCCATAATGAAAGAGGATTATGAAAGGCTCCGCACCTGTATTCTCGTGGACACCCTCGGCCTTCCATAAACGACCGTTTGCGAAAGGAACCAGAGTGCTGATCGGCTACGCCCGCGTGAGCAGAGGCGACGACCAGTCGAACACGGCGCAGGCCAGGGCGCTCGCCGATGCCGGGTGCAAGCGTATCCTCAAGGAGGAGGCCTCCGGCGGTCGCTGGGAGCGGCCGGAATTGCACAGGATGCTTGATCATTTGAGGGAGAGCGACACTGTCGTCGTCTGGAAGCTCGACCGTCTGTCTCGCTCACTCAAGGACGTTCTCACGATCATGGAGCGGATCGAAGCCACCAGCGCCGGTTTCCGCTCGCTGACAGAAGCGATCGACACGACGACAAGCCGGCCAGTGCCGGAACCGAGCGGCGCCGATCGTGCTGGTGAAGCGCCGTGACAGCTGCGGCGTTGCGGCGGGCGTGGCGCCGCAGCACGAGCGGCTCGGT
>NZ_JAMYMF010000056.1:0-23416 GCF_040318415.1 Mesorhizobium sp. M1163 | reverse complement strand
GTGGCAGCTCAACATGGCTTGCGGAGACGCCCGGACCGAGTTGACTTCTGGCTTGACGAGGCCTGAAGATTGGCCCTGTCAATTCCAGCAGGAATAGTTGTCGGCAAGCGAACTGCGGCAATGCTGCACCCGACAGGATTCGAACCTGTAACTTCTGCCTTCGGAGGGCGCAGATCGTCCGCCAAAGTGGCACGTTTCTGCGGTATTGCTATTGGCGAAATCGCGGCCGAAGGGTGTTTGTGCCCCTTCCGTTCACCGCTACCGGTTCAATCGAACCGGTAGGTCCTGTCCGAATAAGTGGCAGCAACTCTTGTATCGTCGAGAATGACTACCATCGTCGTGATTATCATTCAGAAGCCTGGCACCAACGCGTCGATCATACTCGCCTCGCAGCACTTGACATAGGCCGCGGCATCTTGGGGGCTTAAGCTTTCGTCGGTCAAACGCCTGTCGAATCATCTAGAGTATCCGTCTTGGTCAAGGAAGGGATGGCGACCATTTCCGGTCGTCCCTGATGAGGGCGTTAGCGAGAACGACGAGCTTTCTCATGATGGCGGTTAAGGCGAGTTTTGCAGGTTTTCCGCCGTCTCGGAGGTCTTGGTATTTTGTCTTGAGTGACTGATTGAAACGGACCGCGACGAGGGCTGGCATGTAGAGCGCCTGCCTGACCGACGATCTTCCTCCCCGGATGAAGCACTTGCCCTTCCACTGCCCCGACTGGCGATCGACCGGTGCGAGGCCGGCGAGGCTTGCGACCTGCTTGTTGGCAAGGGTTCCCAACTCCGGCATGTCGGCGATGATGGCGAAGGCTGTGACTTCGCCAAGGCCTGGGATACTAGTGAGGATGTCGAAGCGACGGACAAGATCTGGCTCGCGGGCGACCAGCGTACGACATTCGGCGTCGATCGCATTGATCTGGGTGGTGATTTGCCTGAGCCGCTGCTCGGCCTGGCGCTTCAAAAGCGGGATGGTCAGGTTCTTCTGCCTGTTCTGGGCGGCGGTACGGTCCTTGACCAATGCGCGGCGCATCCGTCACTATGGACTGCTCGCCGGCTCCGCCCGCAAAGCCAGCCTCGCACTCGTGCGCGAACTGCTGAACGTCGCTCCGCCACCCGAAGACAACCCTTCAGCATAACCGGCTGACGTTCGCCCGCCTTGCCCTTGCTGCGGCGGGCGCATGGTGGTCATCGAGAGGTTCGAACGGTGGTGCCAGCCTCGTGCGCCGCCAACCTCACGAGCGCCGAACCGGGAGAACACCTCATGACCCGGCATGACCAAGTTGCTCGTACGACCGCGCCACGCCGGCGACGGTCAACGGGATGTTATGTGCACATTGCCGTCGAGCCGGTCGTCACGCACACCAATCCCGTCGGAATCAACGCTCCAGGCTCTGCGACCGGGCCCGGAAGCCGCTTCCACGCCATGCCCACCGCATCCTATGCGGAAGCTCGCGACAGACCCAGGCACGCTCCGAAACACAAATCCCCATAGGCCGTCGTCTGCGGCCCGCGGGTTCCTGGATGAGAGACTTTCGTATGCCTGACGGCACCCGAAACCCTTAAGCATGTCGGTCATTCAGCCAGCCACTCCTGTCCTCCCGAAGCCGACATTAATAGTGCCCACACCACCGTCGAAATTGCGCCGAGAGGGGACGACACCATTAGGAGAAGTGGCATTGAGGCTCTACCTCAGTGTCGCCAGCAGGTGTTCGGCAGCCCCGACATCCGCCGTATTCAGGCTCTCCACAAAATACGCCGCAACCGACTGCAAGAGCTCGCGAGCGCTGTTGATCTCCCCGCGCCCGGCCATCAGCGTCGCCATGTCGATTGCGGTTCGCAACTCCCATGCCCGTGCGCGCTGACTTCGGCTCAACTCCAGTGCCTGCATGAGGTAGGCGGCAGCTTCATCACGGTTGCGCTCCGACTGGAGAAGGAGGCTTCCCTTCATCCGTAGCAACTCCGGGAGGTACAACTGGTCGCCGTTCTTTTCGACTTGACCAAGCGACTCGTCGATCAACGCAATGGCTTCATCAACCTGACCGATCGCGGACAGTCCCCTAACTAGCGAGAGGTTGAGCGGCGTCGTGAGCAATTCATAAGGCGCCGCGTGGAGCTTCCGAAGAGATGTCTGCAGGCCCTCGACGCCGCTTTTTGCATCGCCGTGACGGATCGCGACTTCGCTTTTGAAGCCCCGACCGACCAGCAGGTAAGGAGTCATGGAATGGGATTCCGCGCGGGCGATGAGCATATCTATGTACGCCTCGGCGCTCTTCAGGTCACCGGTCCACAGGAAGACCGATATCGCCCAGATCAACGCGATCGCCAACGTTAGAGAATGATCCATGGCGGAAGCCTCTTCGACGGCCTGTCGGGCGTGTGCCATGGCTTGGTCCGGATGGCCTTGTAGCCAAAGGTTCCTCGCCAGGATGGCCCTGGCCAGGATTTTGCCTTCGAAGCCCAGATAGATCGTCGTGGTCCGCTGGGAGCGCGGCCCACGGTCGAGCGCCGCCTCCAGCTCTGCGCGGGCCTCCGCGAGGTCGCCTCGCAGGTGGAGCGAGATGCCCAGGATCGAGTGTGCCAGCGCGTTGACGACCGAGTCGTCCAAGGTCGCGGCTGTGGCTGAACAACGCCTTGCAAACTCAAGGGCGGTTGCGAAATTGCCCGTCCGCAGATGGAACATGTTGAGCGAACCCAACAGACGCACCCGGTCCAGCGGATCGCCGCGCTGCTCGGCGATCGCCAGGCTCCTCTCCAGAGCTACGCGCGCCCTGTCGCGTCCTCCCCGCATGAACATGAAGGACACGCCGAGGGCTGCCTGAAGATGCATCTCGTCAAGTCCGCCAAGGGCGGCATCGTCGAAAGCGAATATTGCTCTTTCAGACCAGCGATGACACTCCGGCAACAAGGACATTGCCAGGAAAACCGGCGCGACAGCGCTGGCGAGTCCGACGCCGATGTTGGCGTTTCCGCTGTCGCCGAAGCACCATTCCAGGGCAGCCCGGACATTGTTGATGGCGGCGAAGTGGGGCGCCCGCTCCTCACCGGTCGCCAGGCTTGGCCACTCGATCCCGGTCTGCTCCAGCCATCTCCGATAGTAGGCGGCGTGGCGCACTGCCAGATCGGCAGCCTCGGCGTCATCGATCCGGATGTCGAGAACGTAGGCGCGCGTCGTATCGAGGAGCCTGTAGCGCATCATTGCTCCAACCGGACGCGTCGCCACGATCGATTTGGCGACAAGACTGTCCATGGCGCCAAGGACGGTCGATCGGTCGAGGGTCGCGCTCGTCACGACCTCCAGGGCGGCATCGAGCGTGAAATGACCGACGAATACAGCGAGCCTGCGAAGCACCACGCGCTCAACGTCGGTCAGGAGCCCAAAGCTCCAGTCTAGTGTCGCCTGCAAGGTCTGCTGACGCGGCGGCGCTGTCCGTGAACCGAGCCACAGCAGTGTCAGGCGTTGATCGAGAAGCGCAGCTGTCTGCTGCAGCCCATAGGATTCGACACGTCTGGCCGCCAGTTCGATCGAGAGCGCCACCCCGTCAAGCTTTCGGCAGATGCTTGCGATGATCAAGGCCTCGGCGTCGCCGACGTCCAAACGAGCGCCACCTGCCACCGCTCGCTCGACGAACAGCTGGGTGGCCGGGAATGTCTGGACGATGGCCGCCGTTAGCCCCGGTTCGTCGGGCGGAAACGCAAGCGCATCCAACCGGCAGATATGTTCGCCCTCGACCCGAAGCGCCTCGCGGCTCGTCGCCAGGATGTAGACCTGTGACGCCGCATCGACGATGCTCGAGGCCAGAGGCGCCACCGCATCCACGAGATGCTCACAGGTATCGAGGATCAAAAGAATCCGCTTGTTGCGCAAGTAAGCGATCAGGTTGGGCGTCGCATCCTCTGTTTGAACCGTTAGTCCAAGCATCGAGGCGACGGCTGTCGTCACCAGACCGGGATCGCCGATCATTCCCAGATCGACGAACAAGACCGCCCCTGAAAATGCTTCGATCAGGTGATGCCCGACTGCGATCGCGACGGTGGTTTTGCCGACGCCACCGGCGCCAACGATGGTGACGAACCGCGAAGCATTCAGCTGCACCGACAGCTTAAGAACATCTTCGTCCCGTCCGACCATCCGGCTCAAGCGGTTTGGAAGATTCGCGTGCGGAAACTCAGCGGCAATGAATAGGGCTTCGTCGCGTGGGCTGTTTAATCGCAAAACCGGCGCAACGAAGCAATAGCCCCGCCCCGGAAGCGTCGCGATGTACCGCGCGCCATCCTTTCCATCGCCCAGCGCCTTGCGCAGTCCGGTCATGTGGAACCGCAGGCTGCCTTCCTCGACGACGACATCCGGCCAAACCCGCGACATTAGATCTTTCTTGCTGACGACTTCATTCGGTGCAGAGGTCAGGACTATGAGAATGTCGATGGCGCGCGAACCCAACTCTACGGGAGCGCCTTCTCTTGTCAGGAGCCTTTCACCCGCAGCAAAATGGAAAGGGCCAAACGACAATCTGTCTTTGGCTTGTATTCCCGTTTTCGTCATGGCGTCTTCTTTTGGAGCCGCCTGCACCCAGCGCCGCAGTTTAAGTCAAGGAGCGCTCCTGCACCATAGGGAGTCTCACAGTCTAGGCGCCTCCTATCTGCTCAAAAAAGCGGCAGGCTGGCAGCGGCTAACACAAGCTCACGACGCATAACGGGCTAATCCCGCCTCCTGGGCGTAGTTCAAGCTACGTAGATAGATCGCAAACCCATCAACCCAGGAGAGACCCATGGACACGACCAGAACCTCCGAAGCAATCGACCAGGATCGCCGGCGACTTTTGGGCACTGCGGCGGCCGGCATCGCCGCCGCCGGCGCGGCAAGCCTGCTCCCGTCGCAATTGGCCGCCGCATCCACGAGCGATGCCATCCGCCCTTTCTCCGTCAGTTTCCCGCAGGAGGAGATCAATGAGCTTCGCCGGCGCATCGCCGCCACGCGCTGGCCCGAGCGCGAACTCGTCTCCGACGAGGCGTCCCGGCGGATCTGGTCGACCCCAGCAACTGTAGGGCCAACGCAGGGCGTGCAACTCGCCACAATGCAGAAGCTCATGCAGTACTGGCGAACGGAATACGATTGGAGCAAGTGCGAGGCGCAGTTGAAGGCGCTGCCGAATTTCGTCACTGAGATCGATGGGCTCGACATCCACTTCATCCATGTGAAGTCTAAGCATCAGGGCGCCCTGCCTGTCATCATCACGCACGGCTGGCCCGGTTCGGTCATCGAACTTTTGAAGATCATCGACCCGTTCACCAATCCCACTGCGCACGGAGGCACGGAGGCGGAGGCGTTCGACGTGGTGATCCCGTCGATGCCGGGCTACGGCTTTTCCGGCAAGCCCACCGAAACCGGTTGGGATCCCGGGCGCATCGCGCGGGCGTGGATCGTGCTGATGAAACGCCTTGGCTACGACCGCTACGTCGCGCAGGGCGGCGATTGGGGAGCACTCATCACGGAACAGATGGCCCTGATCGCACCTCCCGAGCTGGTCGCCATCCACACGAATATGCCGGGGACCATTCCGCCGGAGATCGTGAAGGCGCTGGCCTCCGGCGGTCCACCCCCCGCTGATCTTGGCCCCGACGAGAAGCGTGCCTACGAGCAGGTAGCGTTCTTCTACCAAAACGGCCTGGGCTACGCCAACGAGATGGCTCTTCGTCCGCAAACGCTCTACGGGATCGTCGATTCACCGGCCGGCCTGGCGGCGTGGATCCTCGATCACGATGCGGACAGTTATGCGCTGATCGCCCGCTCCTTCGATGGAGAGCCGGAGGGCCTTACCCGCGACGACATCCTCGACAACATCACGTTCTACTGGCTGACGAACACGGCGATCTCGTCGGCACGTCTCTATTGGGAACATACGCAAACGGCGAAGGCCGGCTTCTTCGACGCCAAGGGCATCACCATTCCCGTCGGTGCGACTGCGAACCCCAGTGAAATCTACACCGCACCGAAGAGTTGGACCGAACGCGCGTTCCCGAAGCTTCTGCACTATGGCCGCACGGACAAGGGCTGCCATTTCGCCGCCTGGGAGCAGCCGAAGAGTTTCACCGATGAGGTGCGCGCAACATTCAAGACGTTGCAGACATGACGTGTTGGCGGGGGATGGCGCGCCGGACGCTCGTCATCTTCCGCCCAGCGATAGCTGCGTAGCGAACCTCCGAAGGGAGCGACTGCAATGAACCCCCTCATCAAGACGCTCACCGCACTCGCGGTTTGCACCGTGCTCGCCACGGGCGCGTTTGCCCAGAGCACGGTCGTTCCCATCGACAACGAGCCCGCACCCAAGCTGATCGTGGAGCCGCCGCTTCCGGGTCCGTTGGCCAGCGGCGTCGTGTTCATCCCGTACCGGGTGGAGAACTTGCGCATCCTGCCTGTGGGCGGGGCGGCCGCGCGCAACGTGTCTCCGCGGGTCGGGCATCTGCACGTCACCGTCGACGACCTGCCTTGGGCGTGGGCGGACTACGGTCAGAGCAACACCATCATCTTGGTTGGCATGCCAAGCGGCCAGCACAAGGTGCTGATCGAGGTGGTGGATCCCGAAGGCAAAGTCTTCACCAAACAAACGGTGACGTTCCACACTCCGGACAAGAAGGTGCAGCCATGAGGCTCGACCAACTGGCGGCCGTGCTGGCATTCGGGCTTTGCATCCTTTCCGCGCCCGCCTCCGCCAACCCGGTCGAGGATCGCTCGATCCGGCCCTTCAAAGTCTATGTGCCGCAAGCGCCGCTCGATGATCTTCGCAGTCGCATTGCGCAGACAAGGTGGCCCGACCGGGAGACGGTCGATGACCAGTCGCAGGGCATACAGCTCGCGAAGATCAGGCCGCTCGTCGAGTATTGGGGCACGGCCTACGACTGGCGGACAGCGGAAGCGAAGCTGAATTCCCTGCCCCAGTTCATGACCACGATCGACGGAGTGGACATCCACTTCATTCACGTTCGCTCGAAACATCCCAATGCCCTGCCGCTGATCATGACGCATGGCTGGCCCGGCTCGGTGCTGGAACTGCTCAAGACCGTCGGCCCTCTCACCGATCCCACGGCGCATGGCGGTAGCCCGGAAGACGCGTTCGACCTCGTACTGCCGTCGTTGCCGGGTTTCGGCTTCTCCGGCAAACCCACAGATACCGGCTGGGGTACAGACCGCATTGCACGAGCCTGGGCAGAGCTGATGAAGCGCCTTGGCTACACAGATTACGTCGCCCAGGGCGGCGACTGGGGCTCTCCCGTTTCGAATGCAATGGGACGTCTGGCCCCGGCAGGCCTGCTCGGCATTCATGTCAACCTGCCGGCTGTCGTACCGCCAGAGATTGCCGCGGTGCTCGCCGCCGGCGGACCGGCGCCGGCGGGGCTCATGGACAAGGAGCGCGCGGCGTTCGATGCGCTCAGCATGGCCGCCAAGATGGGGAACAGATCCTACGCCACGATGATGGGCACCCGGCCCCAGACGATCGGTTACGCCATCAATGACTCCCCCGCAGGGCTCGCCGCTTGGATGCTCGGGCATCCGGGCTTTTCGGGCTGGACCTACGACAAAAGCGACCCCGAAAAGTCGCCTGACGAGGTGCTGGACGATATCACGCTGTACTGGCTGACGGACACCGCCACCTCGTCCGGGCGAATTTACTGGGAGTACGGCGGCGGGCGCAGTCCCGTTTTTGCCGGCCCTGAAAAGACCAGCGAAGTCTCGCTGCCGGTGGCCATCACGGTCTTTCCGGGGGAAGGCTATCAGGCCCCCGAGACGTGGGCCCGGCGCGCCTACCCCAACCTGATCTACTTCCATGAGGTCGACAAAGGCGGCCACTTCGCCGCGTGGGAGCGGCCGGAGCTCTTTTCTGCCGAGTTGCGCGCCGCGTTCAGGCCGCTGCGGCAAACCAAATAACCACCTCACTCGAAAGGAACGACAAATGTCTCAAACCATGAAAACGCCCCGTGACGAAAAGCACGAAACTGCGACCGGGACCCTCAAAAAGCAGGCGCTCGACATGAAGCTCGAGGTCGTGGTCATCCCCGTCTCGGACGTCGATCGCGCCAAGAGCTTTTATATCGGCCTGGGCTGGCGGCTCGACGGCGATTTCGTCGTCGGCGATACGTTCCGGGGTGTGCAGTTCACACCTCCGGGCTCGCCTGCCTCGATCCACTTCGGCACGGGGGTCACGACGGCGGAGCCCGGCTCGGCAAGCGGGCTTTATCTTGTCGTGTCGGACATCGAGGCGGCGCGCGCCGAGCTCATTGGCCACGGCGCCGAGGTCAGCGAGGCGTTTCACCGCACAGGTCCCGGCAAGCCGGCGGTCAAGGGGCGCGATCCCGAGCGGCGCAGCTACTCCTCGTTCGCGACGTTCAAGGACCCGGACGGCAACGAATGGCTGCTGCAGGAAATCACCACCCGCTTTCCCGGCCGGATCGACACCACGACCTACGCTTCCGGAGCGGATCTTGTTGCCGCGCTGCGACGCGCGTCGGAGGCCCACGGCGAGCACGAGAAGCGCAACGGCGGCCAGCGCGATGAGAACTGGCCGGACTGGTACGCGGAATACATGGCGGCTGAGCAGGCCGGCAAAGAGCTTCCGCTCTGAAGGATTCAGCGCGCAGCGCGCCGCTGAACCGTCTGCGCGGCGATATCGATCGAAACTGAAAAGGCGTCGTCGATGAAAGCAATTAAGCTGCTCGTCGCCGTGGCGCTCGCAATGGCAATCGGGGCTCCGATTGCCAGTTTTCTGGGAGACACGAATGTGGCTCAGCCGATAGCCTCCGCACCGATGAGGGTTCCGTTCCTTCACGGACTTTCCTCCGACCAGTTCGAGGGTCAATCCGAGCTTGCTTCGCTTGGCGTGGCGCACGAGTGGATAAATTCGCCGCCGCTGACGGCGTCGGCTTTGCATGGCAAGGTCGTCCTCATCGATTTCTGGACCTACACCTGCATCAACTGGCTGCGCACGCTTCCCTACGTTCAGGCCTGGGACGAGAAATACCGGAAGCATGGTTTGGTGGTGATCGGAATCCACGCGCCGGAGTTCTCGTTCGAAAAAGACCTGAACAACGTGCACCGAGCGGTGAAAGACCTGGGGATCGATTACCCGATCGCCGTCGACAACGACCATCTCATATGGCGGGCTTTCAGCAACCAGTACTGGCCGGCACTCTATTTCGTCGATTCGCGGGGACGCGTCCGGTATCACCACTTTGGCGAGGGCTCATACCAACAGTCGGAAATGGTCATCCAGGAATTGCTGACTGAGGCTGGCGCCGGCGGATTCGACCGTGAGCCTGTGTCGGTGGATGCCCGCGGCATCGAAGCCGCGGCCGATTGGGAGACCCTCAAGTCTCCGGAAAATTATCTCGGCTACGAACGCACCCAGAATTTTGCCTCCGGCGGTGAAGCGGTCTTGGACGCGCCGCACATCTACGACGTGCCGGCGCGACTACGCCTGAATGAGTGGGGGCTGTCTGGCAGTTGGACGGTAAGGAAAGAAACCGCCGTACTGAACAAGTCCGATGCCCGCATCGCGTACCGTTTTCACGCGCGCGACCTTCATCTGGTCATGGGTCCGGCAGCACCGGGAACGTCTGTGAGATTTCGCGTGCTGATCGACGGGCAGCCGCCAGGCACGGCTCACGGCATCGACGTCAATGAAATGGGCGAAGGCGCAGTGACAGAGCAGCGCCTGTACCAACTGATCCGACAATCGAAACCCATCGTCGATCGCCAGTTCGAGATCGAGTTTCTCGACTCAGGCGTGGAGGTCTTTGCATTCACGTTCGGCTGATCGCCCGCGCAAGGATAGAGGTTCCCAAATGCATTCGCTCAATATCCCCGATGAAATCGACCAAGATCGCCGTCGGTTCTTTGGCGCCGCCGCGATGGCTGTCGCCGCCACTCAGTTCGGCCTGATCGGCCCGGCACAAGCGCAACAGACGACTGGAGAGCCTGCGGCGTCCTTTGGGCCCTTGAAGCGGATCGAGGCCGGCGTGCTGAGCGTCGGCTATGCGGAACTTGGACGGACCGACGGCCCGCCCGTCATCCTGCTACATGGCTGGCCGTATGACATCCACACCTATGCCGATGTCGCTCCTCTGCTGGCAGCGAAAGGCCACCGCGTGATTGTTCCCTACCTGCGCGGATACGGCACGACCCGATTCCTGTTGGACGACACGATGCGCAACGGTCAGCAGTCAGCGATTGCCGCGGACATTGTCGCCCTGATGGACGCACTGGGCATCGAAAAGGCGACGATTGGCGGCTGCGACTGGGGCGCGCGCACCGCGAACATCATTGCCGCACTATGGCCTGAACGCTGCAAGGCGATGGTCTCGGTGAGCGGCTACCTCATCGGCAACCAGCAAGCCGGCAAGCTGCCGCTGCCACCCAAGGCCGAGCTGCAATGGTGGTATCAATATTACTTCGCCACCGATCGCGGCCGCGCCGGCTACGAGAAATACACACGAGATTTCACCAGGCTGATCTGGCAACTCGCGTCGCCGCGGTGGAATTTCGACGATGCCACATTCGAGCGCAGCGCCGCAGCCTTCGACAATCCCGATCACGTGGCCATTGTGGTCCACAATTATCGCTGGCGGCTCGGACTCGCCGCCGGCGAGCAGCAATACGACGCGTTCGAGGAGCGACTCGCGCAGGCACCGGTCATCGGCGTGCCGACGATCACCCTCGAAGGCGACGCCAATGGCGCGCCGCATCCGGACGCCAGCGTATACGCCACGATGTTCCCGGGCAGATACGCGCATCGGGTCGTCACCGGCGGCATCGGGCACAACCTGCCCCAGGAAGCGCCGCAGGCCTTTGCCGATGCCGTTGTCGAAGTCGACGCCTGATCGAGTTCGCGGCAACCGCCGAAGCGGCGGTTACCGCTACCAGCAAAGAATGCCCATGAGCCACATCACAAGGGTTGTCTATACGGCCAGGACCGCAACCACGGGCAGTCGCGAAAATGGCGCCTCGCGCAGTTCCGACGGCCTTCTGGACATCTGGCTATCGACGCCTGGATCGGCGCGCATCGGCACCAATCCGGAGCAGTTGCTCGGGGCCGGCTGGTCGGCCAGCTTCGCAAGCGCAATCGCATCTGCGGCCCACGAACGAAAAATCGCGCTGCCTGCAGGGATGAGCATCGAGGCCGAGGTGAATCTGAACTACGGAGAAAACGGCCACTTTCTTAGCGTCCAACTGGATATTGCCGTGCCGAGTCTGGAGCGCGATGTGGTACAAATTCTGGTGGATGAAGCGCACGAGATTTGTCCTTACTCCAAAGCGACACGGGGCAACATCGATGTCGTAATGAGGATCGTCTGATTTGACCTAAATCGCTCTTCGGCGTTGAAGCTTTTGGCACCTCGCTCCCAGTCTGTTCAGGGTCAGATGATGATCATGCCCACATCGACGTGAATGTCCGCTTTCGATATCCACGGGCTCGAAGCTGCCGATCCGTTGTCGGCCCATTCCTGACATAATCGCCACTGCTCAGAAAATCACTTGCTCAGCCGGCTTCCACCGTAGGGATACTCACTTGAGCGTTTGACCCTGAGTTCTTCGTTCGCTAGCGGGAGCCTCGCGCGGCGTCACAACCATATGTGTCATCGCCTCCAACCTTCGGCGACAGCGCCCGCCAGTGCCGGGGCGATTCGCGGCTCACGTCTCCCTTTTGCGCCGAGCTTGTTCTATGGCTGCCCGAGAGGCTGCGCCTCCCCCGCCTCGCATTCCGGCAGCCGCACAGGTTTGGCGAGTTTTGCCAGCGACCCGGTCTTGGCGCACGCCGGGAAGCCGGCTAGCGGCATTGTCTCGATGAAACGACCGCGCTCCGTCTTGCTCAAGCTGAATTCATTGACCATGCCCTCGACGGTCAGGTCCGGATACCGTTTGAGGGTTTCCCGGACCGAAGCATTCGCCTCATCGATTCGACCCAGAGCCGCAAAGGAGCTGCTACGCACCACCCAACCCCCTTTGCCGTAGTTATCGGGCGTCTTGCGCTCCAGCATCTTCAAGGCGTCCTCATAGCGACCAGCCATAAAATAGGCAGTGGAGTAGAAAGCAGTTGCCCACATCGGGTAATTCGGGTCGAGCCGTATAACTTGGTCGACCAACTGAGCGCCGCGTTCGGGTTCGTCGAAGCCTGCCGCAAAGCCGGAATAGAATGTCAGGATTTCGGCCGAACCCGGAGCGAGGCGGAGGGCCGTGTCCAGCTCGACCTTGGCGCGGGCGTTGTCGCCCTTGTCTTTGAGGCTCATGCCAAAAACGGCGTGCGCCTCGGCGTCGCTCGGATCGAGCCGCACCGCGCGTTCGGCTACATCGGCAGCCGCCTTGATCTCGCTCTCGGGATTGATACCGAAGCCAGCCAATATGTTATGAGCATGATAAAGTTCCACCCAGGCCCGGGCGAACCCCGGGTCCAGCTCGACAGCGAGGTTGAGCAGCCTGATGGCCTCCTCCTCATCCGCTACGGTAATCTTTTCAATCCTTTCGGTTCCGAGCAGGTAGTAATCATAGACAGTCAAGTTGTCCGGCCGTTTACGCTTCGCTGCAGCCCGCCCCGCGCCTTGAATCAGCCCCACGCCGTTGCCGAGGCGGTTGGTGACCTGCTCGGCGATCTCGGTTTGAACGGCGAATACGTCTTCAGCAGGCCGGTCCCATCGCTCCGACCACAGATGGTTGCCGGCTTTTGCATCGATCAGCTGCGCGGTGATCCGCAGCCGACCGCCCAGGCGCTGGATCGAGCCTTCCAGCACATAGCCGACGTCGAGCGCACTCGCGACCTGGCGGACATCCAGCGACTTGCCTTTGTACGCTTGCGTCGAATTGCGTGCCACGACGTCGAGTTCGGGAAACTGCGCGAGATCGGTGATGATGTCTTCGGTGAGGCCATCGGCCAAACGCCCGGTGGCCTCGTCGCCGCCATAATTATTGAAGGGCAGCACCGCGATCGACGGCTTGGCCCCCAGTGGCGCAGGCTGAAAGACCCACCATGTCCCTCCACCCGCCAGAGCCAGCACCACGATGGCCGCCGCAGCCGTCCTGGCCCAGCGCGGCATCATTCCGAGAAGCGGGCGGCGCGCCGGCTTGCCATCGAGCCTCAGCCGGTACATCCGCACGGGGCGATTGATATTCTTGACTTGCTGCTCGCCAGCGAAATCGAGGGGCCAATCAAGCTTGCCCTGCAGATGGTCAAAGGCCGTGCCCGATACGATCACGCCGCCCGGGTCAGCGAGTTGCTGCAACCGAGCGGCGATATTGACGCCGTCGCCATACACATCGCCATCCACGAGCGCCACATCGCCAAGATTTATCCCGATGCGGAACACAATCCGCTCATGCTCCGGCAGTCCACCATTGCGAACGGCCACAGCTTTTTGAATTTCGGCTGCGCAGATTACCGCATCGACCACGCTGTCGAAGACGACAAGTGCGCCATCTCCTAATAGTTTGACAATTCGACCCTGGTGCAGAGCGATCGCCGTATCGGTTACGTCGGCCCGGATAGCTCTCAGGCGTCCGATGGTGCCAGCTTCGTCAATTTCGATCGCCGTTGAATAGCCGACCATATCCGCTGCAAGGATCGCCAGCAGTTTCCGGTTCAATGGAGGGACGATCATCATCCGGCCCCGGACCCAACATGGCTAAAATTGTACACCTATCGCGGCGCCCTGACGAGCCCGCCCGGCCAAAGCCAGGAGGTCGTCCATTAGCCCCGGTGGTCCGAAAGGTCGCTTCTGGCGCACAGCGGTCAGACGAGGCTGGATGCAAGGGCCGGCTATCTTGTCCAGTCATCTTGAAAGCTGACAGTCCGGTTCCGGCCCCTTCCAGGCATTCACAATGCCGGTCGATCGCCGATCTGACCGCCAGAGGCTGTTGACGTCGAAAACACATAAGCCGCCAGGTGTTCCCTTTTTGTGCTTCCAAAGTCGCATAAACTGGAACTGGCCTCTCGCGAGGGCCATCGACCGATCGCATCAGGTCGTATCTAAAGGCCGTAAGAAAAACCGGCAGTTTGCCCAATCCTTGCTGCGACTGCGTGCCTCAAGCTCTGATCGGCGCATTGCCCGTCCGTTGTGCGGCAGCAGGAGTAGCTGAAGCTGGAGGGCAGCGCCGCGGACTCAACGAGCGCTACTGTTATGACGGCAGGAACGAAGAAGCAGTCCTCATGGACCGATGCATGCTATGCATTGCTTCGATCACGCCCAGCACGTGCGGACATAGGCGAACTCCGGCGAAGAGTTTGACAGCGGAGATCAGCGCAAGATGTCCGACAGGCTCTCGGGCTTCTTCTCGCCAAGCGACAGATCAAGGCCCGACAGAAGGTCGATGAGATGACTTTGCATCAGGTCGGACGCGTTTTTTGCGTCGTGCTTTTCGATGGAATCAACGAGGGCGTGATGGGCGTGGCTTTCGCAGGTGGTGTCGCGGCGGCGCCAGTAGAGCGCGATGATCAGCGACGACCGCGACAACAGGTCCTTGACGAAGCCGGTCAGGATCGAATGGCCGGCGATTTCAGCGATGCCGACATGGAATTTTGCCGACAGCATTATGGCGTCGCTGTCGCGGCCGGCATGCAGGGCCTCGTGCTCTTTTTCGAGATGAAGCCGCAGTTGCGCGATCTCGGCCGGCTTTGCCACTTCGGCGGCAAGCGCCGCGACCTTGGGCTCGATCAGCGCCCGCGCTTCGAACACCTCGCGCGCTTCCTGCTTGGTCGGCTGGGCGACGAACGCGCCGCGGTTCGGCTCGAGCCGAGCCAAGCGGTCATGCGACAGCGCCTGCAGCGCCGCGCGTATCACCGCGCGGCTCACCGAATAGATCGAGGCGAGCTCGTCCTCGGGCAGCTTTGTGCCCGGTGCGAGGCGGTGGCTGACGATGGCGTCGCGCAGGCCGGCATAGACCGGAAACCAGCGCATCGTCGGCTTGTCGCCATCCCGTGTCTTTGGTCCAAGCAGGTCCATCGTCTCATTGTCCCGGCGGCCGGATCGCATAGCGGCGCGAACACCGCGTTTCCGGCCGGACATCGAACATCCTGTGTGGGAGTGTCAACAATTTTGCACGCATCAGGATACACGGCCGGAGGGCGAAAAGGGCGCAAAGATTCCGGCGAAGGATTTTTCGAGTGGAACCTGGTAGCCGCCGCGCTTCGAGGTCGACAGGCCAAGGCTGACGAGGCTCTCGCAGAGTTGTACCGCGCAGGCGACGCCGTCGAGCACAGGAAGGCCATGTTCGCGGCTGAGCGCGGCGGCGAGGTCGGCCATGCCGGCGCATCCCAGCACAATCGCTTCGGCCCGGTCGTCGCGGATGGCGCGCTCGATCTCCTCCGAAATTCGATGGCGGGCGTTGGAGCCGGGCACTTCGAGCTCCAGAACGGGAACGTCGCTTGCCCGGACCCTGGCGCAGCGGCTGGCGAGGCCGTAGCGCACCAGATTGTGCTCGATCGCCGGCACCGAACGCGACAGCGTCGTCACCACGCTGAACTTGCCGGCAATTAGGCTCGCCATGTGAAACGCCGCTTCGCCGATGCCGACCACCGGCATCTCGCCGACGCAGCGTACTGCGTCGAGGCCGGTGTCGTCGAAGCAGGCGATGACGCAGGCGCTCGCCGCCGGATGTCTCTGGATCTCGCCGATCATTCCCGGGATGGCGAAGACCTCGTCGAAATAGCCTTCGACGCTCGGCGGCCCGTCCTTCGGATTGACGGCAATGATCCTGGTGCCGGCCGAAGCCGCGCCGCGCGCCGCCTCGCCGATCTTTTCGGTCATGGACGCAGTGGTGTTGGGATTGACGACGAGTATGTCCATTTGCGCTTTCATATTTCCCCGCCGAGATAGAGTTTCTTGACCCGGTCGTCGCCAAGCAGCTCGGCCGAATGTCCGGCCAGCGCGATCCTTCCGGTCGTCAGTGCGTAGGCGCGCTGCGAGATGCGCAGCGCCATGCGCGAATTCTGCTCGACCAAGAGAACGCTGACCTTTTCGTCGCGATTGATCGCCACGATGGAGCGGGCGATGTCCTGGACGAGCTTCGGCGCGACGCCGAGCGAGGGTTCATCGAGCAGCAGAAGCTTCGGTTTGGCCATCAGCGCCCGCCCGATCACCAGCATCTGCTGTTCGCCGCCGCTCATCGTGCCCGCCGTCTGGGAATAGCGTTCCTTCAGGCGCGGAAAGCGCGCGAGCACCATGTCCAGCGTCCTGGCGATTTCGGCCTTGTCGGTGCGGGTGAAGGCGCCCATCATCAGATTGTCGCGCACCGTCATGTAGGAAAAGACGCGCCGACCCTCCGGCACCATGGCGATGCCCATCCTGACCAGCTCGTCCGGGCGCGTTCCGTCGATGCGGTGGCCCCGGAAATGAATCTCGCCGCTGCGGACTTTCTTCAGGCCGGTGATGGCGCGCAGGATCGAGGATTTGCCGGCGCCGTTCGCGCCGATCAGCGCGACGGTCTCGCCCTCGTTGACGTTGAGCGACACGCCCTTCAGTGCATAGACATGGTCGTAGTAGAGTTCGACGTCGGAGACTTTCAGCAGTTCGCTCATGGCTAAAATCCGATCGCCTCATCTTCGGCGCCGAGATAGGCCTCGATGACCTTTTCGTTCTCCTGGATTTCGTTCGGCGTTCCCTCGGCGATTTTCACACCGAAGTTCAGGACGACGATGCGGTCGGAAATGTTCATGACGGCGGGCATATCGTGCTCGACCAGCAGGACAGTCACGCCGCGCTTCCGCACGTCGCGCACCATCTCCACCGCGCGTACGGTTTCGTCATGGTTCATGCCGGCGAAGGGCTCGTCGAGCAGAAGCACGGTCGGGTTGGTAGCGAGCCCGATGGCAATCCCGAGCGCGCGCAGATGGCCGTGCGGCAGCGTGCTGGCGATCTCATGCCGTTGCGCGCCGAGATCGAGGAAGTCGATGATCTCGTCGGCCGAGCGGCCGAATTCATCCTCGTCGCGCCGTGCGGTGTTCGTGCCGAGATAGAAGCCGGCAAGGCTGGCGTTGGAACGCAGTTGATGCGCGATGATGACATTGTCGCGCACCGTCATGCCCTTGAAGATCGTCGTCTCCTGGAACGTGCGCACCACGCCCTTCCGGGCGACGATATGCGGCGCCAGGCCTGAAATCCGCTCTCCCCGGAATAGCACTTCGCCCGAGGTCGGATTGAGGAAAGAGGAAATCAGCTTGAACAGCGTCGACTTGCCGGCGCCGTTGGGGCCGATGACGGAGAGGATTTCGCGTTCGCGGACCGCGAAGGAAACATTGTTGACCGCGACCAGCCCGCCGAAGCGTTTGGTCACGGCCTTGATCTGGAGAAGCTCAGTCATGGTCCTAGCCCTGCTTCTTGCCGAACAGCCTGAGGCTGAGCAGGCCGTTGGGAAGGAACAGCATCAGCGCGATCAGCACCGAAGAGAAGATCAGCAACTGGAACTCGCCGGTCTCGAACAGGAAATCCCAGCCGAAATAGAGCACGAAGGTGCCGATCATCGGCCCGAAGACGTGGCCGAGCCCGCCGAGGAAGCAGTTCAGCATGAAGTTCACCGAGTCGGTAACGGTGAAGCTCGACGGATAGATCGACTGCGAGATGGCGACGAACATCGCACCGCCGAGACCGCCGAGGAATGAGGAGAAGGCGTAGGCGATAACGCGCAGATAGGCGATGTTGACGCCGATCGAGGAGGCCAGTTCCTCGTTCTGCTGCAACGACTGGCAGAGTTTGCCAATGCGCGAATGGACTAGGCGGTAGAGCGCCGCAAAGCACAGCACCATCAGCACAACCGACACCAGATAGAAGGCGGGACGCGGATTGGCGAGCGTCGCGAAATCTGGAAGGATGGTCAGCCCGAAGATCGAGATGCCGCCGGGGAGCGGAATGCTGACCATGCCCTTGGCTCCGTTGGTGATCGGCAGCGCCAGCGCGAGCAGCCGCGCCACTTCGGTCAAAACCAGCGTGACCATGGCGAAATAGACGCCGCGAAGCCTGAGGATGGGCAGTCCGATCACCACGCTTGCAGCGGCGCAGAATAGCCCAGCCAGCGGCAGTGTCAGCCAGAACGACACACCGTACTGGACGACAAGAATGGCCGAAACATAGCCGCCCATAAGCGCGAAGGCGCCCTGGCCGATATTGATGCGGCCGATGTAGAAAGTCACCCACACCCCGGCGCTGGCGATGCTGAGCAGCGCGACCGAGGTCAGCGTGTAGTAGAGGTCGAGCCGACCGGTCGCCTCGATCAGCCAGGGCACGCCGACGAGTACGACCAGCAGGAAGACAGCGACGGCGAGGATGTTGCGTGTACGCTTCATGTCCATCATCCCCACGGCTTGCCCATGAGCCCGTTCGGGCGGATGCTCAGGAACACCATCAGCGCGGCGAAGATGACGAGATAAGTGACGTCGCCATATTGGCGTAGGACCGTCAGGCCGACCGATTCCATCATGCCGAGGATGAAGCCGCCGGCGATCGCTCCGCTGACCACGCCGGCCCCGCCGATCATCACCATCAAGAACGCCTTGATCGAAATCGGCCCGCCGATGCCCGAATTGACGCCGGTGATGGCGACCAGCAGCCCGCCGACTATGCCGGCAAGCATGGCGCCGAGCGCAAAGCCGATCATCGAATAGCGGTCGACCTCGACGCCCATCAGCTGCGCCGCGACCCGGTCCTGCGCCAGAGCCCGCATGGCGCGTCCCGGCTTGCTGTACTGCATGAAAAGCACGAAGGAGGCGATGAACAGTATGGCGAGTGCGCCGACCAGTAGCCGGTCGTAAGGCATTATGAGGCTGTCGGAGACGAAGACGCCTTTGACGATCTTCGGCACGCCGCGCTGCTTTTCGCCGAACAGGAGGAGGATCACGGCGTCGAGGAAGAATGCGACCGCCGCCGCGAGAAGCATCGTACTTTCCTCCCGCACGCTTCGCTTAATCACCGTCCTGAAAAGGAATTTCTCGACAAGCGCTCCAATGACCAGCAGCGTGATCCCGGACGCGACGAGCGCGACGACGAAAGGCATGCCGAGCTGGCCATAGACGGTGTAGGTGACGAAGCCGCCGAGAACGTACATCTGCCCATGGGCAAAGTTAAGCACGTTCATCAGCGCGAAGATCAGGGTCAGACCGAGCGCGATCAAGGCGTATTGCGCGCCAAGATAAAGCCCGTTGGCGATGACTTGTTCCATCAGGATGGTTCCGGCCGTTCAGAGGCTGAAGACGAATGCTCGAGCCTCTGCGGCAATCCGCTTCGGTGCAGTTGCGTCAATCGACTTGAGCGACGAAGAGCGTCTCGAACTTGCCGTCGCGGTATTCCGTGACCACCATCGGGACCGAAAGCTGGCGCTTCTGGCCAAACGACGTCATTCCGACATAGGTCAGCTTGGCATCGTCCTTCAGATAGGGATTGGGCGCCGAGAAAGTGTCGATCGTCTTCTTGAACTCCTCGACATTGTCGATCGCGGCCGGGTTCGCCTTCAGCGTCTCGATGATGTATTCGAGCGCATAGACCTTGGTGTTGGACTCGTCATTGTATTCGCCGAACATTTTCGTATAGCGTTCGACGAACTCCTTCATCGTGTCGGACGCGATTTCGGGCGTCGATGCGCCGCCGACCGAGATGAAGCCGTTGGCCAACTCGCCCGCGCCCTCTTCCAGCACCTTGGCATCCTGCGCCGTTTCGGTGGAGATCAGGCCTTCGTAGCCGAGCTCGCGCGCGGCGCGGATCAGCAGCGGCGCATTGCCCGGCGCGACGCCCGAAAGCACCAGCAGGTCCGGTTTTTGCAAAACGATCGGCGTCAGTACCGGCGTGAAATCGCGGGTATCGTTTTGGTAGACATCCGTGGCAGCCACAACCTCGAGCCCGAGCGCCTTTGCCGCGGCAACACCGCCATCCCGCTGGCTCAGCGGATCGGATTCGTTGGCGGCGACAAAGGCAACTTTCTTCACGCCCCTGTTTTCCATTAGATATTTGTAGATCGCCGGAGCCGACTGGTAGTTGGCGATCATGCCGAGCACGGCGTTGGACGCCGGCGGGGTGTAGAGTTCCTTCGGGAATGCGTAGGGAAAATAGATGATGCCCTTGGATTCTGCCACGGGACGCACCGCCGCCGCGCCGTCGTCGACATTCGGACCGACGACATAGTGGATGCCCTCCTGGGCCATCTTCTCCATGCCGGCGATCGCCCGCTTCGGGTCCTTCTGGTCGTCGAAGGTGACGATTTTGACGTCATAGGTCTCGTCGCCAATCTTCACACCGCCGGTTTCGTTGATCCAGGTGGCGCGTGTCTGCATCGAGCGGACGTTGGATGTGCCCCACGCAGCGGCCGCGCCACTCGTCACGCCGACAAAGCCGATCTTGAGTTCCTTGTTGGCGGCGTGCACCGCTATTGTGCCGCCGGCCATGATTGCCAGCGCGGAGACGGCGCCGCGCGCCGCGGATGTGATTATTGAACGTCTGTTGATCATTGTTCTTTCCCCTTTGGAGGCCGCGCATTGTTGCGACAGAACTCGACCGATACGCGGATTTTTGTGAGTGAAGGCTCAAATCAATCACCTGTCAACAAAACTTTATCAGATTGTTGACAATCTTGTGAGCGGCCGTAGACGCAGAACGTAGGACCGATCGCGGTTCGGTGCTTTGCTCGAGAGGTTCGTGGTGTCGGAATTCCTGAAGCTCGCATGGTGGTCAGAGCGACGGGTGTCTTTCTCACACTACCGGACCAAGGATCAGGACGAGGTCGGCGTCGTGATCGAGGATCGACGCGGTCGGGTCGTCGGTATCGAGGTGAAGGCCTCCGCGAACGGTTCCGCAGGACTTTCGGGGATTGCACCAGTTGCAGGAAGGAGTCCGCGATCGTTTTGTGCGTGGGCTGGTGCTGCACGACCATCACCGTGTGACGCCGTTCGGCGAAATAATTGCAAGCTGCACCGCTGTCGGTTCTGTGTTCGATGTAAAGTTGCATAAAATGCGGTCTAGAACTTGGGTCGCGAGGTGGTCTAAATAATCCCAGATCGATACGAGCCGAGCCTTCATTGGTCGCGGTGATTTCTGGCAACTTCGCCACCCCCCCGTAAGCCATCTTGCATCGAACCAGCGGTCCGCCGGCCCGTCATAGGGCAGCCGCGTGACATCCCAGTGGCTGACGAAGCGCGCGTAGGCGTCCCAGACCGGTGGACCGCCGCCGATGAAGACGACACGGCCGGCAAAGCGCTTGAGCGTGTCCTCGGGATCCATACTGGAGCGAACGACGACAAGTTCCCGATCCGCGCGAGCAAAATCCGGAACGCTCGCGATCGTCTTGGGACCGGCGAGCAAGACGTGTCCTCTCGTGACGTCGAAAAACCGTGCAACGTCGGCTACGAACTCCGGCGAGCCGAAGCGATATTGGCAAACTGAAACGTCAGAGCGGGCATCGCGCAGATGCCCGCCACCATGGGTACGGATGCACGCAAGGGACCGAAGAAGCGCCGGCGACCCCCCACCGCTCGAAGAACAGGAGAGGGGCCAATAGTGCGAAACCCGCTTTCCAAGCCGTTTGCCGATCCAGAAGGACAGCCAGTCCCCCAGTGCCGCCCCAATGGCGGCGGCAAGCCATCACGAAATTCCGGTTCTTCTCAGCAGCGCCACGCGGGCTAACGCTGATTATCGTATGGCCGGCCTGCAGCGCGAATCGCGCTGCTGGCTCGCCCAGGTTCGGCCATCGTCAATCGCCAGATCACGCACGATCAGCACGGGATGGAGCCGGTGAACGACAGCGCAGGGTTCGGCGTCGTTTTGGCCTTCGGCCTATTGGTGCTCAACTGGCTGGCGATCCGCTTATCGATGTTGTCGCCTGGCTGGCGAGCTTCTGATGCGTACGCCGTTCCACCCCGGTGCGAGGAACGGGAGAGCACCAAGGACGGCGATGAAATAGCAGGGCGGTACAACCCGCCCCAACCGAAGCCGCGTTCTCGACGACATGGTTACTGTGACAAGACGAACAGGGTATAAGGCTATGAGGCAGCAGACTGGTTGAGGAGCGCCCCCCCGTCATGAAGCCGATGAACGAAGAGCATCTCGCGGTTCTACGCAGGCACATGGTCGAGATGATTGCAATTCACACCGATCTTGCAAGCGAAGAACTTGGCAAGGCGGCGCTCGATGAGCGGGTATTGGCGGCGATGAGGCGGATACCGCGGCATCTCTTCGTGCCAGCATCAGTTGCGCCTTATGCCTACCAAGACATGCCGCTGCCGATCGGCTTTGATAAAACCGTCTCGCAGCCCTTCATCGTTGCTCTCATGACCGATCTCCTTGCGCCGCAACCGTACGAGGTAGTGCTCGAGATCGGCACCGGCCTAGGCTACCAAACCGCAATCCTCGCGGACCTTGCCGGGCAAGTTTGGAGCGTCGAAATCATCGAGGAATTCGCAAGCCATGCCGAGGCTCTCCTGCGGGGTCTCGGCTTCTCCAATGTCGGCATTCGTGTCGGAGACGGGTCTCGCGGCTGGCCTGAGCACGCCCCATTCGACAAGATCCT
Source organism: Mesorhizobium sp. M1163 (assembly GCF_040318415.1). Taxonomy (NCBI): domain Bacteria; kingdom Pseudomonadati; phylum Pseudomonadota; class Alphaproteobacteria; order Hyphomicrobiales; family Phyllobacteriaceae; genus Mesorhizobium; species Mesorhizobium sp. M1163. Next base: position 898 of record NZ_JAMYMF010000056.1, on the reverse strand, counting down.
GGTCACCGTGGCGGCTGGGCGGGCGCCGCCGGCTTTGATTGAGCAGCTCAAGCCGGGGGGACGCCTGGTTCTGCCCGTGGGACCTGGAGAAGCGCAGTTGCTGACCGTCATCGACAAGGATGCGGCAGGGCAACTGAAGACTCGCAAACTCATCCCAGTTCGGTTCAGCCGTCTCGAAACGGTCTAATGAGGAGTGCGGCTGCGCGGAGCCGTGCTGGAAGATCAGGATAACGCGCGCCGCATCGATCACACAGGCGCTGGATGGCATCGCCGATCTTTTGACATCCATGCCGCAACGCCACTCGTCGAGCACGCCTGCCGCCGCCGGTCGCAGCCGCTGGCGATCATGCCGGCGCGGTCGTATTGCGCGCTTCTCAAAGACCCCTTTATCCAGCCTACTGTGTGCCTGCCAGACGGCAAATGGGTCGCTCATCTGGGAAATGACGGCTAAAGGCTCAAGGAATTCGCCCAGTGGCCAACACGTAGCGGGCAGGAGGTAACGATGGATCTCAAGGACAGGCGCCTCTGGTACGGCGTGGTAGCCGTGATCGTGGTATTGGTCGTGATTGCGTATGCGGCTGGTTGGTTTGGCGGCACACCGATACTGTGATACAAATCGCTGTGGGCTCCTAGACTAGAAAAAACATCGTAAAATCAATGCCTGCCGAGGCGCGGCATTGCGTCTCGACAGACCCCACCTCAAATCGCCACCTGAAGCGACATCGGTGGCCGCCCGTCCCAACAATCTACTCAATTCCAGAATCATGGAAATCCACAACTCGGTTGGATTGAGCAGCTGAAGCCGAAGTTCATGAGTTGTGTGCGTCAAGTTCTGCAAAAATGGCGTGGCAGTAGCTGTGACGTCGGCGTGTCCGCCGCGCAGCCCCCGTGTTTAGCG
>NZ_JAMYMF010000055.1:0-23806 GCF_040318415.1 Mesorhizobium sp. M1163 | reverse complement strand
CACCACCGTGCCATGGCCGCTCGCCCTTCAGAGCAAGCGCCGTTCTCTCTCCAAAACTTTTTGCAGAACCTTCAGGACACTATCGTCGCAGGAATGAGCGAGGCGCTGGGACTGCCAATCTTTCCCACTGAGGGGGAGATGCCAAGTGGTGGCTAAAAGGGCAGGACAGAGGGGGTGACGGATCACTCCGCTCAAAATCACTATGCCGCGGAACTCGCTTCCCGGCCGATGCGCAGCCAAAGCGCCTTTTCGCCGAGGCTGCCAACCATGCCCGCGTGTGCTGCGCGCTCGGCATCGGTCAGGCGCGAGGGCAAGGCGATGGGCCTGACGCCGATCGAAATGTCGATATCGTCGACATTCTGTCGTCCGCCCGCCGGCGTCATGATGCTGTCGAGGATGAGGCTGGCCTGCTTGCCGCCGATAAGCTCGATATAGACCTCGGCCAGCAATTCAGAATCGAGCAACGCGCCATGCTTGGTGCGACGGCCATTGTCGATGCCATAGCGGCGGCAGAGCGCGTCGAGCGAATTGGGACCCATTGGATGCTTGCGGCGCGCCAGCGCCAGCGTGTCTACGATCCGTCCCGGATCGATGGCCGGATGACCAAGCCGGCCGAATTCGAGGTTGAGGAAGCCGATGTCGAAGCCGGCATTATGGGCGACCAGCTTGGCGCCGTCGATGAAGGCCAGGAACTCCTCGGCGATCTCCATGAAAGTCGGCTTGCCCTGAAGATCGGCGGCGCTGATGCCGTGCACGGCCTGCGCCTCGTGATGAATCGGGCGGCCTTGTGGGTTGATGTATTTGTGGAAGGTGCGGCCGGTCGGAAAGCGGTTGACCAGCTCGATGCCGCCAAGCTCGATGACGCGGTCCTCGCGCGTGTCGAGGCCGGTGGTTTCCGTATCGAAGATGATCTCACGCATCGAATCAGTCCATTGGTTCCGCGTCATTCTAGCCGAATCACACCCGGAACAAAATGGCAACAAGTAATGTGGGCTGCAAGCCTCTTAACCCGGACTGGCTGCTTTATCCCCGACTAGTTCGGCGACGATCGCATTGACAGCCGCGCGGGCGGCGTCAAAGCCCTGGCCGGTGTCGACGACGAAGTCGGCGCGCCGGCGCTTTTCGGCGTCGGGAACCTGCCTGGCCAGGATCGACGCAAACTTTTCCTCGCTCATGCCCGGGCGCGCCAGCACGCGGGCGCGCTGGATCTCGGCCGACGCGGTGACGACCACAACCTTGTCGACGCGATCGCGGCCGCCGGTCTCGAACAGCAGCGGTATATCGAGCACGGCAAGTGGCGCGCCGGCGGCACGATTTTGCGCCAGAAAGGCATCGGCGTCGGCACGGACCAGCGGATGGATGATCGCTTCCAGCCGTTTCAGCGCGGCGGCATCGCCGAGCACCCGTTCGGCCAACTTTGTGCGATCGACCGCACCGGATCGGGTGGTCCCGGGAAAGACCGCCTCGACCATGGGGGCGGCCTTGCCGGCATAGAGGCGATGCACCGCCTCGTCGGAATCATGGACCGGCACGCCGGCCTCGGCAAACATCTTTGCCGTGGTCGACTTGCCCATGCCGATCGATCCGGTGAGGCCGAGCACGATCATGGCTTCGCGCCGATATCGGCAATGATCATTTGCCGCAGTTCGGCGGTGACCTGCGGCCTGGTGCCGAACCAGCGCTCGAAGCCGGGCACCGCCTGGTGCAGCAGCATGCCGAGCCCATCGACGGTCTTGAGGCCGCGCGCGCTGGCTGCGGCGAGCAACGGCGTTTCCAGCGGAACATAAACGATGTCGGTGACGATGGCGCGGTCGGGCAGTCTGCCCGGATCGGCGGACAGGCCTTCATTGCCATGCATGCCGAGCGCTGACGTGTTGACCAGCAGGCCGGCATCTTCGAGCAACTCGCCGGTCGCCGCCATGCCATGGGCGGAGACGCCGGCACCGAAGCGGTCGCGCAGCTCCTGCGCCCTCGCAAGCGTCCGGTTTACGATGCGGATATCGTTGACGCCGCGTTGCTTCAGCGCATGGATGACCGCGCGAGCGGCACCGCCGGCACCGAGCACAACGGCCGGGCCGTCGGCCGCCCAACCCGATGCATACTCGTCCAGATTGGCGGCAAAGCCATGGGCATCGGTATTGCCGCCCCACAATTCGCCATCCTCAAACCACAGTGTGTTGACCGCACCGATTTGTTCGGCCGCGTCGTCGCGGCGCGCCGCCAATGCGAAGGCGGCCTCCTTGTGCGGGATGGTGACGTTGCCGCCGCTATAGCCTTGTGCCTGCAGCGTTTGCAGGAATTCGGCAAACGCTTCTGGCGCAACGTCAATGGCCTCGTAGACGCCGTCGATGCCGTATTTCGCCAGCCAGTAGCCGTGGATCTTCGGTGACCTGGAATGGCCGATCGGGTGGCCGGTGACGAAGGCTTTTTTCGAGGCCTCAGCCATCGATCGCCCCGAGATCACGCAGCTTGGCCAGCACCGGCAAAAGCGGCAGGCCAACAATGGTGAAGTAGTCGCCCTCGATCTTTTCGAACAGCTGGATGCCCTCGCCTTCGATCTGGTAGGCACCAACGCTGGACAACGCCTTGGCGCCGACGCGCGCCAGATGGCGGCCGATGAAGGCCGGATCGAGCTTGCGCATGGTCAGGCTGGCGATGCCGACATGCCGCCACAGAACCTGGCCGTCACGGGCCAGCACGACGGCACTGTTGAGCTGATGCGTCTTGCCCGACAACGCCAGCAGATGACGGCGCGCGCCTTCCATGTCGGCCGGCTTGTGGAACAGCTCGTCGCCGAGCGACAGCGTCTGGTCGCAGCCGAGCACCAGGGCGCCGGGCTTGCGCTCACTGACTTCGGTGGCCTTGGCCTCGGCAAGCACCAGGGCGACGTCCTCCGGCGACACGCCACTATTTTGCAGCGGCGCCTCCAGCGCACGTTCGTCGACAGAAGCCGGAACCGCTTCGACCACAACGCCGGCATTGACAAGCAGCGCCTTGCGGAACGGGCTGCCCGAGGCAAGGATGATTTTTTCGGCCATTTTTTTCGCCCGTTTTCTGGCGCTCACTAGGGTGTGTCGAGATTCAGGTCAGGCCGCGCCGAGAGTGGTGGCTTCCGAGAACCGGAGCGGAGTGTACTTAAAGTACGTGAGCACCGGAAGCGCAGGAAGCCGCCGTTTGTAGGCCGGCATCACCTGAATATCACACGCCCTAGCGCGTCTTGCCGCGCAGGGCAACGATAGCCGCCGCCGTCTCCTCGATCGAACGGCGGCTGACATCGATCATCGGCCAGCCATGCCGTGTGCAGATCTGGCGGGCGTAGGCGAGTTCTTCGGCGATCGCGGCGCGGTCGACGTAATCGGTCGGCTCGTAGGCGCTGTTGCCGAGAACGCGGTTCTGCCGGACCTGGGAGATGCGCTCGGCAGTGGCGATCAGGCCGACGATCAGTGGCCTCCTGGCGTAGACCAGGCTTTCCGGCACCGGCACGCCGAGCACGATCGGGATGTTGGCGGTCTTGATGCCGCGATTGGCGAGATAGATGCTGGTCGGCGTCTTCGAGGTGCGTGAGATGCCGACAAGCACGATGTCGGCATCATCCATATTGGCCGGCAGCTGGCCGTCATCATGCTCCATGGTGAAATTGAGCGCGTCGATGCGGCGAAAATATTCGGCGTCCAGCACATGCTGGGCGCCGACGCGGCGGCCGGCCGGCGTGCCGAGATAGGACTGGAACACCGTCAGCACCGGCTCCAGTACCGAGACGCAAGGCAGGCCCATCGCCGCGCAGCGTTCATCGATGCCACGGGCAAGCTTCTGGTCGACGACGGTGTAGAGGATGATGCCCGGCTCCTCCTCGATGTCCTCGAACACTTTCGTCACCTGTTTTTCGGTGCGGATGAGCGGGTAGATGTGTTCGATGGCGCGCGCATCCTTGTATTGCGCGGAAGCGGCGCGGCCGGCGGCCAGCAGCGTTTCGCCGGTGGCGTCGGAAATCAGGTGAAGGTGAAAGAAGCTCTGCGGTTTGTTCACAGGATACATTCCAGGCTGTGGGCCGATGTGGATAAGCCGGGCGGAAAACTCGGCCACCGCCAAGCGACTGTATCAGATGCCGGTTTGTCCACAATTCGATGTGCTGTCGGCTTCTTCGGGCGGTTGGGGACAAGTCCGGGGACGGAGCTTTTTGCCTTCGCTTCATCCACAAGGGCAAGTTCCTTGGCCTGGCGGCAACGCATTGACTCCAGTCGGAAATTCCCGGCTTTCCACAAAGTCCTGCAATCCCGTTGGAGAAGCGCGCGACAATATGCTGGCTGGTCTTTTCCAGGGCAAAGCGGGACAGGAGACAACCACCACAACCAACAGACTCTTAGAATCATAAGATTCCTAAAAATAGAATATTTAATTATAGGGAAGCCTGGAAAGGCGAGCGCTCAATGCCTCAAGACCGGATCGTGCTGGACGTGTTGAGAGGCAAGGCAGCGTTTCCGCCGCCGCTCTGGATTATGCGCCAAGCCGGCCGCTATCTGCCGGAATACCGGGAGACGAGGAGACGGGCCGGATCGTTCCTCGATCTTTGCTACGACCCGGATCTCGCCGTCGAAGTGACGCTGCAGCCGATCGAACGCTTCGGCTTCGACGCATCGATCCTGTTTTCCGATATCCTTGTCGTGCCGCATGCGCTCGGCCGCGACGTGCGCTTCGAGGAAGGACGCGGCCCGCTGTTGACGCCGATCTCGGCTGCGGAGATCGAGGCTCTCGACGGCGAAACGTTTCACGTGAATCTCGAGCCGGTCTACGAGACGGTGCGGCGATTGCGCGCCAGACTGCCTGATGAAACGACGCTGATCGGCTTCTGCGGTGCGCCCTGGACGGTGGCGACCTACATGATTGCCGGCCACGGTACGCCCGACCAGGCGCCGGCCAGGCTGTTCGCCTATCGCGAGCCGGCGGCCTTTCTTCGGCTCCTGAAAGTGCTCGCCGATCATTCGGCTGCCTATCTGATCCGGCAGATCGAAGCCGGCGCCGACGTGGTGCAGATCTTTGATTCGTGGTCCGGTGTGCTCGACGAAGCGTCTTTCGAGTTGTTCTGCGTCCGGCCGGTGGCCGAGATTGTCCGGCAGGTGAAGGCTGTCCATCCCGACGTTCCGATCATCGGCTTTCCCAAAGGCGCCGGAGATCACTACCGGAGCTATCGCCAGACGACCGGCGTGACCGGGCTGGGCCTCGACTGGACCGTGCCATTGTCGACTGCGAAGGAATTGCAGCGTGACGGCGCCGTGCAAGGCAATCTCGATCCGCTGCGGCTGGTGGCCGGCGGCAAGGCGCTTGCCGACGGCGTGGGGGCGATCCTGAAGGTGTTAGGGGACCGGCCGCTGATCTTCAACCTCGGCCACGGCATCACGCCGGAGACGCCGCTCGCGCATGTCGAGCAGATGGTCAAACTGGTGCGGAGCGCGTCGTGACGATGATGGGCGCAGACAATGCGAACAGCACGAACAGCGGTAGCGGGGCGACGCGCCGCGCGGCAATCGCGATCGCCATTTTCCTCGTGCTGGCCGGGCTGCTGTTTCTCTTCGGGCCCGATGATTTCTATCCCTGGGCAAAGGCGATCCATGTGATTGCCGTCATCTCCTGGATGGCGGGCATGCTCTATCTGCCGCGCTTGCTGGTCTATCATGCCGATGCCGAAAAAGGCTCCGTCCAGTCGGAGACCTTCAAGGTAATGGAGCGCCGCCTGCTGCGCGGCATCATCAATCCGGCGATGGTGATTACCTGGGCGTTCGGCCTGTGGCTCGCCTGGAAAGGCTTTGGTTTTCAAGGCGGCTGGCTGCATGCCAAGATCGCTGCGGTGGTGGGTCTGTCGGCCGTGCATGGCTATTTCGCCGGCGCCGTCCGGAAATTTGCCGAAGACCGCAATGAAAAACCGGCAAGGCACTGGCGGATCGTCAATGAGATCCCCACATTGCTGATGGTCGTCATCGTCGTCCTGGTTATCGTGAAACCATTCTGACGTATTCGGTGCCCGCAAAAGGCGGCTTGCTCTTTCACCCGACCGACGATAAAAGACGGGTCTTCCTTCCCGTCATGCGCCGCCCGTCATCGCTTTCGGCCGCGCCCGGCATTTGTCGCATCCCGCCGATATTTTTCCCAAAGCTCATTCAGAGTCCGTCCATGCAAGAAATGAAACTCACCGAGTTCAAGAACAAGAAACCACCAGAGTTGATCGCCTATGCGGAATCGCTCGAGGTCGAGAACGCCAGCGTCATGCGCAAGCAGGAGCTGATGTTCGCGATCCTGAAGAAGCTGGCGGCACAGGATATCGAGATCATCGGCGACGGCGTCGTCGAAGTGCTGCAGGACGGCTTTGGCTTTCTGCGCTCGGCCAACGCAAATTATCTGCCAGGTCCCGACGACATCTATATTTCACCCTCGCAGATCCGGCGGTTTTCGCTGAAGACCGGCGATACGGTTGAAGGCCCTATCCGCAGCCCGAAAGAGGGCGAGCGCTATTTCGCGCTGCTCAAGGTCAACACAATCAATTTCGACGATCCGGAAAAAATCCGCCACAAGATCCACTTTGACAACCTGACGCCGCTCTATCCGACCAAGCGGCTGAAGATGGAGATCGACAATCCGACCACCAAGGACATCTCGCCGCGCGTGATCGACCTGGTCGCGCCGATCGGCAAGGGGCAGCGTGCGTTGATCAATGCGCAGCCGCGCACCGGCAAGACGGTTCTCATGCAGAACATCGCCCACTCGATCACCGCCAACCATCCGGAATGCTATCTGATCGTGCTTCTGATCGACGAGCGGCCGGAGGAGGTTACCGACATGCAGCGCTCGGTGAAGGGCGAGGTGATCTCGTCGACCTTCGACGAGCCGGCGGTACGCCATGTCCAGGTTGCCGAGATGGTGATCGAAAAGGCCAAGCGCCTGGTCGAGCACGGTCGCGACGTGGTGATCCTGCTGGATTCGATCACGCGTCTCGGTCGCGCCTACAACACCGTCGTGCCGTCATCCGGCAAGGTGCTGACCGGCGGTGTCGACGCGAACGCGCTGCAGCGGCCGAAGCGCTTCTTCGGCGCCGCCCGCAACATCGAGGAAGGCGGCTCGCTGACCATCATCGCCACCGCGCTGATCGACACCGGCAGCCGCATGGACGAAGTCATCTTCGAAGAGTTCAAGGGCACCGGCAACTGCGAAATCCAGCTCGACCGCAAGGTGGCCGACAAGCGCATCTATCCGGCCATGGACATATTGAAGTCCGGCACCCGCAAGGAAGACCTGCTGGTTTCCAAGCAGGATCTGCAGAAGATCTTCGTGCTGCGCCGCATCCTGGCGCCGATGGGAACTACCGATGCCATCGAGTTCCTGATCGACAAGCTCAAGCAGACCAAGACGAATGCGGACTTCTTCGATTCGATGAATACGTAGGGTTGGGGGCTGGCCGTTGCCTTCGTCATCCTCGGGCTTGGCCCGAGGATCCATGCCGTGAGCTCTACCGGAGAAAGCAGCGGAGCAGAATTTGCGCCGTTGCAGCGCGCGAAAGTCACGGCATGGATCCTATGGTCTGCGCTGCGTCGCTTCACTCCTTGCTTCGCCATAGGATTACGAATCCTATCTTCGGCGCAATAACCCTTCCAGCTCTTCAGCTTCCGTTACCACCGGCAGGCAGACCTGCCCCGTGCACAGCCAGGCGCCGGGCTCGGCCGTTGGCGGCAGGACGCCGCCCGGCAAGGCCGGCAGATTTGTCGCCGAGCCAACAGGCACGACGATGTCCACCCGACGTGGGTCCGGATTTCGATTCGCAACCGGAACAAGCCTTGGATTCTCGGGTTTATCCACGATCACCAGTTTCAGCGGTTCGAGCGCCAGGGCACAGGCATTGACGATTCCTGCCTGGCCATAGGGCTGGTGCTCCGCCCGCCCGGCCGCATGCTCGGCGACTGTCCAGGCTTTTTCCCAGAGTTCGAGATCGCGGGTCAGCGACGACAATCGGACCATGGCTTCGATGATCTGCCCAGTGGCGGAAGGAATGGCCTCGTCGACATCGCCGCGGATGCGGATCGGCACATCCGTGCTGTTCGATGCGGTCAGATAGTAGCCGGTCTTGTCGCTGTCCCGGTGCCAGAGATCGAGTTGCTCAATGAAGTTCCCGGCGCGATCGATATAGTCGGGATTGCCGGTCGCCTCGAACAGCGAGACCGCCGCATTGGTCATGGCGGCATAGTCGCTCGAAAGAGCCGGGAACAGCCTCTTTGCGCCGAGCATGGAATGCGACAGACGGTTATCGTGCCCGGCAGCCGCAATGGCGGCAAAGGCCGCTGCCGCCGCTACGATCCAGTCGGATCGGCCAAGCGATCGCCCGGCCTCTGCAAGCGCTGCGATCATCAGACCATTCCAGTCGGTCAGTGCCTTGCCGTCACGCCCTGGCCGGATGCGCTGTGCCCTCGCCGCGAGCAATTTTTCTTTCAGCGGGACGAGCTGTTGGCGGTCGATCACACTTTGCGTCTGCTGGGCTTCTGTCTGGCGGATGATCGGCTTGCCCTCCCAGCCGTGCGGGTCGGCAAGTGTGAAGTAGTTGAAAAACAATGCTGATTCGTCATCAAGGGCAAGCTCGACCTCATCCTTGCTCCAGGTATAGAACAGCCCTTCTTCCCCTTCGCTGTCGGCATCGAGACTGGCAGCGAAGGCACCGCCCTCGACCCGCATTTCGCGCAACAGCCAGGCAATCGTCTCTTCGATTCGCAACCGGAACAATTCCTTGCCAGTTGACGCATAGGCCCAATTGCACAGCCGGACGAGTTGGGCATTGTCGTAGAGCATCTTTTCGAAATGCGGCACCAGCCATTCGGCGTCGGTCGAGTAGCGACTGAGGCCACCGCCGACATGGTCGTAGATGCCGCCGGCCAGCATCTTTTCGAGGCTGAGGAGAACGGCGTCACGATGGGCTGCGGTGCTGTCGCGCAGCCAGGACAGCCAGAGGCTCTGCATGAACGGCGCGTTGGGGAATTTGGGTGCGCCGCGCAGGCCGCCCAGCTCGCGGTCGATCATGCCGTCAATGCCGTTGGCGAGCTTCGCTAGCGTGTCGCTGTCGAGTACGGCCTTGGCATGGCTGCCCGCCAGCCGCGCCTCGACATGCGTAGTCAAACCGTCGGCGCTTTGGTTAACGCTTTCTTTCTTCTCCCGCCAAGCCTTGTCGACCGCCTCCAGCACCTGGACGAAGCCCGGGCGCCCGTAGCGGGCTTCGCGAGGGAAGTATGTGCCGCCCCAGAACGGCTTGCCGTCCGGCGTCAGGAACATGGTCAGCGGCCATCCGCCCTGCTCGCCCATCGAGGACAGCGCCGCCATGTAGATCTGGTCGATGTCGGGGCGCTCCTCGCGGTCGACCTTGATATTGGCGAAGAGACGGTTCATGACGGCGGCGACGCCGTCGTTCTCGAAGCTCTCATGCGCCATGACGTGGCACCAGTGGCAGGCAGCGTAGCCGACTGACAGCAGGATCGGACGCTGCAGCGCCTGTGCTTCGGCCAGAGCGGCAGGCGACCATGGCCGCCAGTGCACCGGATTGCCGCTGTGCTGCTGCAGATAGGGACTGGCCTCGTCGGCAAGCAGGTTTTGTGCAGGCAATGTCACGGCGCAACTCGATGGTGGATTGAACAGGCATAGCTAGGGCGCTTCGGCAGAGCGGGCAAATGATTTCAAAAGACTCCATCGTGGCACTGTCGAGCGGGCGCCTGCCGGCCGGCATTGCGGTGATCCGAATTTCGGGGCCGCAGAGCCGATTCGTAGTCGAAACGATTGCCGGATCGGCCGTGCCGAACCGCGTTGCTAGCTATCGCAAGTTACGGGCGCCGGACGGATCGGTGCTGGACAGCGGCCTGGTCGCCTTCTTTGCCGGTCCCGACAGTTTTACCGGCGAGGACGTTGCCGAGTTCCATGTGCATGGCGGACGCGCCGTCGTGGCGAAGATGCTGGAAACGATCACCTCCTTCGACGGCGTCAGGCATGCCGAGCCGGGTGAATTCACCCGCTGCGCCTTTGTCAACGGCAAGCTCGATCTGGTCGAAACCGAGGCGCTGGCCGATCTCATCAATGCCGAAACCGAGGCGCAGCGGCGCTTTGCCGTGCACAATGCCGAAGGCGTGCAGAGCGAACTCTATCTGGGCTGGCGCCGACGGCTGATCCACGCCCGCGCGATGATCGAGGCCGAGATCGATTTTGCCGACGAGGACGACGTGCCGGGTTCGGTCGCCGACACAGTCTGGTCCGACGTGCGGGCCATGATCGCCGAGATCGAGCGCCATGTCGCCGGCTTCCGCGCTGCCGAAATCATTCGCGACGGGTTCGAAGTCGTCATCCTCGGTGCGCCGAATGCCGGCAAATCCAGCCTGTTCAACGCACTGGCGCGGCGCGAGGCGGCGATCGTCACCGATGAGCCGGGCACGACCCGCGACTTGCTGGAGGTGGTGCTGGACCTCGAAGGGGTGCGGGTCCGGGTAACCGACACCGCCGGTCTGCGCGAGGCGCCCGGCAAGATCGAGGCGATCGGCATCGAGAAGGCCAGGGCCAAGGCGCACAGTGCGGACCTGCTGTTGCTGCTTGAGGAGATGGCTGAGCCAATGGCGATCGGTGTGCTGCCGGGCGCCATTCCGGCGCTGAGGGTCGGAACGAAGGTTGATCTTCTGAGGGGCAAATCACCCTCGCCTGCGGCGCACTACGATATCGCTATCTCGACGCAGGACGGCACGGGAGTGGCCGAATTGCTGGACGAGATCGGGCGGCACGCCGCAGCGCAGATCGGCCAGGCCGGCGATATCCTGCCGTCGCGGCTGCGGCACGTCGAGCTGCTCAATGAGACGAAACGCTTCCTGCTTGCGGCAGCGGCAAGTAGTGACCGCGGACAGGAATTGCGCGCCGAGGAACTGCGCCTGGCGGCGGATCGGCTCGGACGAATCGTCGGCGCGGTCGATGTCGAGGACATGCTCGACGTGATCTTTTCGCAATTCTGTATTGGGAAATGACTCACGTGAAACATTGGGAAGAATACGCCCCAGTGATTCACGTGAAACGCTGGGCGGTCAGTGGAGGGCATTGTTTCACGTGAAACGATTCGCTGTGCAAATGTCGCAGGTGCTGCAGGTTGAGGGGGTTAGGTGCAGCTCTTGCTTTCTCCCACAAGGGGAGAAGGCAGACAGGGCAGCGCCGGGCGTTCTCTATCTGCAATGGTCAGCGCAGTTATGCGCCTGAAGCCTCTCTGTTCTTGACAGCTCGTCCCGGCGGGCACATGTGTCGGCAGATTCGAACCGGAAGATACAGATGACCAATCGCTATGATGTGGTTGTGGTGGGTGGCGGCCATGCTGGGTGCGAGGCGGCCAGTGCTGCCGCGCGTGCCGGCGCCAGAACCGCGCTGGTGACGCTGCGCTTCGACACGATCGGTGTGATGTCCTGCAACCCGGCGATTGGCGGCCTCGGCAAAGGCCATCTGGTTCGCGAGATCGATGCCATGGACGGGCTGATGGGGCGCGTCGCCGATGCGGCCGGCATCCAGTTCCGTCTGCTCAACCGTCGTAAGGGGCCAGCGGTCCGCGGTCCGCGGACGCAAGCCGACAGGAAGCTCTATCGGCTCGCCATGCAGGCGGCAATCCGGCAGCAGGCCGGCCTCGATGTCATTGAAGGCGAGGTGCTGGACTTCGACATCAATGACGGGGAAATCGACGATGGGCGCATCACGGCGGTGCTGCTGGAGGATGGAAGCAGGCTCGCCTGTGGCGCCGTGGTGCTGACGACCGGCACCTTTCTGCGCGGGCTGATTCATATTGGCGAGAAGAAAATCGTCGCCGGCCGCATGAACGAGCAAGCGAGCATCGGCCTGTCGGCGACGATGAGCCGCGCCGGCTTCAGGCTCGGGCGGCTGAAGACCGGCACGCCGCCGCGGCTGGACGGCAGGACGATCGATTGGGCGTCGCTTGAGAGCCAGGCGGCGGATGAAGATCCCGTGCCGTTCTCGCTGCTCACCGACCGCATCGAAAACCCGCAGATCCATTGCGGGATTACGCGCACGACCAATGCCACGCATGAGCTGATTCGCGCCAATCTTGGCCGCTCGGCGATGTATTCGGGGTCAATCGAAGGCGTCGGGCCGCGTTATTGCCCGTCCATCGAAGACAAGATCGTCAAGTTCGGTGACCGCGAAGGCCACCAGATTTTTCTGGAGCCAGAAGGGCTCGACGACGACACGGTGTACCCGAACGGCATCTCGACCTCGCTGCCCGAGGACGTACAGCTCGACATCCTGAAAACCATTCCGGGGCTGGAGCGGGCAACGATGCTGCAGCCCGGCTATGCCATCGAATATGACCATGTCGACCCACGCGAACTCAAGCCGACGCTGGAAACCAAGCGGATCGCCGGGCTTTACCTCGCCGGCCAGATCAACGGAACCACCGGCTACGAGGAGGCTGGCGCGCAAGGGCTGCTTGCCGGCTTGAATGCAGCGCGCAAGGCGTCGGCGAGCGATGAAATCGTGCTAAGCCGCACCGAAGCCTATATCGGCGTGATGGTCGACGACTTGACCAGCCGCGGCATCGCCGAGCCCTACCGCATGTTCACCTCGCGGGCCGAGTTCCGGCTGTCGCTGCGTGCGGACAATGCCGATGAGCGGCTGACGCCGCTGGCGATGAGACTGGGGATCGCCTCGCCGGAGCGAACGCAACGGTTCAACACTGTCGTGCAAGACCTTGATAAGGCGCGGCAGCTCGCCCTCGGCACCACGATGACCCCGAATGAGGCGGCGCGCCATGGGCTCGAGATCAACCGGGACGGCGTACGCCGCTCGGCCTATGAGTTGCTGGCCTATCCCGGTGTCGACATCGCCTGGCTGGGGCGCATCGAACCTGCTTTTGGAGCAATCGACGCCAAAACGGCCGAACGTCTTGAAACGGAAGCCAAATATTCCGTCTATCTCGACCGCCAGCAGGCGGACGTCTCGCAGATCAGGCTTGAGGAGAGCCGGCTTATTCCCGAGTCGCTCGACTTTGCTTCTGTTCCCGGCCTGTCCAATGAGCTGAAGCAAAAGATGCTGGCACGCCAGCCGCGTTCCATCGCTGACGCGCAGCGTATGGAAGGCATGACGCCGGCGGCGCTGGCGATTATCGTCGCGCATGTCCGCAACGCCGAGGCGGCCGCGCGAAAGCAGGTCGCGTGAGCGCTGCGTCCTGGGCGAACCTGCAACAGGCAGCAGGCCCGGTTTCACGTGAAACATTCGATCGTCTGGTCGAGTTCGAGGCCGTCTTCCAGAAATGGAATCGCCGGATCAATCTGGCCGCGCAATCGACGCAGGACGATGTCTGGCGCCGCCACATCCTCGACAGCGCGCAACTGGCGCGAATCAAACCAGACGCGAAGCGCTGGGTCGATCTCGGCTCCGGCGGCGGTTTTCCCGGGCTTGTGCTGGCCTTTCTAGTGGTCGAGCGTGAAGGGGCCAGCATCGACCTGGTTGAAAGCAATCGGAAAAAAGCATCGTTCCTGCAAGCGGTCGTCGGACAGTTCAGCCTGCCTGCCAAGGTCATCGCGCGACGCATAGACGACAGCTATCCTCTTGTTCCTGCACCGCAAATCGTCACGGCCAGGGCGCTCGCCTCGCTGCCGGCCCTGCTCCACCTGGCGGCGCCGTGGCTTACGAAGGGCGCGCGCGGCCTGTTTCACAAAGGCCGGGATTACCGCGCCGAAGTGGCAGAAAGCGCTCAACGATGGTCTTTCGATCTGGTAGAACATGCCAGTGTAACCGACGCGCAGGGCGTCGTTCTCGAAATATCCGACTTGCGACAGCACCCTGGCTAGTGACCGGCGACCCCGAATGAATTTCTGGCATAGACCCATGATGAAGAACGGCCCCCGAATCATCACCGTCGCCAACCAGAAGGGCGGCGTCGGCAAGACGACGACGGCCATCAATCTGGCCACCGCGCTGGCCGCTATAGGCGAACAGGTGCTGATCGTCGATCTCGACCCGCAGGGCAACGCCAGCACCGGGCTTGGCATCGACCGGCGCGACCGCACCGTCTCGTCCTATGATGTGCTGACCGGCGAACTCGACCTGGAAGCGGCGGCGATCCCGACGGCGGTGCCCGGCCTGTCGATCGTGCCGTCGACGCTCGATCTGCTCGGCATCGAGATGGAAATCGCCTCGGCGCCGGACCGGGTGCTGCGGCTGCGCAACGCGCTGCGGGCTTCGGCCGAGCGCTCGGCCAATTTCGGCTATGTGCTGATCGATTGCCCGCCTTCGCTCAATCTGCTGACGCTGAATTCGATGGCTGCGGCCGATTCGGTGCTGGTACCGCTGCAGTGTGAATTCTTCGCGCTGGAGGGCCTGAGCCAGCTGTTGGAGACGGTCGAGCAGGTGCGCCGTTCAATCAACCCCGATCTGACGATCCAGGGCATCGTGCTGACGATGTTCGACGGGCGCAACAATCTCGCCAACCAGGTGGTGCAGGATGTGCGGGCGCATATGGGCGATAAGGTCTATGAAACCGTCATCCCGCGCAATGTCCGCGTTTCCGAGGCGCCGTCCTATGGCAAACCGGCGATTCTCTACGACCTCAAATGCTCGGGCAGCCAGGCCTATCTGCAGCTTGCTTCGGAAGTGATCCGCCGCGAGCGCAAATTGCGTGCCGCCTAACAGTAGCCAACAAGCGATTCGATACCGAAACGATCTGGACGGACGATGAACGAAGACCCTTCGAGAAAGAGACTGGGCCGGGGATTGGCGGCCCTGATCGGCGAAATCGATCGCCCGGCGGCACCGGAAAAGCCGGGGCTGGCGGCCGACGGCAAGGTGCCGATCGAGTTCCTCAGCCCTAACCCGAAAAACCCGCGGCGGCATTTTGGCGACGCCGACCTGACCGACCTCGCCCAGTCGATCCGCGAACACGGCGTGGTGCAGCCGGTGGTGGCGCGGCCGTCGAAAACCCAAACGGGCCGCTACGAGATTATCGCCGGCGAGCGTCGTTGGCGTGCGGCGCAACGCGCCGGGCTGACCGAAATCCCGATCATTGTGCGCGATGTCAACGATCGCACGGCGCTCGAACTGGCGATCATCGAAAACGTCCAGCGCACCGACCTCAACCCGGTCGAGGAAGCGCTGGGCTACCAGCAGCTGATCGACGACCACGGCTATACCCAGGCCGATCTCGGCCAGGTGATCGGCAAGAGCCGCAGCCATGTCGCCAACACGCTGAGGCTGCTCAAGCTGCCCGACGTCATTCGCGACATGCTGGTCGATGGGGCGCTGTCGGCCGGCCACGCCCGTACCTTGGTGACGGCCGACGACCCGGCCGGGCTCGCCAAGCGGATCATCGATGAGGGGCTTTCGGTGCGCCAGGCCGAGGCGCTGGCGCAGATGCCGGTCGGCGCGCCGGCGGCAAAACGCCCGCCCGCCGCACCGCCGCAAAAGGATACCGACACACTGGTGCTGGAGCGGCAGATGACCAGCACGATCGGCATGATCGTCACGATCGAGCACAACCAGCGCGGCGGCGTGATCAGCGTCGCCTACCGGACGCTGGAGCAGCTCGATGAGCTTTGCCGAAGGCTGAAGCGGGAGTAAGTGGGGCCTGGTACCTTAGCCGGCAAACTACTCGTGAATCGGCTGCCGTTCTGACAAGAATTCGCTCCTGTTTCGGGTGTTGGCGCCGCCCTCATCTGCCTGCCGGCATCTTCTCCCGTATAGTGACGGGGAGAAGGGCGCTGTCTCTGACGGTTTTGCCGATTTCCACCGTTGCAAGAAGGGTGCCGGCGTCGCGGCCGGCTTCTTTCTCCTCGTTTACGGGGAGAAATGCCCGGTAGCGCAATGAGGGGCGGCGCCAGCCTCAATGATTGGTCGTCTCCGACTGAGTTGAAGCCACCATCTGCTCGAAGCGCGCTTACCTCTGCGCCAGCCTTGCGCTTTCCACGGCAATGCCGAGCAGCGCCTGGCGTGCCAGCGCGGTCGACAGATCGGGCCGCCGGCGCGTCTGCAGCACCGCCGTCTGCAAGCGGGTCAGGGCGCGGCCGAGCGCCTCGCTGCTCCAGCGTTCGAGGGCTTTCTCGACCAGCTTGCGCCTGGAGAAAAACACCGGCGGGCGCGCCGCGGCTACGACCGAAGCGGCATTGCGGCCGCCGGCGTCCATCAGGCCGCGCATCGCCTTGATCGTCTGCAACTGCCGCATCGCCGATGAAAGCACCAGGAAGGGCTGGCCGCCGGACTGGCAATGGCGGGTGAAGGCGGTGTCGAAGTCGGCGATCCTGCCTTCGAGCAGGGCGTCGACGGCCGCATCGAAGGAGAGGCCGGAGACATCCCCGGATGTCGCCTTGACGTCGTCGAGGCCGATTTCGGCCTGGCCATGTGCATAAAGCACCAGCTTTTCGATCTCGCCGCGCGAGGCCAGCCGGTCGCCGCCGAGGTTGCGGCGCAGCGCCTGCCGAGCCTCCAGCGTCATCGACATGCCAGCCTTGCGCAGTTCGTCGTCGATGACCGTGTCAATGTCCCTGGCCTCATCGGCGTAGCAAGGCAGAGCCATGGCATTGTCCGCCGCCTCCACCACGGCGCGCAGGCCGACGCCCTTCTTCAGGTCGCCGGCCTCGATCAGGATAATGGCATCGCGCGGTGGCTCGGCGGTCAGCGCCCTGACGTCGTCGGCAAGCGCCTTCTGAGCCCCAGCGTTGCGCACCCATAGCAGGCGCCGCTCCGAAAACATCGGCATGGTGCGCGCCTCGTCGAGCAGGCGGCCCTCGTCGCGATCGACCTCCGATCCGTCCAGCCTGACCACCGAGAACGGATCGTCGAGCGGCAGGCCGGTCCTGGCGGCAAAGGCCTTTGCCCGCTCGGCGACCAGCCCACGATCGGGACCGTAAAGCAGCACGACCGAGACGCGCGGATCCGGCTTCGCGAGCCATGAATCGACCTCGTATGCTTTCTTCTGTACCATGGTGTTGTGGTTAGCATGGCGAGAGCTCCGGGTGAACCACAGGCGCCGGCCTGCTAGTTCTTGTCCTCGGGGGATTGCAGGATGCTATCAGGCTTGAACGAAGTATCGGCAGCACCGAGGCGTTCATAGTCCGTCATTGCCGCGTCAAGCGATTTGTCTTTCTCGACCGACCACAAAGTCACTGAGGCCAGATAATTTGTGAAGGCGTTCTGCTCTCTTGCGAAAATGGCGGCCAAACGCGAGTCGTTTTGGAAAAGGCGATCGAGTTCCTGTTTGATTGCAACGTCATTCTTCGCCAGCGACCGTATAGCCCATACAGCCGATGCCACCGTCATCACACGCATCATGTCTTTTGATGCCTGGCTCTTGGGGCACCCATATTTCCGGCATGCAGCGACAATCATGATATTCTCGGGGCGACCTGGAGCCACCGCACCCGCGAATTTCCCCATAACAAGGCCGATGCGGATTGCGTCCGCCGCGATGCCGTCACGGCTGGTCGAAGATTTTCCAGAATATGATCTATGTAGGACAAGTCTCCTGTCGCCATATAGGCGCCAAGCAGCAGATCATTGTCCAACGGGACAAAGAGGGGTGTCAACGTTTTCAAAGGCATGGCACCGGGGGATGCTGCATCCTCCAGCTTTCGGCTCGACGCGAAACGCCGCGGTTCGTCCGTGAGACCAGCCTTGTGCAGAGCGGCCAGATAAAGGTCAGCCGCGCGATCGGAGGGCACGCCATCCAGCAGTTTTCGTCGCATCTCCGGCGAGCCGTCGAACAATGCAGCGAAAAACCCGGTTATCGTTCCGTTTTCAGCGCTGGACGGAGCTTGATCCAAGGTTGTGATAAGCCGGTCAATGCAGGCAGCATCCCTCGTGCGATAGTACGTGCCGATGCAATCGTCCGACTGAGCGAAAGCTGGTCGACCGGATCCAACCAGAAAAGCTACAATCGCCAAAGCGACGACGGCCCTCGATCTGCCTTGCATTCCCGCCTCTCTCACAACGATGCCGTCAGGATAAGGTCCTGAATGGTAGGCGCAACTTGAATCGCTGGATGTGCGGGCTCGTCAAAGGCAAGCTCACCCCGGGACATATCGTCTGTTGCGGCAATCGTCGGCAAATTTCTGCTAAGTTGCGTGCTGCCGTCCAACATCGACAAGAAATTTCGCAGACACATCTTCATCTTGTGCGCGGCAGGCTGCATCGGCGGGAGCCGAAGGACCGAAGCCCTGCCCGACGAATTGGCACGGGTCCGGCGGTGTGCAAATATCTTGGCCGGGCAACAGTGGAGGACCGAGATCATGGCCGATGCCGGAATGTTGCGCTTCCATGTTCCGGAGCCGGAGGTGCGGCCGGGCGGCACGCCGGATTTTTCAGACGTGACCATCCCCAAGGCCGGCTCGGTGCCGCGCCCCGAGATCGACGTCGATCCGCGCACCATCCGCGATCTGGCGTTCTCGATCATTCGTGTGCTCAACCGCGCCGGCGAGGCGGTCGGGCCGTGGGCCGGCCTGCTTTCCGACGAGGAACTGCTGGAGGGGCTGCGCCATATGGTGACGCTGCGCAGCTTCGATGCGCGCATGCAGATGGCGCAGCGCCAGGGCAAGACTTCCTTCTACATGCAGCATCTCGGCGAAGAGGCGGTGAGCTGCGCCTTCCGCAAGGCGCTGGCGCCGGGCGACATGAATTTTCCGACCTATCGGCAGGCTGGGCTGCTCATCGCCGACGGCTATCCGATGGTCACGATGATGAACCAGATCTATTCGAACGAGGCCGATCCGCTGAAAGGCCGACAGCTGCCGATCATGTACTCGTCGAAGGAGCACGGCTTTTTCTCGATCTCCGGCAACCTGGCAACGCAGTACATCCAGGCAGTCGGCTGGGCGATGGCTTCGGCGATCAGCAATGACCAGAAGATCGCCGCCGCCTGGATCGGCGACGGCTCGACCGCCGAGTCCGACTTCCATTCGGCGCTGGTGTTCGCCTCGACCTACAAGGCGCCGGTCGTGCTCAACGTCGTCAACAACCAGTGGGCGATTTCGACCTTCCAGGGGATAGCCCGGGGCGGCTCCGGCACTTTTGCTGCCCGCGGACTGGGCTTCGGCATCCCGTCGCTGCGCGTCGACGGCAACGACTATCTCGCCGTCCATGCGGTGGCCAAATGGGCGGCGGAGCGGGCGCGCAACAATCTCGGGCCGACGCTGGTCGAATATGTCACTTACCGCGTCGGCGCCCATTCCAGCTCCGATGACCCGTCGGCCTACCGGCCGAAGGCCGAGTCCGACGCGTGGCCGCTCGGCGACCCGATCGTCAGGCTGAAGAACCACCTCATCCAGCGCGGCGTCTGGTCGGACGAACGCCACGCCCAGGCCGAGGCGGAAATCCTCGACACGGTGATTTCGGCGCAGCGGCAGGCCGAGCGCCACGGCACGCTGCATGCCGGCGGCAAGCCCTCGGCGCGCGATATGTTCGAGGGCGTCTATGCCGAGATGCCGCCGCACCTCAGGCGCCAGCGCCAGCAGGCGGGAGTTTAACCATGCCGCGACGGACCATGATCGAGGCAATCCGCGACGCCATGGACGTGTCGATGGCGCGCGACGGGCGTGTCATCGTCTTCGGCGAAGATGTCGGCTTCTTCGGCGGCGTCTTCCGCTGTACGCAAGGCCTGCAGGCGAAATACGGCAAGAGCCGCTGCTTCGATGCGCCGATCAGCGAATCCGGCATTGTCGGCGCGGCCATCGGCATGGCCGCCTACGGGCTGAAGCCTTGCGTCGAGGTGCAGTTTGCCGACTATGTTTATCCGGCCTATGACCAGATCGTCTCGGAAGCGGCGCGGCTGCGCTATCGATCGAACGGCGACTTCACCTGCCCGCTCGTGGTCAGGATGCCCACCGGCGGCGGCATTTTTGGTGGCCAGACCCACAGCCAGAGCCCGGAGGCGCTGTTCACCCACGTCTCCGGGCTGAAAGTCGTGGTGCCCTCGAACCCGCATGACGCCAAGGGCTTGCTGATCGCCGCGATAGAGGATCCCGACCCAGTGATCTTCCTGGAACCGAAGCGGCTTTATAACGGACCCTTCGACGGTCATCACGAGCGGCCGGTAACACCATGGTCGAAACATGAGCTTGGCGAAGTCGCCGACGGCCATTACACGGTGCCGCTAGGCAAGGCGGTGATCCGCAGACAGGGCGCTGAGATCACCGTACTTGCCTACGGCACGATGGTCTATGTCGCCCAGGCGGCGGCCGAGGAGACCGGCATCGATGCCGAGATCATCGATCTGAGAACGCTGCTGCCGCTCGACCTCGAGACGATCGTCGCCTCGGTCAACAAGACCGGGCGCTGCGTGGTCGTGCACGAGGCGACGCTGACATCGGGGTTCGGCGCCGAACTTTCGGCGCTGGTTCAGGAGAACTGCTTCCACCATCTGGAGGCGCCGGTGGCGCGGGTCACCGGCTGGGACACGCCCTATCCACATGCGCAGGAGTGGGACTATTTTCCCGGTCCTGCGCGGCTAGGCCGCGCGCTCGTCGAAACGATGGAAGCCTGAGGGGGAAGACGATGGGCGAATATGTCATCAAGCTACCCGATGTCGGTGAAGGCGTCGCCGAGGCCGAGCTGGTCGAATGGCAGGTCAAGGTCGGCGATCTCGTGCGCGAGGACGCCGTGCTGGCCGCTGTGATGACCGACAAGGCGACGGTCGAGATTCCCTCGCCCGTCGATGGTGAGATCCTCTGGCTGGGTGCGGAGATCGGCGACACGGTGGCGATCGGCTCGCCCATCGTGCGCCTGAAGGTGGCCGGCGAGGGTAACGTCAAGCCGCCACGGGACGTTGAGGCGGGCGCCAAGCGTACCCCCACCCCTAACCTTGCCGGGGCGAGCCACGGGTCTCGCCCGTCCTTCGGACCCCCACAAGGGGGAGGGGGACGAGCTTCGGCTCCCAAGGCCGACGCCAAACCAGTCCCACCTCCGTCAGGAAGCGCTTCTGTGCGCGAAAGTGAGCCGGCAACGGAATTCCCCTCCGGCGGGGGTACTGCGCCGATCTCCGGCGCGCGGCGTCCGGAGGGCGAGAAGCCGTTGGCTTCGCCGGCCGTCCGCCTCAGGGCGAAAGAGGCCGGCATCGACCTGCGGCAAATTGTGGGGAGCGGCCCGGCCGGCCGTATCCAGCATGAGGACATCGAAGCTTTCCTGGCGCGCGGACCCGGGCCCGCCAAGATTTCCGGGCTTGTCCGCAACGAGGCGGTCGAGGATATCAAAATAGTCGGGCTCAGGCGAAAGATCGCCGAGAAGATGACGCTGGCCAAATCGCGCATCCCGCACATCACCTATGTCGAAGAGATCGACGTCACCGCGCTCGAGGATTTGCGCGCCGCGCTCAACAAGGAGAAGCGGCCGGGCGCGGACAGGCCGAAGCTGACGCTGCTGCCGTTTCTGATGCGGGCGATGGTCAAGGCGATCGCCGACCAGCCAAACCTCAACGCGCTGTTCGACGACGAGGCGGGCATAATCCACCAGCATGGCGGGGTCCATATCGGCATCGCCGCGCAGACCCCGTCGGGGCTGGTGGTGCCGGTGGTCAAGCACGCCGAGGCGCGCGACATCTGGGATTGCGCAGCCGAGGTTGTCAGGCTGGCTGAGGCGGCAAAATCCGGCACGGCGACGCGCGACGAGCTCTCTGGATCGACCATCACCATCACTTCGCTCGGGGCCATGGGCGGTGTGGCGACGACGCCGGTGATCAATCATCCGGAAGTGGCGATCCTCGGCGTCAACAAGATGATGATGCGGCCGGTGTGGGACGGCACCCAGTTCATCCCGCGCAAGATGATGAACCTGTCCTCCAGCTTCGACCACCGCGTCATCGACGGCTGGGACGCTGCGGTGTTCATCCAGCGGATAAAGGCGCTGCTGGAAACGCCAGCGCTGATTTTTGTGGATTGAGGAGATGAATAGAATGTTGCGGCGGTGCGGAACGATCGGGAGGCTGGAGGGACAGCGCCCCCCTCTGCCTTGCCAGGCATCTCCCCCACAAGGGGGGAGATTGGCAGTTTCCGCGCTCCGACCGCTCCTGCGACGGCGGCGATTGGCGAAGGCGGAGGCGAGATCCAATCTCCCCCTTTGTGGGGGAGATGTCCGGCAGGACAGAGGGGTGCGCGAAGGATCGCCACAGAGCGCCCTTTTCCGAGCCGCTGCATGGGGCACGACATGAAGGAAATCTCCTGCAAGCTGCTCGTCATCGGCGCCGGCCCCGGCGGCTATGTCTGCGCCATCCGCGCCGGCCAGCTTGGCATCGACACGGTTATCGTCGAGTTCGGCAAACCGGGCGGCACCTGTCTTAATGTCGGCTGCATCCCGTCCAAGGCGCTGATCCATGCGGCCGAAGAGTTCGAAAAGGCGTCGCACATGGCCGGCGGCAAGAGCCCGCTCGGCATTTCAATCGCAACACCATCGATTGATCTCGAAACGACCATCGCCTGGAAGGACGGCATGGTTAGCCGGCTTAACAGCGGCGTTGCCGGCCTGTTGAAGAAGGCCGGGGTCAAGACCGTGCACGGCTGGGCGAAATTCCGTGACGGCAAGACCGTCGAGGTCCAGACCGAAACCGGGATGCAGGTGGTCCGCGCCGAGACGGTGGTGATCGCCACGGGCTCGGCGTCGATCGAATTGCCGTCGCTGCCCTTCGGTGGCTTGGTGATATCGTCCACCGAAGCGCTGGCGCTGAGCGAAATGCCGGAAAGGCTTGCCGTCGTTGGTGGCGGCTATATCGGGCTGGAGCTCGGCATCGCCTTCGCCAAGATGGGCGCCAAGGTGACCGTGGTCGAGGCTTTGCCGCGCGTACTGGCGCAATATGATGCCGAACTGACCCGGCCGGTGGTGAAGCGGCTCGCCGAGCTCGGGATCGAGGTGCTTGTGGGCGCCAAGGCCAAGGGGTTGTCGACCAAGGGCGATGCGCTGCTGGTCGAGACGAAGGACGGCAAGAATGCCAAGATCGTTGCCGACAGGATTCTGGTCACCGTCGGGCGCAAGCCGGTGGTCGAAGACTGGGGGCTCGAGCAGATCGACCTCGACATGGCGGGAAAATTCATCCGCATCGACGACCAGTGCCGCACCTCGATGCGCGGCATCTTTGCCGTAGGCGACGTCACCGGCGAGCCGATGCTGGCGCACCGGGCGATGGCGCAAGGCGAAATGGTCGCCGAGATCGTCGCCGGCCACAAGCGCAGCTGGGACAAACGCTGCATTCCCGCTATCTGCTTCACCGATCCGGAGCTGATCACCGCAGGCCTGTCGCCGGAGGAGGCAAAGGCCCGTGGCGAGATCAAGGTCGGATTGTTCCCCTTCGCCGCCAATGGCCGGGCGATGACGAAGATGGGTGAGGAGGGCTTTGTCCGGATCGTTGCCCGCGCCGACAACCATCTGGTGCTCGGCATCCAGGCGGTCGGCCAAGGCGTGTCGGAACTGTCGACGGCCTTCGGCCTGGCACTGGAGATGGGCGCGCGTCTGGAGGACATTGCCGGCACCATCCACGCCCACCCGACGCAAGGGGAGGGTTTTCAGGAAGCGGCGCTGAAGGCGCTCGGGCGGGCGGTGCATGTTTGAGGGCAGGTGATCTCCCCCCTTGAGGGGGAGATGGCCGGCAGGCCAGAGGGGGTCGGTTCGACTGGATGCGACCTCCCTTGCGACAGATGGAGGTTAGCGCTCTACGCGAGGCGACCCCCTCTGTCGCCTTCGCCGACATCTCCCCCCCTCAAGGGGCAGGGGAATCGCATATGGCGATTTTGGGGTTGAGTTTAGGCTGAGAAAGGATTCTTTGGAGAGGCAGTTGAGCGAAGGAGCG
>NZ_JAMYMF010000054.1:0-24135 GCF_040318415.1 Mesorhizobium sp. M1163 | reverse complement strand
TCAGCGACGTCTTGCCGTGGTCGACGTGACCAATCGTGCCAATGTTCACATGAGGCTTAGTGCGCTCGAATTTACCTTTTGCCATGTGATCTCTCCATTCCTGCCAGCCCGTGCGGGCCTTGAATTAAGTTACTGGTGCAACTCGTTTCGAGTTACGCGTATTTCTTCTGGACTTCCTGGGCGACCGCGGTCGGGACCGGTTCGTAATGGTCGAACTGCATCGTGTAGGCCGCGCGGCCCTGGCTCATCGAGCGAAGGTTGTCCACGTATTTGAACATGTTGGCGAGCGGCACCATCGCGTTGATGACCACCGCGACGCCACGGGCTTCCTGGCCCTGGATCTGGCCGCGACGGCCGTTCAGGTCGCCAATGACGCTGCCGACGTAATCTTCCGGCGTCACCACTTCGACCTTCATGATCGGCTCGAGCAACTGCACGCCCAACTTCGGCGCTGCTTCACGGAAGCAGGCGCGGCCGGCGATTTCGAAGGCCAGAACCGAAGAGTCCACGTCGTGGTAGGCACCATCGATCAGCGTCGCCTTGACGCCGATCATCGGGAAGCCGGCGAACGGGCCCGAGGTCATGACGCTGTTGATGCCCTTTTCGACACCGGGGATGTATTCCTTCGGCACAGCGCCGCCGACGATCTTGGTTTCGAACTCGAATTCGCTGCTTTCCGGATTCGGCTCGAACAGGATCTTGACGCGGGCGAACTGGCCGGTACCGCCGGTCTGCTTCTTGTGCGTGTAGTCCTGCTCGTGCTTGCGAGTGATCGTCTCGCGATAGGCCACCTGCGGCGCGCCGACATTGGCCTCGACCTTGAACTCGCGACGCATGCGGTCGACGATGATGTCGAGGTGAAGCTCGCCCATGCCGGAGATGATCGTCTGGCCGCTTTCCTCGTCGGTCTTGACGCGGAAAGACGGATCCTCGGCGGCCAGGCGGTGAAGGGCGAGGCCCATCTTTTCTTGGTCGTTCTTGGTCTTCGGCTCGATGGCGATCTGGATGACCGGATCGGGGAATTCCATGCGCTCGAGGATGACCGGATGCAGCGGATCACTGAGCGTGTCGCCGGTGGTAGTGTCCTTGAGACCAGCGAGGGCGACGATGTCGCCGGCAAAAGCCTCTTCGACGTCGGCGCGCGAATTCGCATGCATCTGCAGCATGCGGCCGATGCGCTCTTTCTTGCCCTTCACGGTGTTGTCGACCGAGATGCCCTTGGTGAGCTTGCCCGAATAGATGCGGGCAAAGGTGAGCGAACCGACGAACGGGTCGTTCATGATCTTGAAGGCGAGCATCGACAGCGGCTCGTTGTCGTCGGCATGACGCTCGATCTCGGCGTCGGTCTTGGCGTCGACGCCCTTGATGGCCGGGACATCGGCCGGCGACGGCAGATATTCGACGACGGCGTCGAGCAGCGGCTGCACGCCCTTGTTCTTGAAGGCCGAGCCACAGAACATCGGATAGAACTTCACCGCGATCGTGCCCTTGCGGATGAGCGCACGGATCTCGTCATTGCTCGGCATCTTGCCTTCGAGGTAATTCTCGAGCGCCGTTTCGTCCATTTCGACGGCGGCCTCGATCATCTTCTCGCGGTACTCTTCGGCACGAGCCTTGAGGTCGGCAGGGATCTCGACGATGTCCCAGGCAGCGCCCAGCGTCTCGTCGCGCCAGACCAGCGCGTTCATCTCAACGAGGTCGACGACACCCTTGAACTCGGTCTCGGCGCCGATCGGCAGCTGCATGACGACGGCATGCGCACCGAGGCGCGAACCGATCATCTCGACCGAGCGGTAGAAGTCGGCGCCGATCTTGTCCATCTTGTTGCAGAAGATCATGCGCGGCACGCGGTACTTGTCAGCCTGGCGCCAGACGGTCTCCGTCTGCGGCTCGACACCGGCATTGGCATCGAGCAGCGCGATGGCGCCGTCGAGCACGCGCAGCGAACGTTCGACCTCGATGGTGAAGTCGACGTGGCCGGGGGTGTCGATGATGTT
Source organism: Mesorhizobium sp. M1163 (assembly GCF_040318415.1). Taxonomy (NCBI): domain Bacteria; kingdom Pseudomonadati; phylum Pseudomonadota; class Alphaproteobacteria; order Hyphomicrobiales; family Phyllobacteriaceae; genus Mesorhizobium; species Mesorhizobium sp. M1163. The sequence continues at coordinate 22,138 of NZ_JAMYMF010000054.1, read as the reverse complement.
GAAGCGATGCATCTTGCCGTCGCGACCCTTCCAGAAGGTCGTGGTGGCGGCCGACGTGATGGTGATGCCGCGCTCCTGCTCCTGCTCCATCCAATCCATGGTCGCAGCGCCGTCATGGACTTCGCCGATTTTGTGCGACTTGCCCGTGTAATAGAGGACGCGCTCGGTGGTCGTCGTCTTGCCGGCGTCGATATGCGCCATGATACCGAAATTGCGGTAGTCTTCGATTTTATATTCGCGGGCCATGGGAGGTGCCTCTTCAGTCTCGTTCGCGCTTTACCAGCGGTAGTGCGCGAAAGCGCGGTTGGCTTCTGCCATCTTGTGGGTATCTTCACGCTTCTTGACGGCGGTGCCGCGGTTGTTGGCCGCGTCCATCAGCTCGCCGGAGAGGCGGTCGACCATAGTGGTCTCGTTGCGGTTGCGGGCGGCGGCGATCAGCCAACGGATGGCCAATGCCTGACGGCGCTCGGGGCGCACGTCGACCGGAACCTGGTAGGTGGCGCCGCCGACGCGGCGCGAACGCACTTCCACATGCGGCGCGACATTGTCGAGCGCCTGATGGAAGACGGTGACCGGTTCCTGCTTGGTCTTGGACTGGACCTGGTCGAGCGCGCCGTAGACGATGGTCTCGGCAACCGACTTCTTGCCGTCATACATGACGGCGTTCATGAACTTGGTGACGATCAGATCGCCGAACTTCGGGTCCGGATTGATCTCACGCTTTTCTGCACTGTGACGACGGGACATTTTTTCTCTGCCTCAATTCTACGCGGTGGCCTGGATCCCGGATCGTCGCTTGACGCCGCCCGGAACGACCTTGGCTACGCTTCGGTCACTTCGGACGCTTGGCGCCGTATTTCGAACGGCGTTGCTTGCGGTTCTTCACGCCTTGCGTGTCGAGCACGCCGCGGATGATGTGGTAACGGACGCCCGGAAGATCCTTGACGCGACCGCCGCGGATCATCACCACCGAGTGCTCCTGAAGGTTATGGCCTTCGCCGGGGATGTAACCGATCACTTCAAAACCATTGGTCAGGCGGATCTTGGCCACCTTGCGCAGCGCCGAGTTCGGCTTCTTCGGCGTCGTGGTGTAGACGCGCGTGCAGACGCCCCGCTTCTGCGGGTTCTGCTGCATGGCCGGGACCTTGTTGCGCTTCACCGGCGCAATGCGCGGCTTGCGGATCAGCTGGTTGACGGTAGGCATTAAACCCTCTTGTCTCTCAATTCCGTGTCTCGCCCGGTCAGGGCCGCTCAAAGCGTCATTTCCATACGCAAATTCGGGCCACAAACCGCCTCGCGGTCTTGCCCGAACAAATGGCAGAGGAAGCGGAAGCCGCTTCATGCACGCCGGAAATGTCTTTTCGCTCGTAAAACGAACCCTGTTTGAGGCAAACTCCAAAGCGTGTCGCTTCGGAAGCAAGAGCCTCACATCGGTTCTGACTGGGCGGCTTCTACTCGTATGGCCACTGTCCGTCAACCCCGGAGCGGCAAATATTGCGCTGAAACCGAGGCGTGGCAGCCATGCGAAAAATGCATGTAATTTTCTTGCGCCGTTTTTCAAGAGGAAGGCAGAAAGTGACCGGCTTGCGCCTGTTTCCAGGCCGTGCTTCGTGCGAAAAGGCGGCATGAACAGCCCAAACCCCCTCGCCCGGAGGTACAAACCCGTGAATGACAATGAGGAGCGCCCGGTCACCATTATTACCGGCCGGGTGTGGAAGCGCAAAGGCGGCAAGCCGGAAGGCGTGCATGTGATGCTGGTCGCGCCGGACGACGATTCGGCGGTGCGCCGCGCTCTCGAATCGCTTGCCGCCGAAGGCTATGCCGAGGCCGAGCTCGACCAGATCGGCGACATGGACGGCGTGCCCGACGAGGAACCGCATCTGTCCGCCTATCAGGGCGCGCTCGAAGGCGAAGTGTCGATCGTGACGTTCGATGTGCCGATCTGAAGAGATCTGAATCGCGGTCGATCTCACGAGCCGGCGACAAAAGCCCGGCGACTTGCCCGCCACAACTTCTCTGCTAAGAAACGACCTCTGGCAAAACCAAGCACACTCAACCTGCGGAGCTCCCATGTCCTCTAATCCCATCAAGCTCGGCATCGTCGGCGTGGGAAAGATCGTCCGCGACCAGCATCTGCCGGCGCTGGCGAAGGACCAGGGTTATCGCCTGGTTGCCGCAGCCAGCCGCCATGGCAAAGTGGAGGACATCCCGAACTTCCCGACGATCGAGGCGATGCTCGACGCAACGCCCGAACTCGAGGCGGTGTCGCTATGCATGCCGCCGCAGTTTCGCTACGACGCCGCGCGCACGGCGCTGGCGGCGAAAAAGCATGTCTTCCTGGAAAAACCGCCCGGCGCCACGGTCAGCGAGGTCGAGGATTTGAAAGCGCTGGCGGTGGCGAACGGCGTCTGCCTGTTCGCCAGCTGGCACTCGCGCTATGCGCCGGCCGTCGAAGCAGCGCGTACATTCCTCAGCTCGACTACGATCAGGTCGGCCGCCATCAACTGGAAGGAAGACGTGCGCCGCTGGCATCCGAATCAGGAATGGATCTGGGCTCCCGGCGGCTTTGGCGTCTTCGATCCCGGCATCAACGCGCTGTCGATCGCCACCCACATCCTGCCACCGATGTTCATCAGTTCGGCAGAGCTCGATTTCCCCGAAAACCGCGCGGCCCCGATCGCCGCCCATATCGTCTTCCGTACTTCGAACGGTCTGCCGGTGACGATGGAACTCGACTGGCGCCAGACCGGGCCGCAAAGCTGGGACATCCTGGCTGATACCGAGGCCGGATCGATGGTGCTTTCTGGCGGCGGCTCAAAGCTCGCCATCGATGGCCGCGTCGTTCACGAGGAGCCGGAAGCCGAATACCCGATGCTCTACAAGCGCTTCGCCGAGATCGTGCGCGCCGGCGTTTCCGACGTCGACCTCGCGCCGCTCCAGCACGTCGCCGACGCCTTCATGCTCGGCAAGCGCAATGTGGTCGAAGCTTTTTTTGACTGACACTGACCCCGGTAGAGCGACCTTGAATGTTCCGGATCATCTTGGCTTGCGGTCCAGGAATTCTCCCGGACGAGGCGCAGAAGCAACGGGAGCCGTCCGGTGTCCTTGTTCAAGTTCGCTCATGACATGTTGAACCGCCACCTCGAGATCGGCCTGCCCCCAGCCAAGCTCGGTGATTTCTCCATATCGAATGAAATTTGAGCGGCCGAAACCACCTTCAATGTTATTGTAAGAAATCACGCTCCGGCCGATCAACGCTACGACCCAGATGCGATGATCACTCCCAGCAGGAGAGTGATGCAGCCATTCTTCCGGATCGATCTTGATCAGGTCCCAAAGCCTTCGCTGCCCAAAGCTCATACGATCTCGGCCAGTGTTGATCAATTCCCAGATGGTCGCTCGTTCAATTGCCGATTCCTTAAAAAGCCAGCCGCCGGTGGCAGCTTCAACTGACGATCGCTATTGCAAAGCCGTCATAGCCCTTGGGGCCAACAGTCTGGATCGCGGTACCTTGCAGACGCTTGTCGCTGCCAATGAACGAGAACGCCGCGCGTGCCCCTTCGACATTGGCGTCGCGGCCATCTTCGTTCACCACCGCGCCGTCACGGATGACATTGTCGCAGACGATGACAGTCCCCGGCCTCGAAAGACGCGTCGCCCAGGACAGATAGTGCTGGTTGTTCGGCTTGTCGGCGTCGATGAAGATGAAGTCGAACGGCCCGGCATTCTCGGCGCCTAACGCGGCAAGCGATTGAAGCGCCGGTCCGACCCGCAGTTCCACGCGGTCAGATACCCCTGCCCGTTCAAAGTTCGACCGCGCGACACTGGCGTGGTGCGGATCAAGCTCGAGCGTCACGACCTTGCCGTCCACGGGCAACGCTCGCGCCATCCAGATTGTCGAGTAGCCGCCCAACGTGCCGATTTCGAGTACCTTCTTCGCTCCCTGCATTCGCGCAAGAAGTGACAGCAGCTTGCCTTGTGCCGGGGAAACATCGATCGGCGGTAGGCCGTGGTCATGGTTGGCCGCCAGAACGGCATCGAGGGCGGGATCCGCCTCGAAAAGAGCCTCGACAATGTAGCCGTCGACAGAAGCCCAGATCCTCCTGCTCATCCGTTGTCCTCCGATCCGATTGGGGAACCACAATGCGAAAAGGGGCCACTTGGGCCCCTTTTCTATCTTCTCTTACTTGCGCGCTTACTGCGCGGCGGTAACCATGTCGGTCAGCATCGGCTCGGCGACCCCGACGCCGGACGCCTTGCGGCGCTCGTCGAGGATCAACTCGTCGCGCGAGGTGGCGATGCGCCGGATCTGGCTCATCGTGCCGCCGGTGCCGGCCGGGATGAGCCGGCCGACGATGACGTTTTCCTTCAGCCCCTGCAGCATGTCGGTCTTGCCGGCAACCGCAGCTTCGGTCAGCACCCTCGTCGTCTCCTGGAAGGAGGCGGCGGAGATGAAGGACGGCGTCTGCAGCGAGGCCTTGGTGATGCCCAGCAGCACCGGCTGGCCTTCGGCCGGCTTCTTGCCCTCCTCGACCAGGCGCTCGTTGACCTCTTCCAGTTCGATCACGTCGACGTGGTCGCCCGGAATGTAGGTCGAATCGCCCTGCGTGGTGATCTCGACCTTCTGCAGCATCTGGCGAACGATCACCTCGATGTGCTTGTCGTTGATCGACACGCCCTGCAGGCGGTAGACCTCCTGGATCTCGTTGACGAGGTAGGAGGCAAGCGCCTCCACGCCCTTGATCGCCAGGATGTCGTGCGGCGCCGGATTGCCGTCGAGGATATAGTCGCCCTTCTCGATGACGTCGCCGTCCTGGAGATGGAACGGCTTGCCCTTCGGGATCAGGTATTCGACCGGCTCAAGCGTCGAGTCATGCGGCTCGATGATGATGCGGCGCTTGTTCTTGTAGTCGCGACCGAAGCGGATCGTGCCATCGATCTCGGCGATGATGGCGTGATCCTTCGGACGGCGTGCCTCGAACAGTTCGGCCACACGCGGCAGACCGCCGGTGATGTCCTTGGTCTTGGCGCTTTCCATCGGAATACGCGCCAGCACGTCGCCGGGGCGAACCTGTGCGCCGGGCTCGACCGAAAGAATGGCCTCGACCGAGAGCAGGAAGCGGGCGTCGCCACCCTTCGACAGCTTGCCGACCTTGCCCTTGGCATCCTGGACGACGATCGCCGGCTTGAGGTCGTTGCCGCGTGGCGTCGAACGCCAGTCGATGACCTCGCGCTTGGTGATGCCGGTCGATTCGTCGGCGGTTTCCTGAACGGAAATGCCATCGACCAGATCTTCGAACGCCACCCTGCCCTCGATTTCGGTGAGGACCGGGCGGGTATAGGGATCCCACTCGGCAATACGCTGGCCGCGCTTCACCTTGTCGCCATCGTCGACGAAGATGCGCGAACCGTAGGTGACGCGGTGCGTGGCGCGTTCCTTGCCGGCCTCGTCGAGGATCAGCACCGCCATGTTGCGACCCATGACCATCAGCTGGCCGTCGGAGTTGCGCACCACGTTGCGGTTGCGGATCTCGACCTTGCCCTCGTACGAGGCTTCAAGGAACGAGGAATCCACCACCTGCGCCGTGCCGCCCATGTGGAAGGTACGCATGGTGAGCTGGGTGCCCGGCTCGCCAATCGACTGCGCCGCGATGACGCCGACAGCCTCGCCCTGGTTGACAGGCGTGCCGCGGGCCAGATCGCGTCCGTAGCAGACCGCGCAGACGCCGACCCTGACCTCGCAGGTCAGCGCCGAACGGATGCGGACAGACTGCACACCGGCCTTTTCGATCAGTTCCACGTCACGCTCGTCCATCAGCGTTCCGGCCTTGACCAGAACCTCGCCGGTGACCGGGTGAGTGATATCGTCGAGCGAGGTGCGGCCGAGAACGCGCTGACCAACCGAAGCGACGACCTGACCGGCATCGACGATCGGCTGCATGGTGAGGCCCTTGTCGGTGCCGCAGTCGAGCGAGTTGACGATGCAGTCCTGCGCCACGTCGACAAGACGACGCGTCAGGTAACCCGAGTTCGCCGTCTTCAAGGCGGTGTCGGCCAGACCCTTGCGGGCGCCGTGGGTCGAGTTGAAGTACTCGAGCACGGTCAGGCCTTCCTTGAAGTTCGAGATGATCGGCGTCTCGATGATTTCACCGCTAGGCTTGGCCATCAGGCCGCGCATGCCGGCGAGCTGGCGCATCTGGGTGGGCGAGCCGCGCGCACCGGAGTGCGACATCATGTAGATAGAGTTCATCGGCTTCTGACGGCCGTTGTCCTCGAACTCGACCGCCTTGATGCGGGCCATCATTTCGTCGGCGACCTTTTCCGAGCACTTGGCCCAGGCGTCGACGACCTTGTTGTACTTCTCGCCCTGGGTGATCAGGCCGTCATTGTACTGCTGCTCGTATTCCTTGGCCAAAGCCTCGGTGTCGGACACCAGCTTGATCTTGGCATCCGGGATCAGCATGTCGTCCTTGCCGAACGAAATGCCGGCACGGCAGGCGTGGCTGAAGCCGAGAGCCATGATGCGATCGCAGAAAATGACCGTCTCCTTCTGACCGCAATGGCGGTAGACGGTGTCGATCATCTTGGAGATGTTCTTCTTGGTCATCTCCTGGTTGGCGGTCTCGTAGGGCACGTTGACGTTCTTCGGCAGCAGCTCGCCGATGATCATGCGGCCAGGCGTGGTGTCGTGGATCTTCGATACGACCTTACCGTCGGCGTCGACCGTGCGGAAGCGCCCCTTGATCTTGGAATGCAGCGTTACCGCCTTGGTCTCGAGCGCATGCTGGAGCTCGCCCATATCGGCAAACACCATGCCCTCGCCCGGCTCGTTCTGGTTGACGATCGACAGATAGTAGAGACCGAGAACCATGTCCTGCGACGGGACGATGATCGGCGCGCCGGAAGCCGGGTGCAGGATGTTGTTGGTCGACATCATCAGCACGCGAGCCTCGAGCTGCGCTTCCAGTGACAGCGGCACGTGGACCGCCATCTGGTCGCCGTCGAAGTCGGCGTTGAAGGCCGTGCAGACCAGCGGGTGAAGCTGGATCGCCTTGCCTTCGATCAGGATCGGCTCGAACGCCTGGATGCCGAGGCGGTGCAGCGTCGGCGCGCGGTTCAACAGCACCGGATGCTCGCGGATGACCTCGTCGAGGATATCCCAGACCTCCGGACGCTCCTTTTCGACCAGCTTCTTCGCCTGCTTGACGGTCGAGGAGTAACCCTTGGCGTCGAGACGGGCGTAGATGAAGGGCTTAAACAGCTCGAGCGCCATCTTCTTCGGCAGGCCGCACTGGTGCAGCTTGAGCTCGGGACCGGTGACGATGACCGAGCGGCCGGAATAGTCGACGCGCTTGCCGAGCAGGTTCTGGCGGAACCGGCCCTGCTTGCCCTTCAACATGTCGGACAGCGACTTCAGCGGACGCTTGTTGGCGCCGGTGATGACGCGGCCGCGGCGGCCATTGTCGAACAGCGCATCGACGGCTTCCTGCAGCATGCGCTTTTCATTGCGCACGATGATGCCGGGCGCGCGCAGCTCGATCAGCCGCTTCAAGCGGTTGTTGCGGTTGATGACGCGGCGGTAGAGGTCGTTCAGATCCGACGTAGCGAAACGGCCGCCGTCCAGCGGGACAAGCGGACGCAGATCCGGCGGGATCACCGGAACCACCTTCATGATCATCCATTCCGGACGGTTGCCGGATTCCATGAAGTTCTCGACGACCTTGAGACGCTTCAGATACTTCTTCTGATTGAGCTCGGAGGTGGTCGAAGCCAGTTCCGAACGCAGATCGCCGGCGATCTTCTCGAGGTCCATGCCGGCCAGCAGGTCGTGGATCGCCTCGGCGCCGATCATGGCGGTGAAACTATCCTCGCCATATTCGTCGACGGCCATCATGTACTCTTCCTCGCTGAGCAGCTGGTGCTCCTTCAGCGCGGTGAGGCCGGGTTCGGTGACGATGTAGTTCTCGAAGTAGAGAACCCGCTCGATGTCCTTCAGCGTCATGTCGAGCAGCGTGCCGATGCGCGACGGCAGCGACTTCAGGAACCAGATGTGGGCGACCGGTGCCGCCAGCTCGATATGGCCCATGCGCTCGCGGCGGACGCGCGACAGCGTGACTTCGACGCCGCACTTCTCGCAGATGACGCCCTTGTACTTCATGCGCTTGTACTTGCCGCACAGGCACTCATAGTCCTTGATCGGACCAAAAATGCGCGCGCAGAACAGGCCGTCACGCTCCGGCTTGAAGGTGCGGTAGTTGATGGTCTCCGGCTTCTTGATCTCGCCGAATGACCAGGACAGAATCTTCTCAGGGCTGGCAAGCGAGATCCGGATGGAATCGAACACCTGCGCAGGCGCCTGGGGGTTGAAGAGATTCATGACCTCTTGGTTCATGCCGTTCTCCTTTTCGGGGTCCTCGAAAACCCCTTGCATCTAGCGCGGGCCAAACGCCCGCCGACTTGATCGGCCATCGGCCGAGAATTTGGTGCGTCCGGTCGCGGGAAGGCCGCGGCCGGACGTCTTACTTACTCGGCCGCGTCGGGCAGCCGGATCGGGTTGTCGTCGAGTTTGGTGTTCTCCAATTCAACATTGAGGCCGAGAGACCGCATTTCCTTGACGAGAACGTTGAAGCTCTCGGGGATGCCGGCCTCGAATGTGTCGTCGCCTCTGACGATCGCCTCGTAGACCTTGGTGCGGCCGGCGACGTCATCCGACTTCACCGTCAGCATCTCCTGCAGCGTGTAGGCGGCGCCGTACGCTTCAAGCGCCCAGACCTCCATCTCGCCAAAGCGCTGGCCACCGAACTGCGCCTTGCCGCCCAGCGGCTGCTGGGTAACGAGCGAGTACGGCCCGATCGAACGCGCGTGGATCTTGTCGTCCACAAGGTGGTGAAGCTTGAGCATATATATGTAGCCCATCGTCACTTTGCGATCGAACGGTTCGCCGGTGCGTCCGTCATAGAGCTGCGACTGACCGCTGGTGTGCAGGCCCGCCTGCTCCAGCATGATGTTGATGTCGGCCTCGTGCGCGCCGTCGAACACCGGTGTCGCGATGGAGACGCCGCGGCGCATCTGCTCGCTGAGGCGAACGATGCTCTCGTCGTCATATTCGCGGACCGGCTCGTTGCGGTCATTGGCCGGCATGAAGCTCTCAAGCGTCTTGCGCAGCGGCTTGATGTCGCCCGCCGTCTTGTACGCATCGATCAGATCGCCGATCTTCTTGCCCATTCCGGCGCAAGCCCAGCCCAGATGCGTTTCCAGGATCTGGCCGACATTCATGCGGCTCGGCACACCCAGCGGGTTGAGCACGATGTCGGCATGCGTGCCGTCCTCGAGGAAAGGCATGTCCTCGACCGGAACGATCCGCGACACGACACCCTTGTTGCCGTGCCGGCCGGCCATCTTGTCGCCGGGCTGCATCTTGCGCTTCACGGCCACGAAGACCTTGACCATCTTCATGACGCCCGGAGGCATCTCGTCGCCGCGCTGCACCTTCTCGACCTTGTCCATGAAGCGCTGCTCGAGCGCCTTCTTGGAATCGTCGTACTGGCCACGCAGGGCTTCCAGTTCGCTCTGGAGCTTTTCGTTCTCCACGGCAAACTGCCACCACTGCGAACGCGGATACTCGTCGAGCGTGTCCTTCGACAGCTTCGAGCCCTTCTTGAAGCCCTTCGGCCCGGCAATCGCCTCCTTGCCGACGAGAACGTCGGAAAGGCGCGAATAGACGTTACGGTCGAGGATCGCCTGCTCGTCGTCGCGGTCCTTGGCGAGGCGTTCGATCTCCTCGCGCTCGATCGCCATGGCGCGCTCGTCCTTCTCGACACCGTGGCGGTTGAAGACGCGCACTTCGACGACGGTGCCGAAGGTTCCCGGAGGCATGCGCATGGAGGTATCGCGCACGTCCGAGGCCTTTTCACCGAAGATGGCGCGCAGCAGCTTTTCTTCCGGCGTCATCGGGCTTTCGCCCTTCGGCGTGATCTTGCCGACCAGGATGTCGCCCGGCTGCACTTCCGCACCAATGTAGACGATGCCGGCCTCATCGAGGTTCTTCAGCGCTTCTTCCGAGACGTTCGGGATATCGCGCGTGATCTCCTCCGGCCCGAGCTTGGTGTCGCGGGCCATGACTTCGAACTCCTCGATGTGGATCGAGGTGAAGACGTCGTCGGCGACGATGCGCTCGGACAAGAGGATGGAATCCTCGTAGTTGTAGCCATTCCACGGCATGAACGCGACCAGCACGTTGCGGCCGAGGGCCAGATCACCGAGCTCGGTCGACGGGCCGTCGGCGATGATGTCGCCCTTGTTGACCCGGTCGCCCATGCGCACCAGCGGACGCTGGTTGATGCAGGTGTTCTGGTTCGAACGCTGGAACTTCATCAGCCGGTAGATATCGACGCCGGACTTGCCGGGATCGAGATCTTCCGTGGCGCGGATGACGATACGCGTCGCGTCCACCTGGTCGACGATGCCGCCGCGGCGGGCGCCGATGGCGGCGCCCGAGTCACGGGCGACGATCGGCTCCATGCCGGTGCCGACGAACGGCGCTTCGGCGCGCACCAGCGGCACGGCCTGACGCTGCATGTTCGAGCCCATCAGCGCGCGGTTGGCGTCGTCGTTCTCAAGGAACGGAATCAGGGCCGCGGCCACCGACACCATCTGCTTCGGCGACACGTCCATCAGATCGACGTTTTCGCGCGGCGCCATCATCACTTCGCCGGCGTTACGGCAAATGACGAATTCGTCGACGAAATGACCATTCTTGTCGAGCTCGGCATTGGCCTGCGCGACGTGGTGCTTGGCCTCTTCCATAGCCGACAGGTAGACGACCTCATTGGTCAGCTTGCCGTTGACGATCTTGCGGTACGGGCTCTCGATGAAGCCGTATTTGTTGACACGCGCGAAGGTCGCAAGCGAGTTGATCAGGCCGATATTCGGGCCTTCCGGCGTCTCGATCGGGCAGATGCGGCCGTAATGCGTCGGGTGCACGTCGCGCACCTCGAACCCGGCACGCTCGCGGGTCAGGCCGCCCGGTCCAAGCGCCGACAGGCGGCGCTTGTGGGTGATCTCCGACAGCGGGTTGGTCTGATCCATGAACTGCGACAGCTGCGAGGAACCGAAGAACTCGCGCACGGCGGCAGCCGCCGGCTTGGCGTTGATCAGGTCCTGCGGCATCACCGTGTCGATCTCGATCGAGGACATACGTTCCTTGATCGCGCGCTCCATGCGCAGCAGGCCGACGCGGTACTGGTTCTCCATCAGCTCGCCGACCGAGCGCACGCGGCGGTTGCCGAGATTGTCGATGTCGTCGATCTCGCCCTTGCCGTCGCGCAGTTCGACCAGCGTCTTGACCACGGCCAGGATGTCGTCCTTGCGCAGCACGCGCACGGTATCCTCGGCCTTGAGCTCGAGGCGCATGTTCATCTTGACGCGGCCGACGGCCGAAAGATCATAGCGCTCGCTGTCGAAGAACAGCGAGTTGAACATGGCTTCGGCGGTCTCGAGCGTCGGCGGCTCGCCGGGGCGCATGACGCGGTAGATGTCGAACAGCGCGTCCTGGCGGCTCTCGTTTTTGTCGACGTTGAGCGTGTTGCGGATATAGGCGCCGACATTGACGTGATCGATGTCGAGAACCTTGATCTCGTCATCGCCGGTGCCGAGAAGCACTTTCAGCGTCTTTTCATCGATCTCGTCGCCGGCTTCGAGGAAAATCTCGCCGGTGCCATAGTTGACGATGTCCTCGGCAAGGTAGTTGCCGAGCAGATCCTCGTCGGTCGCCTTGATCGCCTTGAGACCTTTTTCGCCAAGCGCCCTGGCCTGGCGGGCAGTGATCTTCTTGCCGGCCTCGACGACGACCTCGCCGGTGTCGGCGTCAACCAGGTCACCAACGGCCTTGAGGCCGCGGAAACGCTCGACGTTGAAGGGAATGCGCCAATGGTCGCCGGCGCGCTTGTAGGTGATTTTGTTGTAGAAGGTCGACAGGATCTCTTCGCCGTCCATGCCGAGCGCCATCAGCAGCGACGTCACCGGAATCTTGCGGCGGCGGTCGATACGGGCGTGCACGACGTCCTTGCTATCGAACTCGATGTCGAGCCACGAGCCGCGGTAGGGAATGACCCGCGCGGCAAACAGAAGCTTGCCGGACGAGTGCGACTTGCCCTTGTCATGGTCGAAAAAGACGCCCGGCGAACGGTGCATCTGCGAGACGATGACGCGCTCGGTGCCGTTGACGATGAAGGTGCCGTTCAAGGTCATGAGCGGCATGTCGCCCATGTAGACGTCCTGCTCCTTGATGTCCTTGATCGACTTCGCGCCGGTATCCTCGTCGATATCGAACACGATGAGGCGCAGCGTCACCTTGAGCGGCGCCGCATAGGTCAGGTCGCGCTGACGGCATTCGTCAACGTCGAATTTCGGTCCTTCGAACTCGTATTTCACGAATTCCAGCATCGAGGAGCCGGAAAAATCGGAAATCGGGAAGACCGACTTGAAAACTGCCTGCAGCCCCTCGTCAGGACGCCCACCCTTGGGCTCCTCCACCATCAGGAACTGGTCATAGGATGCCTTCTGAACCTCGATCAGGTTCGGCATCTCCGCAACTTCCGGGATCTTTCCGAAAAATTTGCGTACGCGTCTGCGGCCATTGAAAGTCTGGGTCTGGGCCATCGTCGCTCCTTAGCTCAATTCTCGGGACGAGCCTCGCCGCGGCTCGCCTTGCATCTCGGGCCACCTCGGCGGCCCTGTCTTGTTGCCCGCCGCCTGTCGGCGGCTTCTTGTCTTTTCACCCACCACCAATTGGCGGTGGGCCAGAAACGGGAGAAAACCCGTTTCCTGAAGGCCGGTTTGCGGCCCTCAGGAAAGAGGTTTTCGCACTCTTCGCGCCATGAGCCTCCCCTCGACGTGAAGGGAGTGGCGGGGGGCGCGACGCCGGCCGCCGGTACTCAACGCTTACTTCAGTTCGACCTTGGCGCCGGCTGCTTCCAGCTGGGCCTTGAACTTGTCCGCGTCGGCCTTGGAAACGGCTTCCTTGACCGGCTTCGGAGCCGCCTCGACCAGGTCCTTGGCTTCCTTGAGGCCAAGACCGGTGATGGCGCGAACTTCCTTGATGACGTTGATCTTCTGAGCGCCTGCTTCGGTGAGGACGACGTCGAATTCCGTCTTTTCCTCGACCGGAGCAGCAGCGGCCGCGGCGCCGCCAGCAGCGGCAACCGCCACCGGAGCAGCGGCGGAAACGCCCCACTTTTCTTCAAGAAGCTTCGACAGCTCGGCCGCCTCGAGGACGGTCAGCTTCGAAAGGTCGTCTACGATCTTTGCCAGATCAGCCATTGCAATGTTCCTTCATAAGGTTCGAACGTGTGTTTGTGATAGCGAGGAACGGCCTCATGCCGCCTCGTCCTTCCGGGCGTAAGCGCCGATGACGCGCGCGACCGAAGCCGCAGGCGCATTGACGATCTGGGCGATCCGGGTTGCCGGCGTGGCGATCATGCCAACCAGCCTGGCGCGCAGCTCATCGAGCGACGGAAGTGTGGCGAGTGCCTTCACACCGTCGGCGTTGAGCGAGGTGGTGCCCATTGCGCCGCCGAGAATGACGAGCTTGTCATTTCCCTTGGCGAAATCGGACGCGACCTTCGGCGCCGCAATCGGATCCTCCGAATAGGCGATCAGCGTCTGTCCCTTGAACAGCTCGATGATCGATGCGGAGTCCGTGCCCTGAAGAGCGATTTTGGCGAGACGGTTCTTCGCGACTTTGACGGTGCCACCGGCGGCGCGCATTTTCGACCGAAGGTCGTTCATTTGCGCGACGGTGATACCGGCGTAGTGGGCCACGACGACTGAACCAGCGCTTGAGAACGCATCATTCAGGCCCGTGACGAGTTCGCGTTTTTCCGCTCTGTCCACTGCCTATCTCCAGTTGACCCCTGCCCTCTACGAAGGACAGGCGTCGGGTTGCCTTTTGCCGGCCGGGCCATCCAGTAACGGATCTCCCGAACGACGCTCGAGGATCCTGCCCCCTTTCGCCACACCTGCCGGCAAGCCGGACGGTGCGCAGACAAAAGGCAAACACGGTTCGAACCTTTCATTGGAGCGTTCGCTCCTTTGTCCGGTCTTCACCCGTCTCATGCAGGCCCACATGAATTAAGGCCCACATCACCTAAGGCTTGGGGGCCGCCTGCAATCTCGGACAGGATGTCCGGAAGCCTTTCGACTTCCGGTACCGGGCCGCCGACAGGTCGGAGGCCCGGAATTCTTTCACGGATCAGCGTCTTAGCGGCCGATCCAATTGTTCGTATCAGGACGCTGCGAGCGTCGAGACGTCGAGCTTGAGGCCCGGGCCCATCGTCGAGGTGACCGACACCTTCTTGACGTAATTGCCCTTGGCACCAGCCGGCTTTGCCCTGGTCACCGCATCGGCGAAGGCGCGGACGTTCTCTTCCAGCGCCTTGACGTCGAACGAGACCTTGCCGACGCCGGCATGAACGATGCCGGCCTTCTCGACGCGGAACTCGACGGCGCCGCCCTTCGATGCCTTCACGGCGGCGGCCACGTCGGTGGTGACGGTGCCGACCTTCGGGTTCGGCATCATGCCGCGCGGGCCGAGCACCTTGCCGAGACGGCCGACCAGCGGCATCATGTCCGGCGTGGCGATGCAGCGGTCGAAGTCGATCGTGCCCTTCTGGACGGTGTCGACCAGATCCTCGGCTCCGACGATGTCGGCGCCGGCGGCCTTGGCCTCCTCGGCCTTGTCACCGCGCGCGAACACGGCGACGCGAACGCTGCGGCCGGTGCCGTTCGGCAGGTTGACCACGCCGCGGACCATCTGGTCGGCATGGCGGGGGTCGACGCCGAGGTTCATCGCGACTTCGATGGTCTCGTCGAACTTCACCGAGGAGCGATCCTTGAGCAGCTTCAGCGCCTCACCCAAAGCGTAAGCCTTGTTGGGATCGATGCCTTCGCGGGTCTGCGATACACGCTTTGCAATCTTTGCCATGATCTCAGCCCACCACTTCCAGACCCATCGAGCGGGCGGAGCCCTCGACCATGCGCATGGCCGCCTCGACGTCGTTTGCGTTCAGATCCTTCATCTTCTGCTCGGCGATGGCGCGCACCTTGTCGCGGCCGATCGTGCCGGCCTTGACCTTGCCCGGCTCCTTCGAGCCCGACTTCAGGTTCGCGGCCTTCTTCAGGAAGTAGCTCACCGGCGGCGTCTTCATGACGAAGGTGAACGACTTGTCCTGGTAGTAGGTGATGACGACCGGAACCGGCGAGCCCTTTTCCATTTCCTGGGTCTGCGCGTTGAACGCCTTGCAGAACTCCATGATGTTGATGCCACGCTGACCAAGCGCCGGGCCGATCGGGGGCGACGGCGTCGCCGATCCCGCGGAAACCTGGAGCTTGAGCTGGCCTGCAATTTTCTTAGCCATCTCTCTTCCTGCCTTTTCTCATGCCGGTCTTGCCGGCGGTTGCAGTCTGGTGGTGCGGTCCGCGCAGCCGGCTAAAGCCGCATTCGCCTCCCACCCGTTTTGGCCGCGCGATCTCCGCGCCGCCTTCCCTGCCGCCGAAACCGGTGCAGGGATTTCGGATCAGCCCTTCTCGACCTGTCCGAATTCCAGATCGACCGGCACGGCGCGCCCGAAGATCGATACTTCCACCTTGAGCCGCGCCCGCTCCTCGTCCACTTCCTGGACGAAACCGTTGAACGACGCGAATGGTCCATCCGAAACGCGGATCGCTTCGCCGATCTCGAACGTCACCGACGGCTTCGGCCGCTCGACGCCTTCCTGAACCTGGTTCAGGATACGCTGGGCTTCGGCTTCGGTGATCGGCACCGGCTTGGAGTCGCCCAGGAACCCGGTGACCTTCGGCGTGTTCTTGACGAGCGAGAACACGGCATCGGTCAGATTGGCCTTCAACAGCACATAGCCCGGAAAGAACTTGCGCTCGGCATCGACCTTGCGGCCGCGGCGGATCTCGACGACCTTCTCGGTCGGCACCACGATCTGCTCGATGTCGGCGGACAGGCCCTTCTGCTTGGCCTTGTTCTCGATGTCCTCGGCGACCTTCTTTTCAAAGTTCGAGTAGGCGTGGACGATGTACCACCGCGCGGTCATTTTAAGACTTCTCCGTAATCGCCGGACTTACTGTCCGAGGCCGAGGATTTTTTCGACCGCAAAGCCCATGGCCACGTCTGCGGTAAAGAAAAAGATCATCGCGATGACCGCGAACACAAGGACCATCACCGTCGAGATCACCGTTTCGCGCCGCGACGGCCAAGTGACCTTGGCAGTCTCCGCGCGAACCTGCTGGAGAAAGGTGAAAGGATTTGTGGTTTTCGAAGCCATATGCCGCTCTGTCTGCAAGACCCGTTGGCCGGGTCTCCTGGATGATCCCGCTGGCCGGGACGTGCCGCTTGAGCGTGCGTTCGCGCCGAATCAGCGCAATCATTTCGCCCATGCAAATCAGACGCGTAAAGCCGGCTTCCCAGCTCCACGCGTCGCGTGTCTGTTTCGTCTACATAAAACCGATTCTTGATCCACGCAAGTGGCAAGTGTCCGCTTTATGACCAAACGCCGCCTCGGAACCATCCAGTCGTCCCGTCCCGGCTATGCGGCCCTTATGCCGCAACTTATGCTTTATGGCAAGTCACAAGCCGGTTTTCAAAGGCTGCGCTGCAAAAGAATCGTTTTTTAGGTATCCATTCGTAGGAATGGCACGGGCAGCAGGGCTCGAACCTACGACCTGCGGTTTTGGAGACCGCCGCTCTACCAACTGAGCTATGCCCGTATGCGCATGTCGGCGCAGCAGGCGCTTCCTAAAAGCTTCCGCGCGCTCTGTAAAGAGCGGTGTCCGCTGCCCAGCCTTCATCTTCGAAAGTCGAGGCGTCCTCCCGGCCATTTCCCGTCGATCCGTTGATTGCTGACGACCAAACCGACCCAGGGACGCACGATTTGTGGGTCGGTCAGATTGATATATTTTCCAACCAGCCCTTTCGCACTGACGCGCCGCGCATCAATGAGCCCCTTGCGCACGCCATCATGCCAATCGAACAGTAGGTAAACTCTCTCTCCCGCCGTCGTCAGCTCGCCCCGGCCAGACTTCCATTTACCCTTGCTATCGCCTGGAATCGTGGGGTCGGCACCGCCGTTCCATCGGCTGGACCACCTGCCTTCGATGGTGTCGTTGCGGTCGCCGTCGCTTTCGGTGCCCCAGGCTTCGGCGTTTTCATCGCTTGCAGCTCCCTCCAGTTTTACGCCGGCGGCGAACGCCGACACCTCCTCGTCGTCGGGAGTGGGGACATCCATGACACCGAACGGGTTTCGGGTTCCGCGGTTGCCGTCAAAGGTGCTGCCTGAATTTTTCTTGCCTTCCGATCTCATCGCAAAGTCTCCGGTTTTCAGTGAGGCCCCGCCAGTCGACGGCGACTTTAAACCGTTAGCCTGGAGGACCGAGACCTCCATAGCCACCCGTTTTCCTGGCCGGCAGGGTTTTCGACCGATTCACGCCCGGTCAGTTTCCCGAAGGCGGCTTGTAGGGGCCGCCCGGCACGCCCCAACCCCAGACCGGCATTGGTTCCGCCTCGGGATCGCAGGTCGGACCTTTGTTGGAGTTCATCTTGGCCAGCCGCGATCCCCATTCGATATAGGCCATGAAGGCCGAGCGGAATTCGGGATCGTCAGGCAGCCCGATCTCGTCGGCGGCGTCGGCGAGGAGATTGATCCAGCGCCGGCGCTGCTCCTCGGTCAGATGCTTGCCAAGATGATGCATCACCATCTCGCGATGGCCGCCATGCTTTTCGCTGTAGGCTTTCGGTCCACCGAAAACTTCGCCGATGAAGGCCGCGACGTGGGCCGGATGGTCCGCCGACATATGCTTGAACACCGGCCCGACAATGGGATCCCGAGAGACGTTGTCGTAGAAGGTCTGGGTCAGGCGGTTCAGCGCTTCGGTGCCGCCGGCCCATTCGAACAATGTCGGGACGTCCTGGCTCATTTGCGATCCCTCGCCTGGCTGGTCTTCTACCACGCCGGACGATAGCGGAAACATCCAGCATCGCTCAACCTGTCTCGATGGCCAGCTTCCGAAACCGACGCGCCCCTACAATTTGGCGGGCGCCTCGGCCTGCGCATTGGGCGAGAGCACCACGCGGCAATTGTCAGGCTTCGGCACCGATCTGCACAGGGTGGCACCGGTCAGCTCGTCCACTGATTGCGGCCCAGTCGTCAGTCCGGCCCTCAGCATCACGTCAGGTTCGAGCTGACGCTCGACCGAAATGCGCTGAAGCGTCATGAACAGATCACGGTTGATTGCCATCTCGTCAAGGTAAGCCTTGATCAGCTGGGCTTGTCCCATCAGGTAAAGGCTGAGTAGCGCCCGTGGACCGACAAGCCGCCTGACGCCCCCAGCCAGCATCAGCGCGCAGGCCGAATCGCAGTCGCCTTTCGCATCGCTGGCCACTCCGGCATAGGCGCCATCTTTGGCCAAGCAATTCCACTCTTCCGGGTCGCAGCCAACGAAATCGGTACGGGCAACGGCGACGTCGAGCTTCTTTTCACGGATAAGTCGCCCCATCGCCAGAGCGCTGAACAAGTCGCCGCCTCGCGAGCTCACCACTATAGGCAGCCGCCGGCTGCCAAGCGTAGCGAGCAACTGACCCAGCTTCTGCGGGGTTTGGCTCGTGATTACGCCTTGTGCCGAGATCCATTCCGGGCAGTCGGGATTGCAGGACGAATTGCTGCGGCGAACCACAACGAAGCGCATCTCGGGTGCCCCGTTCCCCGGCACTGCCACGAGCGGCCGAGCCCACATCCATTCCGGGCAGTGGGGCTCGCACATCGGATCGCTGCCGCGAACGAGTATGAAGCCCTTGTCCGGCGCCTCGTTTCCTGGCACTGCCTCGACCGGCTGAGCAGGTGCCTCCTTGGCCAGGTGAGAAAGTGGGATTTGAGCCGGCTGAGACGGTCCGGCCTTCGCTTCGATTGCTGCCACCTTGGCCGGCTTGGCATTCGCAGGGACCTCCCTGCAGTTCGGCGGCGCAGGACTCCGCTGGCATATGCCCGCCTGCGTAAGTATGTCGAGGGAGTCCCTGCTGGTGATCAGCTTCATCGTCAGCATGTCGTCGAGGGCGATCTGCCGGATGTCGCTGGCGGGCGTGGCCTTCATTCTGTCGATTACGCCCCGTCCGACACCCATGTCCCTGAGATAGGCCGAAAGTTTCCTCTCAAGCGCCTTGCTCATCTCATAGGTCTTGTAGCCGGCATTGTCTTGAGTGATGGTTTCTGTGGTGATCCTATATTTTTTGCCCCGCACAACTCGATAGGTGGTTCGATAGTGCCGTGTTGTGCGGAAATAGGTCGTAGTGATCTGATGGACGCCTAGATAGGCCCAACCGCCGACCACGCGTCCGACGCCTCCGGCAAACATCAGCGGACATGCGGAGTTGCACATGGCACCCCCGTCAGACGCAATGCCGAAATATGCTGCGCCCTTGCCGTCATTGGCCCGGCAATCTTTCATCCCGGGCCAACAATCGGAAAACTTGGTCGTACCGACGGCGATATCGAGCTTGTTTTTGCGGATTATTCGACCAAGCTGGAGCGCAGCATCGACATTGCCGCCCGGGGAATTGACGATGATCGGCAGTTTGCGGCGGCCGAGCGTCTTCAATATGCGCTTGAACTGCGCTGGCGTGCCCGCTTCGATGGCGCCTTCTGCCGAAATCCATTCCGGACAGTTAGACTCGCAGCCGGTCGCGTTGCTGCGCACGACGACGAATCGCATCGGCGAGAGATCATCGGATAATAGCTTCGGATCGGTCCAAGTCGTCGGATCGGACCATTTCGGGAAGACATCCTCGGCCTTTGCGGCGAAGGCAGCCATCGCCATGGCAATAACCAGCAGCCCGCGCCACCACCTTGCCACGCTATCTAAACGGCGTCCCGAAACCACGCTTGGCAAAAGCCCCCTTGATGCAACCTATAATAGTTGCGGCAATGGTGGTTGCAATAGCTTTGAAACACCCGCGCAAGATTGTTCTGCCTCGAGTCAGTAAGCGAAAAAGGCGGCCCGAAGACCGCCCTTTCGCATCGACCGGCAATGCCGGCGCCGATCACTCTATAATGGTGACGACGACGCCAGCACCGACGGTGCGGCCGCCTTCACGGATGGCGAAGCGCAGCTTCTCTTCCATGGCGATCGGCACGATCAGCTCGCAGCTATCAAGCCCGCCTTACGATTTGACCGGCGTGCTGGCCTGAGCCTTGGCGCCCGAGGCTTCGCGGCAGTTCTCGGGCTGTGGCTCCGATCTGCAGATGCCGGGGCCTGTCAATTCGTCTGCCGATTGATGCCCGGTTGTCAGCCCGTATTTCAGCATCCTGTCGAGTTCGAGCTGCCGTTCGACTGAATTCAGCTGAATTGCGGTAAACAGACCGGGGCCGATGGCCATGTCCTCGAGATAGGCCTTGACCTTTTGCTCCTGCCCTACCGAATGCACGCTCAACTGTGCACGCGGGCCGACGAGGCGTTTGACACCGCCGGCGAGCATGATCGGACAGGCCGAGCCGCACGCGCCGCCAGCATCGACCGTCAGTCCGTTATAGACGCCGTCTTCGGCCGTGCAGTCGGCCTGCCGCGGTTCGCAGCCAATGAAATCTGTCCGCGCCACGGTGACGTCGAGCTTGCGTTCGCGGATCAGCCTTCCGGCCGCCAAAGCACCGAGCACATCACCACCCGGCGAGTTGATGACGATGGGCAGACGCCGGTCGCCGACGCCGTCCAGCAGTTGGCGCAGTTTTTCGGGCGTGTCGGCGGTAATTGTGCCTTCGGCCGAGATCCATTCCGGGCAGTTGGGATTGCAAAGCGGATTGCTGCCGCGGACCAGGACGAAGCGCATGTCTGCGGCCTCCTTCGGCCGCGTGGTTTCGTGCCCTGCGGGTGCAGGCTCGGCGTTCGCCACCACTTCGCCGGCCGCCTTCGCGACATTCGCCGGCGCCGGCAGCTCCCTACAACTCGCCGGCAACGGATCGGATTTGCATAGGGTTGGCGCGGTCAGCAGGTCGACGGCATCCAAGCTGGTGACGAGATTCATTTGCAGCATGTCGTAGGGAACCAGTTGCTGGATGCTGCTGGCCGGCGTGCCTTTCATGGTCTCGAGCACGCCCAGGCCGACGCCCATCTCCTTCAGATAGGCCGCCAGCTTCCGCTCCAGCGGCTTGTTCATCTCGTAGGTCTTGTAGCTGCCGGCGTTCTTCCGGCTGACGACCTTGGTGCTGAGGATCTTCTTCTTACCCTTCACCACGCGGTAGGTGGTGCGGTACAGCAATTTCGTCCGGATATAGGTCGTGGTGATCTGATGGACGCCGAGAAAGGCCCATTCCCCGACCACGCGCCGGATGCCACCGGAAAACATCAACGGACAGGCGGAATTGCAGATGGCGCCGTCGGCATAGGCATTGCCGAAATAACGGGCGCCCTTGCCGTCCTTTTCCTTGCAGTTTTTCACATCTGGCAGACAGCCGACGAACCGGGTTTTGCCGACGGCGATATCGAGCTTGTTCTTGCGGATCAGGCGACCAAGTGTCAGCGCCGCTTCGACATTGCCGCCGGGGGAATCGACGACGATCGGCAGCTTTCGGCCGCCAAGCGCCTTCAGCGTGCGTTTGAACAGGGCCGGCGTGCCGGCTTCTATCGAGCCTTCCGCCGATATCCATTCCGGACAGGTCGGCTCGCAGCCCGGCGCGCTGCTGCGGACGACAACGAACCGCATCGTCGGGCCGAGATCCGGCGTGGATTTTTCCGGCGTGGATTTCTTGGCATCGGCTGCGAAGGCAGCGTGGCCCAAGGCGAGCAACGACACCAGGCAGATCAGCCCTAACGACCACAATGCCTGACTATGCAAACGGCGCCATGGAACCATTCGGGCAGCCCCCTCGATGCAACCTATACTAGTTACGGCAGAGGCGCTTGCAACAGGATTTGAAGCAAGGCGGTTAATCTATTCGAATCAAAAAGGCGGCCCGAAGACCGCCCTTTCGCATTCGATCTCGACCGGCAACGCCGGCGTTGATTACTCTTTGATGGTGACGACGATGCCGGCACCGACGGTGCGGCCGCCTTCACGGATGGCGAAGCGCAGCTTCTCTTCCATGGC
>NZ_JAMYMF010000053.1:0-25303 GCF_040318415.1 Mesorhizobium sp. M1163 | reverse complement strand
CCCCCCCCCGCCCCCCCCCCCCCCCCCCCCCCCGCCCCCCCCCCCCCCCCCCCCCCCCCCGCCCCCGCCGCCGCCCCCCCCCCGCCCCCCCGCCCCCCCCCCCCCCCCCCCCCCCCCCCCCCCCCCCCCCCCGCCCCACCCCCCCCCCCCCCCCCCCCCCCCCCCCCCCCCGGCAGGTGAGGTCGCGAAAGTCCTAGTGGGAATCACGAGGCGCGCCGTTGCCGCGAAAGGTCCGCCAGCCGGAGAACATCGAGGAGATGATCGACTGCTTCGACATGATGTCCTCGCGCACCGCGGCATAGATATGGATGATCACGAAGCAGATGATCACCCACATGCCGAGATGGTGCCAGGTATGCACGTCCTGACTCTGACCGAGAAGTGGGATGACCCAGCTCGAGAACAGGTCGTACTGCCAGGACCCCATGCCGGCCCCCTCGCCGTAGAGCGCCAGTCCGGTCACGATCATGAAGATGGTGAACCAGACGAACAGGAAGTGCATGGCGAGCGTCGCGAGCGGGTTGTGCCCGGAACACTTCATCGGCTCGCTCACCAGCATGGCGTACCAGAGCACCTCGTGCCAGAGCTCCTTCCAGAACCGTCCGTTCCAGACAGGCGGGAGGAATATCTGCCGGGAATGCTCGTTGCCGGCGAAGACCCAGTAGATGCGGAATGCGAAGCCGACGATCAGGACATAGCCCGCAACGAAATGCAGGTAGCGTATCCAGCCGAAGAGGAAACTGGAACTCGCCTCGCCGCCAACCGCCGGCGGCGGCGAGCCGATCAGGTAGCCGGTGCCGGCAAGCATGAGGATGGCGAAGGCATTGACCCAGTGCCAGAGGCGCAGCGGCGCCTCGTAGACATAGACCCCTTCTTCGCCATGCGGAGTTTGGCTCGCGCTCATGGCCGCCCCCTAGCCGCCGAACACGAGCGTAGCGCCCGAGCCGGCAATGACCATGCCGAGCCCGGCGCGCGCCCAAGGCGACGACGCGAGCCTGAGGCCGATGCCGGTGCCGGCCAGATGCAGCGCCGCGGTCGAGAGCGTGAAGCCGGCAATATAGGCAAGTGCCGCGCCGGTCGTCTCGCTCGCATGGGCATGGCCATGGAAGAGGGCGAAGAACCCGGCAAGGCCGATGCCGAGCATGCCGGGAAGGCCGGCACCGGCGACGATCATGATGCCGAGAGCAAGCACGGATAGCGCGATCATGCCTTCGACCGCTGGCAGGCGGATGCCGGCAAAGGCCAACGCCGCACCCGTCATCATCATCGCCACGAAGGTTGCTGGGCCACCAGGACCCGCGACGGCATGGCCACCGC
Source organism: Mesorhizobium sp. M1163 (assembly GCF_040318415.1). Classification (NCBI taxonomy): domain Bacteria; kingdom Pseudomonadati; phylum Pseudomonadota; class Alphaproteobacteria; order Hyphomicrobiales; family Phyllobacteriaceae; genus Mesorhizobium; species Mesorhizobium sp. M1163. The sequence goes on along the minus strand of NZ_JAMYMF010000053.1, from coordinate 23,986 downwards.
CGACCAGACCCCGACCGCCGCCATGGCGAGAAGGTGGTCGAGTCCCATCAGCGGATGGGCGATGCCGGCGGCGAACCCGTCGGCATGCCCTGCGCCGACATGGGCGAGCGCCGGGCTGGCAAGGACCGCGAGCGAAGCTGCGGCGCCAAGTTTCAGGATAGCGTGTCTCATTTCGATTCCTCCCCTAGCGCACTTTGACATTGGCAAGTTCCTGTCCGTCCGGACCCATGACATGGGTCGAACAGGCAAGGCACGGATCGAAGCTGTGGATCGTCCGCAGGATCTCGACCGGCTCCTCCGGCCGCTCCACCTTGGTCTCCATCAGCGACGCTTCGAAGGCGCCGATATTGCCGGCATGGTCGCGTGGCGAGCCGTTCCAGGTGGTCGGCACGACGCATTGGTAGTTTTCGATCCGGCCGTTCTTGATGCGTATCCAGTGGCCCAACGCCCCGCGCGGCGCTTCGGTGAAGCCGACCCCCTTGACTTCGGCGGGCCAGGACTTCGGATCCCATTTCTGGGTATTGGCCGTCGAGCTGTCTCCAGCCTTGATGGTGGCGATCAGCTTGTCCATGAAGTAGACCTGCTTGCGGGCCGCCCACTGTGCTTCCAGCGCGCGCGCAGCGGTGCGGCCGAGCGTCGAGAACAGCCCCGTCAGCGGTACGCCGAGTGCCCGCAGCGTCGAGTCGACCTGCTCCTTGATCTCCTCGTGGCCCTGGACGTAGCCGACGACATAGCGGGCGAGCGGCCCTACCTCCATCGCATGGCCGCGCCAGCGCGGCGCCTTGATCCAGGAATATTTCGCGCTCTCGTCGATTTCGCGGATGTCGGTGCGCGTGCCCTTGGCATTCGGCCCGAGCTGATAGTTCGGCTCCGTGATACCATCCCATGGATGCAGGCCCTTCGCCTCGTCCGGGTATTTGTACCAAGAGTGGGGCACAAACTCCTGGATCTGCTCGGGATCGCGCACGTCAACGGGCAGCACCTCTTTGAGGTTGCCATCGATGATCGCGCCCTGGGGCATCATCAGGTTGGCTGCCGAATAGTCGTTGGCTTTGTCGGGGATGTCGCCATAGGCAAGAACGCTCTTGCCCGACAGCCCGCCGCCATAGAGCCAGCCCTTGTAGAGACTGCCGATCGCGATGATGTCGGGGATGTAGACGTTGTCGACGAAGGCGATGGCGCGCTCGATGACGCTGCGGACGTAGTTCAGCCGCTCCATGTTGATCGGCGCGCCGGCCGCCATCTCACCGTCGATGTTGATCGCACAAGGCACGCCCCCCACCAGCCAGTTGGGATGGATGTCCTTGCCGCCGAAGATCGTGCGCGTCGTCATGATCTCCTTCTGGAAGTCAAGCGCTTCCAGATAGTGCGTCACCGCCATCAGATTGGCCTCCGGCGGCAGCAGATAGGCCGGGTTGGTCCAGTAGCCGTTCTTGAACGGCCCGAGCTGGCCGCTCTCGACGAACTTCTTCAGCCGGTTCTGGATGTCACGGAAATAGCCCGGCGAGGACATCGGGTGGCTCGGCGAAACCGCCTGCTGCAGCTCCGACGTCGCCTTCGGGTCGGCTCTCAATGCGTTAACCGGATTGACCCAGTCGAGCGCGTGCAGGTGGTAGAAGTGGACCAGATGATCGTGCACCTGCAACGAGAGCTGCATGATGTTGCGGATCGAATTGGCGTTCTCCGGGATTATGATGCCCAGTGCGTCCTCGACCGCACGCACCGAGGTGAGCGCGTGCGTGCCGGTGCACACGCCGCAGATGCGCTGGGTGAAGGCCCAGGCGTCGCGCGGGTCGCGGCCCTTGAGGATGACCTCGAGCCCGCGCCACATGGTGCCGGTCGAGACCGCGTTGCGGATGATGTTGTTCTCGTCGATGTTCACCTCGCAGCGCATATGGCCTTCGATCCGCGTGACCGGATCGACGACCACGCGCTGGCCGGAGGTGTCGAGATTGAAGCCGTTCGGCGTCTGGATGACCATCACTTGTTCCCTCCCTTTTCGCGCATCCGCTTGACCACGCTCGCCGCCGCATGCGCGGCCGCGGCGGCGCCGATGAGGGTCGCGGCCGTCGTGCCGATCCTGTCGGCATCGGCCTCGATGCCGAAGCCGTGGACGCGGGTCAGGCGGCTGTAGAAATCGCCCTTGTCCCAGAAGCCGTCCTCGGAGCAGCCGATGCAGGGATGGCCGGCCTGGATCGGGAAGGAGAGGCCGCCGTTCCAGCCCACCGTCGAGCAGGCGTTGTAAGTGGTCGGTCCCTTGCAGCCGACCTTGTAGAGGCAATAGCCCTTGCGCGCGCCCTCGTCATCGAAGGACTCGACGAACTGGCCGGCGTCGAAATGCGGGCGCCGATAGCATTTGTCGTGGATGCGCTGGCTGTAGAACATCTTCGGCCGGCCCTGCCGGTCGAGCTCTGGGAATTTTTCAAAGGTCAGGATGTAGGTGATGACGGCCGTCATCACTTCTGGGATCGGCGGGCAGCCGGGAACCTTGATGATCGGCTTGTCCGGCAGGCCCGGAACCTTATGGACGGGCGTGGCCCGCGTCGGGTTCGGCCGCGCGGCCTGCACGCAGCCCCAGGAGGCGCAGGAGCCCCAGGAGATGATCGCCTTGGCGTTGGAGGCGGCATGGTTGAGCTGGTCGACGAAGGGCTTGCCGCCGATGATGCAGAACATGCCGTCCTCGTTGAGCGGCGCATTGCCTTCGACCGCGAGGATGTAGTTGCCCTTGTACTGTTCGACGACCTCGTCGACGATCGCCTCGGCCTGATGGCCGGCGGCCGCCATGAGCGTGTCGTCATAATCGAGTGAAAGCATCGACAGCACGACGTCCTTGGCGAGCGGGTGCGCCGAGCGGATGAAGCTTTCGGAGCAGCAAGTGCATTCAAGCCCGTGCAGCCACAGCACCGGAATGCGCGGCTTGGACTCCATCGCGTAAGCTATTTTCGGCGCAAAGGCCGGTCCAAGGCCGAGGGAAGCCGCCGTCAGGCTGCAGAATTTCAGGAAACTTCGGCGGGTGATCCCCTGTCGGCGCATGACCTCGTAGAATGTTTGTTGCATCAGGCCTTCCTCCACAGGCGGCGGCGTCTCCTGGTGCCGCGGACATGCGAAGGCGGAGCAAGTCCGATGCCAGAGTTAAAAAGCCGAATAAATTCAAAACTCAGATGCTCTTCGAGGCGTTGACTTGTTCCGGTCGCCGGCAAAGGAGTGGAAACCGGACTGGCAGATTTCGAACAAAGTTTCCGCGATGCGGCGAGACGAGCGAAGAGGCCTGGCGGCGGGTGCCGACGGGATTTCGGCGGGCCTCGACCGACCTCGCCCAGAGCCACGCGCGGCTTGTCAGGACGGCCGAGCAGATCGCGCTTGGCCTGCGCGGCTACAGCAGACTGGGAATCGCGGGATTTGCACCATCTACTCGTCGCCGCTTGCGTTGAAACCGCTGTTGTCGGGTTTGTCGCATCCGCGACACGGTGATGTTCGGCCGCGCGCCGCCGCACTCGCAGCTAAGCCGTTGAATAAAATGCAGACTGGTTTGTCTGAGGCTGCACGTGCCGCGGTCGTGACCGGTCTTTCATTGCGTGAGGCCGAACGTGCGATTGCAGCTCCTGCCGCCGCGCAAAGAGAGGTTCAAGATTTGTGCCAACTGCGCTTGGCCGGCAGGTGGCATAGAGCGGCGCCTGAGAATGAAAGTGCCGGCCGCCCAGCCTTCATAGCCGTTCCTCCTTTGTGGCGTGACGGCCCGAAAGTCGCCATCGCGTCAGATGTTCATCAGGGTTCGGCATAGCCGGGGCTCGTCCGGCGACAGTCATGGCAGCGACTTCGCTTCTGGAGCCGCTCATCCGGCCGATAAGAACACATGCGCGTCCTAAGCCGTAATTGATCCGCCGGAGCTGACCAAAGCCACCTTGCTCTGGGTTGCGGCAATGGCGATTGCAGGCGAGAAGCCGAGAAGAACCGATGCCGCGAGGAGTCCTGAGGCCATCCGTCCACGAGACGTCACCAGGGAACGAAGTATTGCGTTCCGCGTTACACTACCGTATATACGTCCGCAGCACAGGAGCGCGCCATGGCCACCACAGCCACCAGGAAGGAAACACCCGTCTCGATGCGGTTTCGCGACGATGATCTCACCATCATCGACCGCGGCGCGGAGCTGCTCGGCCTGTCGCGCACGGAGTTCATGCGGCGCGCCGCGCTGCACGAGGCGCAGACGGCCATCCTCAACGAAACCGTCATCCGCGTGTCCCCGGAAGCTTATGACGCCTTCATGCAGGCGATCTCAGCCCCCGCCGCTGCGCCCCCGCCGAAGGCGGCCGAGCGGCTGCGTCGGTCCCCGCCCTGGGACCGCTAGGTGGCGGTTTCAGGCATCGAACTCCTCGACGACGCGCACCGCCTCGACAGCTTCGATTGCGGCAAGCCGGCGCTGAACGCTTGGCTGGCCGGCTTCGCGCGAACGAACCAGGTCCGCGGCTTTACCCGGGTCCTGGTCGTTCACGATGAGGGAACAGTCGTCGGCTATTACGGCCTCGCGCCGGGCGTGATCCAGCCAAACAGCGCACCGCGCGCCATCCGCACCGGACGCCCGCCCGATCCGATCCCCTGCCTGTTGATTGGACAACTCGCCGTCGACCATCGCTATGCCGGACAAGGCATCGGCAGCGGCCTGGTCAAGGACGCGCTGCATCGCTGCGTCGCCGGCGCCGACATCGTCGGCGGCCGCGCAGTGGTGGTGCGGGCGATCGACGCCGAGGCCGAGCGCTACTGGCAGAGCTGGGGCTTCATTCCCGCGCGGGACAATCCGTCGGTGCTCATGCGCTCGATCCAGGACGTGGGCCTCTGGCTGGCCGACAAAGGCCACTAGCTCCACGCGCGTAGCGCCTCCCGTAGCGGCAGCGTCCGGGCGCGCCGGCCTGCAGCCGGATGACGATCCCTCACGCAGGGCCAGAGGGAGACGGCGGTCAGAGCGAGGAAGCTAGCAATAATCTGGGCGACTGGGCTGCCTACCAGGTCCCGTCTCGTGAAGGCGCTAGAGGATACTGGATCCAGCCGCCAAAGACCGGGAGATGGCGCGACGCGCGGACTTTGGGATGATAGTCTGGGACGGCGCATCGCCCGGCACGGCCGTCAACGTGCTTCAGCTCGCCATCGCGAACAAGCCGTGCGTCATTTGCGATCTGGCCAGGGGCAGCATGGCGACTACGTACAATGTGGGAGACTGGTGCGCCATGCTCCGCGATGCCGGTCCAGACATTCGGCGCGCCAAGCCGAAGCCCGCATGGCCCCGGACGAGCGCCTGGCGTTGCCGGGATGATGTACGCGCGGTCCCGGCGGGTTCGACCCGATAGGCTTGATCCGGCCCCGCCCCCAACTCCACTTGAACGGCCGGGGCCGGCCCTTTTCGAAACCGGCCCACCGCCGCGTGACGTTTGCAGGATGATCGTCTTGACCCGTCTCGCATCTGAAGCGGGTGCAAGCCTGCCGAACATTCCGGCTGCTTGGTCATCCAACCTGGCTGCGAGGCATCGCCACCGTGGGGGTGGCGTTCGCTGCCAGTCGGCTCCGATCTCGAAACCGCTGCGCCGCCATACCGAACACGCAACTCGGTTTAAGCGCCAGGCTGCTGTTCGAGGTATTGACGACCCAGGCGACATGACCGGAAAGGCTGGCGGGGTAAGCAGCTTCCATCGATCGGGCGGCATTGCGGATGTGGCTGGCGATGGCGGCCTGAGTTCTTGTCCATCTGCCGCATAGCGGGTGGTCAGGTGCTGGCCGAAGCATTTGTCTCTCAAGGTCACCCCTTGGAAATCCAGCACCAGCGGCTTGTCGGGACAAGATAGATGCTATCGGGATTTGGCCGCCGCAGCCGCGAGCATCGCTTCTCCCATCCCATTGACGCCTCGGGCATTCAGCATTTCACCAGCGTTCTGAATGTCGCGCACCTCTTTGTTCTGGCTGAGTTTTGATTTACCAACCAGGCCGGTGATCTCGATTTCCAGGGCGACGATCCCCTTAACCATCGTGTCAATGAAGTCCTTCGGCGCGTCGCTCATCTTCCACGGGGCAGGCTGCGAGGCTTCATGCATGTGAGTGAGCTTCGCCACGTTACGGCGCACATAGCGCTCATCATCCCGGACAGTGATGCGTCCGTGGGCGTGGACGACGAGATAGTTCCATGTGGGCACCTGCTTATGGAATTCATGCTTGCTTGGATACCAGTTCGGCGAGATGTAAGCGTCGGCCGCACGGAAGATAACGAGGACTTCATCGCCATTGGCAACTTCCTCCCAGACTGGATTTTTGCGTGCAACATGGCAATTGAGGACGCCTTTGTCTCCCTTCGAGCGGTCAAGCTCGAAGGGAATGTGGTTCGCGTCGAGTGTGCCTTTGCTGTGGGTGACCAGGATACCGAGCGGATGTCTCCCGATTAGGTCAAGCAGGGTGTTGTGATCGGGGACGGCAAAATGGGGCGGAACGTACAACGGTGGATCTCCTGTCGCGAATGGGCGGTCGTTAGCGAGCGGCGGTGTCTTGCGGAACGGGCCCGGGCATCTTCGTTGCCGGCGAAGAGGGCCCCGGATCTCGCTGTCCACCATGCTCAAGAACTGCCATCGAGAAGTGGGCAGGCAGATCAGATGCCGCCGCGTATGAGTGCGGTTGGTCAGTGACAAGCCGCACACTCTCGCCTTGGCTCAAAATTACTGCGTGGGTACCCACCACGACACTTAGGGACCCCTGAGTCACCGAGATCAGCTCGCGCGTATCCGGACTATGAGCATCTGCGGAAAACACGTCGCCCGGCATAATGGCCCAGCTCCACAGTTCGAACATCGTTCGTCCCGAGATCGATGAATGAAGTTGTGCAAAGCTTCCTTTAGCGCTCGTCCAAAGCGTCCTCGTCTCTGTCCGCTCAATAGGAAGGCGAACTGTGGAAGGATGGTCATTCAACAAATCGGCCACCGAAAGCGAAAACGCCGCCGCCAGTCGGCAAAGTATGCCGATGCTGGGGTTCGCCTTGCCTTGCTCCAGCGTGACGACGGTTCCCTTGGATAAGCCGCTCAGTTTTGCCAGTCGATCCAGGGTCAGGTTTTGGTCGCGCCTCAATTGTCGGATCCGAACCGCTATCGCTTGGCCAAGCACCCGCTCGGGGTCCAACGCTGTCGTAACATCGGTCATTATATTGACTTAGTGCCTCGGCTCACTTATTACGGTCAATATAATGACCGGCCTGAAATTGTGCAACTGCCCCGTTAGCGAGGAAATGACCGATGCGTTTTGAAACAAAGGCGATCCATTGCGGCCGAGCTGTCGACGCTTCCACAGGGGCGGTGTCCCTGCCGCTGCACACCAGCACGACGTTCCGACGTAGCGTCGACGGCTCGTTTCCTTCCGGATTCGAATACACGCGGGATGGAAATCCGACGCGCAACGCGTTCGAAATGGCCATGGCCGCGCTCGAGGGCGGAGAAGATGGCATTGCCTTCGCGTCGGGCATGGCTGCAATCGCTGCAGTCTTTGAGAGCCATCCGTCGACGGGTCGGATCGTTCTGCCGGATGACATGTATTTCGGCATTCGTTCGCTGATTGACGAGACCGACATTGGATCTCGCTTCGACTTTGCGGCCGTCGACATGCGCGATCTGGATGCCGTGCGCGCCGCGGTCACGTCGAAGCGGACTGGCCTCGTCTGGGTCGAGACGCCGTCAAACCCGATGATCCGCGTTGTCGACATTTCGGCCATCTGCAAAATCGCGCACGAGGCTGGCGCCTTGGCCGTAGTGGACAACACGTGGGCAACTCCAGTGCTTCAACGGCCCCTCGAAGTTGGGGCGGACGCGGTCATGCACTCGGCGACAAAGTACATCGGCGGCCACTCGGACTTGATGGCGGGCGTCGTCATTGTCCCGCACTCGTCACCCCTCGGTCGCCCACTGCGGATGGTCCAGAGACACAAGGGCAGCGTCGCAGCGCCATTCGACTGTTGGCTGGCATTGCGGGGCCTGCAGACATTGTCGGTACGCGTGCGCGCGCATTGCGAAGGCGCCCAGAAGGTTGCTGAGGCTTTGGCGTCTCATCCGCGTGTCGAAAAAGTACTTTTTCCTGGCCTGCAAACTGATCCGGGACACGATCTCGCTAAGCGGCAAATGAGCCATTACGGAGCGATGCTATCCTTTATCGTCAAAGGCGGAGCCGATGCTGCGATGGCTGTGGCCGGCCGCCTCGAGGTTGTTGCCCGGGCGACAAGCCTTGGCGGGACGCACTCTCTGATTGAGCATCGCGCATCCGTCGAGGGTGCCAAGTCCAAGGCGCCAGGCGGATTACTGCGAATCTCAGTGGGACTTGAGCATCCTCAGGACATTGTCGATGATCTGATGCAGGCCCTAGGCGGAACCTTCAAAGCGGCAGCCGAATGACGCGGGTGCAAGAACTCTGGCAGCGCTTTACGTGGCGGCTGGCGCAGCAATGCGGCCTGCTACGGTTGGGCGCCTAGATCAGGCAAAGCATCTTCGACGATGCTTAGATTTCGATCGAAAATCTCGGTGTCGGATGCGTTGGCGCGGAGAGACCGCACCTTGTTCAGGATCGCCGCAACCGCCGCTTCAGGCCTGGCGATGCGGCTCGACCTTTTCGAGGAAACCGCCGGTCTGCATCAGCTCGGCGATCTTCTTGTGCGCGACTAAACGGTCGAGACCGTCGAGCTCGCCCCAGACCGCCTAGCGCTCCGGCGTCACCTCCAGCCCGGCGAGAAAGTCCTCATTGTCCTTGAGGCTCACCGCCGCATTGACGGTGAGGATATTGACCGCCGGCAGCCGGTGGCGCTTGCCGGCCTCGAAATCATTGAAGTCATGCGCCGGCGTGATCTTGACCGCACCGCTGCCTTTTTCGGGATCGGAATACTCGTCCGCCACCACCGGGATCCTGCGGCCGACGATCGGCAGGATGAGGTTCTTGCCGACGAGATGCCGGAAACGCTCGTCGTCGGGGTGGACTGCGACAGCCGTATCGCCCAGCATCGTCTCCGGCCGGGTCGTCGCAACGGTGATGAAGGTCTTCGGATTTTCCGGATCGAAGGTCATGCCTTCGACCGGATAGCGGAAGTGCCAGAGGTTGCCGTTGACTTCCTGCTGCTCGACCTCGAGATCCGAGATGGCGGTCAACAGCTTCGGGTCCAAGTTCACAAGGCGCTTGTCCTTGTAGATCAGCCCTTCCTTGTAGAGCGTCACGAACACTTCGAGCACGGCCTTGGACAGGCCCTCCTCCATGGTGAAGCGCTCCCGGCTCCAGTCGGCCGAGGCCCCGAGCCGCTTCAGCTGGTTGAGGATGGCGCCGCCGGATTCTGCCTTCCATTCCCACACCTTGTCGATGAACTCATCGCGCGTCAGGTCGCGGCGGTGGATCTGATTTTGCATCAGCTGGCGCTCGACCACCATCGCGTGGCGATGCCGGCATGGTCCATGCCTGGTTGCCAAAGAACGTTCTTGCCGCGCATGCGCTCGAAGCGCACCAGAATGTCCTGCAGCGTGTTGTTGAGCGCGTGGCCCATATGCAGCGAGCCGGTGACATTCGGCGGCGGGATGACGATAGTGAAGGCTTCAGCCCCCTCCTCGGCCCCGGCACCGGCCCGAAACGCCTTTTCAAGCGTATTATGTTTTTTGTGCATAGACCAACGAGTTGAACGGCGGCCCCATAAATCGCCGATGTGATAGGTCGGGCAAAGGCGTCCACCAGCTCGTACTTGTCAGGACGATGCCACCCTTGATCTTGCACCCGCCTCCGATACCAGCGATGCGCTGCGTCATATGCTCATGCCTGTCAGGATGGGATGGGCGCTGCTAGCACCGTGGCAGTTTGACAACCCGGCCATCGGGGCGGTAGCACCGTCCAAGACCAAGAGTCGCAGGGCAGACCGCACCCCATCGGGCTGCGCGACCCAGACCAGCTGACGCCCAACTGGCACACTCATCGCGCATCAGCACCGTGGATGCGACATCTACTTTGTTTACTTTGTTGCGAGCGCGATATCGGAACTTGGTTGTGACGCAGCTGTGCGTAAGCGCACCGCTGTCAGCAAGTGAGTGAGCGAAAGAACTACGTGGTGGAGGTGAGAAGTCATGCGGCGTCAAGATTCCCCGCCCTTTGCGGCAAACACACTGATCCCTCTTCAGAATCCGGTCTTTCGTTCGATCTGGACAGCCACGCAGATATCCAGCCTTGGCTGGCTGGTGCAGAGCGTGGCTATAAGCTGGCTTATGGCAACGATTTCAGCCTCCGATCTGATGGTTGCGCTCGTGCAGGCTGCATCGACACTGCCCGCCTTCTTCTTGTCGATCCTTGCTGGAGCGATTGCAGACAGCTTCAGCCGCCGCGGCGTGATGCTTGCCGGACATTGCCTGATCGCATTGGCATCCACGGCGCTGGCTCTCTCTGTTGGACTGGGCTTTGTCAGTCCATGGCTGATCTTGGGACTGAGTTTCTTGGCGGGATGCGGCTTTGCCTTGAATGATCCAGCCTGGCACGCCTCGGTCGGCGACATCCTGGAAAAGCGCGACATACCCGCTGCAGTGACGCTGATGTCGGTGGGGTACAACGTGGTTCGGAGCATAGGACCGGCGCTGGGCGGTGTAATTTTGGCTTTGCTGGGCCCCCTTACGGCTTTCGCCTTCGCTGCGCTGACCGACCTGGTCCCATTGAGCGCTGTCCTGCGCTCCAAGTGGCAAGTTCGTTCTTCGCCTCTTCCGCGCGAGCGGATGACGACGGCCATTCATGATGGCATGCGCTTCACGGCAATCTCCTCGGAGATCAGAGTGGCGATCGTGCGTGCAACCCTGTTCGGGCTGTCAAGCATCTCGATCCTTGCTCTGCTCCCCCTCCTGGTTCGCGACCAACTGGCGGGGGGGCCAATTGTTTACGGCGTCCTGTTGGCCGGCTTCGGCACTGGCGCCTTCATCGCGGGCATTGGCAATAGCTACTTGAGACGCATCACGTCCCAAAATCGATTGATCACGCTCGCGTCCGTTGCTTGCGCAACGTGTTGCCTTTTACTGGCTCTCACATCATCGGTGGCTGTAGCAGCGATCGCGCTTGCAATCGCTGGCGCCGGCTGGGTTGTCACCTGGACCGGAACCGACGTGTGTGTGCAGTTGGCAAGCCCAAGGTGGGTCGTTGGTCGCACCCTGTCGATCTATTACGCCCTGACCTACGGCGGCATGGCAGCGGGCAGCTGGATCTGGGGTGCTGTCGCGCAGTACTATTCCCTGACGTGGGCTTTGGAAGGTGCTGCAGCGGCGCTGTTGCTGGTTGCAGCTGTGGGAAAGCTATTGCCGGTACGGCTATGGGAGGAATCGGATCAAGGGGCCTTCGACTTCAGGCCACCAGAACTGGCCCTCGATTTGAAGCCCAGGAGCGGCCCGATCGTGATCAAGGTGGAGTACTCGATCCCCGAGGAGAATATCGAGGAATTTCTGAGCTGCATGCGCGAAAGGCGGCGCGTTCAGAGCCGTGCCGGTGCGCGGGACTGGACCCTCCAGCGCGATCTTCAGAACTCGACTCTTTGGACCGAGACATTCCGCACGCCGACATGGACGGACTATCTTCGTCTAAACCATCGGCTAACGGTGACTGACAGGGAGGTAGGCGAGCGCCTTGCCGCTCTGCGGGTCGGTGATTCTCCTCCTCGTCTCTCACTTTCGATCGAGCGGTCGACAAGCCCCGCCCCCGGCAGCCAAGTCCAGCCTGTGCCCTTTGTATCGCGCCCGTAAGGAAACCAGTAACTTTTCTGGGCTCGGACACGGGAATGGCCGAGACCTACTCCTTCTCTCGTCGGGTCAGCCCGGATTGCCATACCTTGCGGCCGGTTAGGCGAGCATGAGGATTTGTGTGGCACGTATGTCCACCACGGGCCCATGTCCAGCCCCACCGCCTCTGCCATCAGATCGGCTTGGGGACGGGTTCAGGTCGCCTGTCCCCGTGCATCGCGGCGAGCAGCGGGGAGCAAGGGGGGCGGAGGGGTCTCGCCGGGCACGGAGTGAAGCGGGCAGACGGAGGAATCCGCCACCTGCGGCGCGACAATGAAGCTGCGAGCGTTGCCTCAATCAAGATGAGAATGCTGGCGGGTTGGAACGCAGGGAGGGCGTAGCCCGACTGGAGTTTCAACCCGCCAGCGCCGCCGCCTTTTCGGGCTTCAGCGCGCGCGTGGATTTTCTGCATTTAGCTGCAGCGAAGGTCCCGGTGGTGCGGTGGAAGCGCACCCGGGGCATCTTGGACTTATTATCCAGGACTGCTGCATTGCCACAGCAATGGTCACAACCTGCTAGGGTCCGGACCCATAAAGGGTTCCACTGACGGTGGTTTTATGATTCACGGTCTCCAAAGGGAGGCCACCGATGAATCGCGATTATTTCTGGCTGACCGAGGAGCAGTTTTCGCGGCTGCAGGCGCTGCTGCCAACCGACACGCGCGGCAAGCGCTGGCGGTCCTCCGGCTGAGGTCCTGATCGACTCTTCGGCCGTGAAGGCGCATCGCTGCGCTTCTGCCGGCAAAGGGGGGAGCAAAATCAGGCGATTGGCCGGTCGCGCGGTGGGCGAACCACGAAGATCCACGCCCTGACCGATGGCCTGTGCCGCCCGATCGCTTTCCTCTTGACCGGTGGCCAGGTCGCCGATTGCAGCGCCGGAGATTTGCTTCTGGAGCAGATGCCCGAGAGCCCGATCCTGCACGCCGACAAGGGCTATGACACCAATGCCATTCGCCACAAGGTCGAGGCTAAAGGGGCGATGCCGAACATTCCGTCGAAAGCCAACCGGCGCTGGAAGAACTGCTTCTCCCCTTCCTCTACCGTGATCGCAACGCCATGTTTGGACGGCTCAAGGATTTCCGCCGCATTGCCACCAGCTACGATCGATCGGCCACTAACTTCCTCGCTGCCGTCTGCCTCGCCGCTACGGTCGGTTACTGGCTGTGACAGTTGTCCTCGACAAACAGAAGCGAACTTGCGCCCTGAAGCAGGGTGATCGCTTCAGAAACGGTGCGAAGGAGTATGTCACTCGCCGGCTCGATGTCGTGGATGAGGCCGGCGGCCTCACCAATCATGATCGCGGCTATCGTGGGATCGCCGCTTGCCCACGCTTCGCGGTAGGCAGCGGACTGCGCGTCAATGTCGGCGAGGAGATGGGCCTCATTGCCGTGCCAGGCTTCCGTAAAAGCATTCTTCCGAACGCGCAGTGAAAACCGCGATGGCCAATCCAGGCGGCGCGCTAGGTCCATCACCGAGGTTCGAACCGTGTCGTCTCCGGTCGCCGCAAGGGCAGCCTGGTGCAGATTTGGATGAACGAGAGCCTCCAACGAGGCCCAGAAACGTGATCCCATCACGACGCCATCAGCGCCAAGCATCAGCGCCGCTGCAAGCCCACGACCATCGGCGATGCCACCGGCCGCGCAGATGAGCGTGTCCGGCGCCCGTCGCCGTACCAAGTTCGCGACCTCCGGAACAAATGTGAATGTCGCTCGCTTCTCACCGTGACCGCCGGCTTCCGCGCCTTGGGCGACGACGATGTCGGCTCCGACATCAAGAGCGCGGCGCGCGTCGTCGAGGCTCTGGACCTGGCAGATCAAGGGGACCCCGGCGGCCCGTATCGCCGGCGAAAAAGGCGCCGGGTCGCCAAAGGATAGGAAAATCGCACTTGGTCGCCGCTCCAGGGCCTTCTCGAGTAGGCGCGGGTTCCTGGCGAGTGACCATGTTATGAAGCCGCAGCCGACAGGTCGGTTGCCAGATCGCTCGAACTCTCGCGTCAGCCAATCAGCGTCGCCATAGCCGCCGCCGATAAGCCCAAGCCCTCCGGCTGAACTGACGGCACCTGCGAGTTCCCCGCCCGATGCGAATGCCATCGGCGCGCTGATGATCGGATGCTGCAGTTCAAGCCGATCAGTGAGACGGGTTACGATGCGCATCATCACTCCAACAGATTGCCTTGAGTATCGCAGGTTCGGTTGATTCTATCGAGCCCCGCTCAGCGCCCCGCGATTAACGGCAACCAGAGCCCCCAGTCGACCGACGGTTATGAGTCCGGACCTTAGTACTACAGTTGCGGATGCCGATGCCGTTTGTAGTGACAGATGGTGGCCGCAGCCTGATGTCGTCGTCGCCATAGCGACCAGGCGATGATGAAGGGCTTTTGTGTCGGTGGGAAGATGAGGATCCGGGCGAGGAGATAGCGGATCTCGGGGACGCTCGGGACGAGCGCAGCCATCCGGATCAGGCGGCGATTGGCTCCTTTGGACTCGTTTCGTTCGGTTTGCTCCATGCGCTGCGGCGAAGATCAGCCGATAGCTTCGAGAGGAATGCCAGGGCGGCCATGCACAGGCTCATGTGGCGATGCCATCCGTGCCAGGACCGAGCCTCGTAATGATCAAGTCCGAGATCATCCTTGGCGCGCTCAAAGCACTCCTCGATCGCCCAGCGCAGGCCGGCCACTGCCGCCAATTCGGCCAAGGAGGAACCGGGCGGGGCGAAGACCAGGTAGTAGGCTTTTTCTCCGGATGTCGATCGCTTGCGGCGGACGAGAAGCCAATGCTCGAAGCCGCCTTTTGACGTCCAAGGGCGGCGGATGCGTGCCCAGTCGTAGAGCCGAGGGCCTTTGGCGCCTTCACCTGCCGCATGACAGGCCCAGTCGTCGGGCTCGAACTCGCTGGCCAGTTCCTCGGGCGAGGTTTCCTCAAACAGACGATCCCCTCCCCGGCGCATGAAGTGAGCGCCTCGAACCGCCAAGACATAGGGCTGCTCGCGAGCTTCCAGCATCCGGCGAAGGCTGCTGTCCGCCCCGTAGACAGCGTCGCCCAGAACGTAAGCGCACGGGACGCCGGCATCGAGCGCCGCCTCGACCATGGCGCGCGCCATCTTTGGCTTGGTCGCAAACTCGACCATCTCCGGGATCGACGCTCTGGCACATCGCGCCCGATCCCTTGTCCAGCTCTCCGGCAGATAAAGGCGACGATCGACCAGCGCTTGGCCGTAGCGGCTCGCGTAAGCCAAGAACACGCCGACCTGGCTGTTCTCGATCCGCCCCGCCGTTCCCGAGTACTGACGCGCGACACCGGCGGAACGATCGCCCTTCTTCACAAATCCCGTCTCGTCGACGATCAGGACACCATCCTCAGCGACTGCATCCGATAGGGCCGCTCGGCTCCAGACTGCTCAGCCATCAGCCAGCCTGTCTTGCGCTCAATGCCGGAAAGAAGGCCGTCAAGGAAATCTGCGCCCGTCTCCCGCAACTCACGACGAGGAAGCACCCGCCCAACCCGCGCCTTCAGCGTTGTGAGCGGCCAACAAGCATCCGGCCCGTGGGGCCGACTCGTCTCCCGGTCGTGTGAGCAGAAGAACATCGCGAAGTGCGGCTTCATCCTCGACGCCGCGAGCCTGCTCGCCGTACCGCGGCCGCCGAAAGCCCTAGGCGCTGTCACCAGGCGCCAGCCCACCTCTCTAGCTGGCGGACCATCGCATCGAGCGCGCCGATGGCCGCACCTGCAGTGATTGCAATGCAATGCGCCGCAACTGTTTGGGTCGGCGGCAGCCCTGCGCAACCAGCCGGCACCGCCGTCGTCGGCGGGCTTCCGTGGCACCGGGAAGAGTGCCGTGGTGGCGCAGGAGGGCTTTGGCTCAGAACCATGGAACACGATGAATGATCGGGGCGCTTTTTGTAGAGCGAACGATAAGTCTTGCACGACCAGCCATTTATCCCTCGCCAAATCAATGCCGCGGGCAATTGGCAGGCGAACTCCGTCCGGACTTCAACGCGGGCAAAGAAGTTGTGTAGCCATGTCACGAAATGCTTGGTCCGCTTCTCTGCCGGCCGATGGTCCATGAAATCCCCTCCCCACCCATGACACCAGACACCTCCTTGCCAATAGACCGATCAAGCACTGGCCTCCATGGTACCAGCGTGAACTCGCGCGCCTTCTCGACTATGACGTACTTGCCGCTGGCAAGGTCGATCGAGCGGCGCAATCGACCCTCTATTCGATCACCAGGCTGCGCTTCGGAATACGAGAGTCCGAGTTCGTCAGACAGTTGACCGGCAACACGGTTCAGCTCACGTTGACGCAGCATCGAAAGCATGTTGGCGCGATAGACGATCCGGTCCTGCTCTTCCCGAGCAAGACCTTGCGCAATCAGCCACTGCCGTCGGCGGCCTTGCGCCTCTCGGACATCGCGGCCGAAACCAGAGCTGTGCAAGGCCTCCGGTGTGTCGGAAACCAGCTCTCGATCGAGCCAGGTGGCGCCGTCGAACCTGACTTGTCTCTCCAGCGGCATCGATGAGAGCTTGTGAACCGTGACAGGCTCGGCCCTCGCTCGCTTACGCTCGTAGTCAGACACACGGTCGAGATGATCCGGTGCGACGATCCAGGTGCCGTCCGGCTCGCGCTCGACACGACCGGTCGCCCGGCGGATCGCCTCCAGTCGCCGCACGTGCGTTTCGGCAAAGCGTTCGGTGGCCGACGGGTCATGCTTGAGATGGATATCGATGCTGTAGCGCGCGTCATTGGCCGTGGCGATCTCGGCAATTGTGCGGTCGACTTGCCTTGGCCCGGTGTCCCTCGGCGTGACCCGCACTATGCAGCCCTCTGGCGTCGGTTGGGTGGCCTCGCCTTTGCCGATATCAACATAGTGGCTTTTGCCGTCCACGCCGTCGACGACGAGGTAATGGCGGTCAGTGATTTCGTCGGCCAGGCCGCGCGCAACGATGCGGCCAACGACAGGCTGCATCTGCTCTGCAGATCGATCATGGACAACATAGTCGGCGGCACTGCGGGCGAGCCCCTTGCCGGTCAGTTCGCGGTGCATGGTCTTGATGATGTCGCCCCGCTCGCCGATGCGGCGCAGCGTCGCTTCAAGCTCGCCATCAAGGCGCCAGCGGCCCGAGCCGACTTCCTCAGCCAGACCCATCCGCTCGAGCTTGCGCAGGCGGCCCTGGTGCAGCGTCTGGCGAAACGTGTCTCGGCTGGCCGGTGAGACATGCCCCTCATGGTCGCGCATGCGGAGCAGCTGCCGATCGATGCTGGTGAAGCGTTCCCGCTCCATTTCCTGGCGCAGGCGTTGCTCGATCTCGCGGTCCGTTCTCGGGCCAAGGTCGAGGCTGACCAGCTCGGCCGCCTGTTCACGGATTCCAGACGAGATGTAGTCTCGCGCGATGACAAGATTTTCGCCGCGGTCGTCCTTGCCGCGGACGATAATATGGGTATGCGGATGACCAGTGTTGAAATGATCGACAGCGACCCAGTCGAGCTTGGTGCCGAGGTCTCCTTCCATCTGCGCCATGAGGCGCCGCGTGAGCGGCTTGAGGTCGTCATACTCGATGCCGTCTTCAGGTGCGACGATGAAGCGGAACTGATGCCGGTCGCCATCGGCACGATCGATGAACGCCTTGCCATCGACGCGGTCGCTGTCGGCGCTATAGAGCTCGCCAGGCTCGCCTTCCCGGGTGACGCCGTCGCGCTGGAGGTAGCGAAGGTGTGCACGTGCCCCGTCAACACCCTTGCCGGCCAGCTTGACGATACGCGCCTTGACGACGGCGCGCCGCTGCCGAAACGCCGCGTGGCGATCGCGCGCTCTGAGAACGGCGGCAGCAGCCCCGCCGCGCCCCGCCCGGCTTCCGATGAAGCGGCCACGGCGACCGCTGCCGCCGCCGGCTCGGTTGATCGCGGCGCGAATCTGGCCGGCGAAACGCTTGCCTGCCTTCGAGCCGCGCGATCCGATTTTGCCCAGGCTCGGCTTGAACTCTTCATCCTGCATTGAGCCTCCTAGTAATCTTTAACAAAATCACATGTTTGTCGGCAGCAGCTCTCCTGACGCTGAAGGCAGCCTCCGTGAAAAACGATGTGCAGACAAAGACTTCGCCGGCTCCAGGAGGCGATGCCTTTATCTTGCCTTCAGCGGACCTGCCTCCCTGCCTTCCTGCCCCGACCCACGGTACCCCTGCCCTCACCTGCGATCCGGCCGGCCTGACCTTGCTCGCTCCGATCCGAGCGGCACCACAATTTGGCCATTCGGATCGGTCGCGGAAACACCGTTTCGCAGGAAAAACAGCGACTGCCCGGACGGGATTTCCGGCGCTTTTCCGGAACGGGATTTGCCGGTGAACGCGTCCATGTCGGCGGCCGAGATCCCCGCCGCCTTGAGCTCTTCCAGATACGAAACCGTCTCGCTGGGCAGCGGTCGCCCACGCTGCAAATGCTGTTCGTAGCGGTCCGGCCCAGCGTTATAGGCGGCAAACAGGCCGGGAAAGCCGAAGCGGTCATACATGGCGCGCAGATAGGCAGTGCCTGCCAGAATGTTGTCGCGAGGGTCGTGCGGATCGGCTCCCAGGCCAAGCTCTGCGCGCACCTCCTCGTAGGTGCCGGGCATCACCTGCATGAGGCCAATGGCGCCGGCGCTCGATGTGATCGGCCGTCCGTCCACCATTGTCTGCCCCCGGCTTTCGGCATCCATGACGGCATAAATCCAGGGCTGTGGAATGCTGAATCGCCGGCTTGCTTCGGCCACCAAGGGCTGCCATCGTTGGAGCTGCGGACCACGGGAGATGGCGGCCGGCTGAGCGTCGGTCGCGGCGGAACAGGCGCATGGCGCTATCGCGACCATGCCCAGCATCAGGAGGGTTACTCGGTCCATAGCGGCACGAGCCTCCCGGCAATATTTTCGGCCGGCACCGGCCCGAAATAGCGGCTGTCGAAGGAGCGGTTTCTATCGTTGCCGAGCAGGAAAAACTCGTCGGCGGCGAGCTTGCGGCAGGCATTCCACCAAGGCAGCGGACGGTGCTGCGTGTCGGTTGCCAGCCGGCGCGCGACAATCTCGCCGCCGATGATGATGGCGTCGCCGAAGGCGCAGACATGCTCGCCAGGCAGCGCGGCAAGGCGCTTGACCAGCGGCACATTGCTGGGCAGATAGAAGCGTTCGGCGGCGAGATCGGCGACCGGTTTTGGCGGGCGGACGAGCACGAGGTCGCCCCGAGCCGGTGATCCGGACGCGACGCGATAGAGGCCGACCGGCGCACTGGCCGAGGCGTTCCAGACCAGCCAGGGCGATGGTTTGCCGAAGGCGGCGAAGCCGATCAGGCTGAGGCCTGCACTAGCCACGGCGATCGTCTTGCGCGCCCGAATGCGCCGCAGATGGCTGCCGATCAGACGGATAGTGGGACGCCGGCTCATGAGCGGCCTCCCTCACCGGCCGAGCCGGAATCGTGCCCGGCATCCTCGGGCCTGGTCTCCTGCGCGCGTCCCTTCGACCAGTCGTCGAGCTCGTCGATGTGATAGCGGACATAGCGGCCGTGCTTGCGAAATTGCGGGCCGCCGCCTTTGAGCCGCATCTTCTCCAGCGTGCGCTGGGACAGCCCGATATAGAAGGCGGCCTGCGCGGTGTTGAGAAACGGACTGCCCTTCTTCGCGCGGGCCGCGCGTTCGTTTTCGTCGTCCATGATGATCCTCGTTTCGCTACGGACAAGCGAAGGCGAGGATCGGCGAGCGAGATCGTTTTGGGGACGGGCGAAGAGTGGGGGGCGAGTTTTCGCCGCCCCCTCCCGAAAGAGCCCCGCGCCGGTTGCGGCGCGGGGCTCGAGGCTGGCGGTTCAGTCGACCGGGTTCCAGATGATGGCGTATGTGTCGTCGTCATCCTGGCCGGCGGCGCGGCCGAGATTGGCGTAGAGCTTGCGCGGGCCGAACTCCGGGGCGGCAATCGACAGGCTCACATAGTCCTTGCCGGAGGTCTCGCCGGTGCGGATCCAGCCGGCCCCTACTTCGACCCCTTGCGTCAGCACCCGGAAGTCGGGATGGGTGTCGGCGCTCTTTGCCTGATTGGGCACGATTTCGATGTCGGCGCGGACGCTAAGCGTCTTGAGCTGGCCCTTGTAGCCGCCGTTTTCCTGTTTGGTAACGTATCCGATCGCGGTCATTTTCAGTCTCCTTTGGTGCTCGTAGGGGACCATTCCCCTGCGATGGCGGACCGTGATGGGCGCGTCCGGACCGCCGGAACCGGGACGGCCGCAGCGATAGCGGAGGACCCGAGCGGGCAGCTTTTTTGAAGCGAAGCGGCGCGAGGAAGCCGCCGCAGGCGGCGGGGAAAAAAGCTGCTGGCGAGGGTTTCGGGCGGGCCGAATCCGCCCATAGGTCGTCAAGCCAGCCGCAGGGGAATGGTCCCTGAGACCCATGGAGACAGGTGGCGCGATCGGCGGCACAACGAACAGGCCAATGCAGGGCGCCGGCGGCGCGGGCTCTGTCGGCAACCGGATCGGACAATTGGCCCCATGCGCCTGGCGCCTCGGCAAGCAACCCGGCGTGGTGCAGGGCTGCCGAAACGGGGGCGAATTGGCGTCGGGATTTCTCGCGCGCGGCACTGACTCGACAAGACGAGCAATCGGCAGCCGGCGCGGCCCGGAGCGGCGCGCGCGACCTGAGCTGCGGCACTCGAGAGAACCGCCGCTCGGGCCCTGATCGACTATTCGCGCGCGAACAGCGGCTGCACTTGTGCCCACTGATCGGCGGTGCGGAAACCGCCGCGACTGGTGTAGCTTTCGGCGGGGAATTTCATCCAGCGCGGCAGCCAGGTCTCGACCCTGAGGCGGCCATTCTCGCCCGCCAGGAAGTCGCGGATGATCTTCTTTTGCGTCTTGACCTTCTCGGCGACATTGCCGTCCGCGACCAGCTTGCCGCCGACCTCGGCCAGCATCGAATTGGCGATTTCCTTGTCGCGCAAGAGGTCGAAGAAGGCATCGTCCGGTTGCCACCATGTGCCCATATCGACGTTCAGATGGTTGCCGAGCGCCTCGATGACGGTGCTGCCGGCTGCAGACGTCTCGGCCATGACAAGGGTGAGAACGCGCATGACATCGTCGTCGCACAGCGCCAAGAGGCGCGCGAACACGCCGGCGATAGCAAAGGCGTCGCCATTGCCGCCGGCGACCACGCCATCCTCATCCGGTGATCCGAGCAGGGCCAACACTTCGCGCCGCTTTTTGCCGAATGCAGCTTCAGCCTTGCAGCCGGCAAGGCTGGCAGTCACCGTCTCGTTGGCTGCGCGCTGTGGCTCACGGCGCACCTGCCACAAGCCGGAACCGGTGATGGCGTGCGCCACCACGAGGCGCAGCGCCACGGCGGGATGGTCGAGCATGGCCGCACGCACGGCAGCATGGCGATGCAGATCGACATAGTTCTGCATCAGGCCGGTGAGTTCGGGGCGCGGCGGCTTGGCGGCTGTTTCGTCTTGCTCACCGCCCTCGCGGGCGCGGCGGGCTTGCTTGTGTGACAGCCAGCCCTCGTGACACTCGACCTCGCCGCGATACGTGACCGCGATGAAGACCTTGCCGCCCTTCTTCTTCGGGGTCTTCTCGTGGTCCCATGGGTGGAAATACTGGCCCGGCTCCAGCAGCACCACCTCGCTCCAGCCGTCGTTGAGATAGGTGTCGCGTCTGGCGGCAATCGCTTCGTTCTGCTTTTGCCAGAACAGGTCGGCATCGGCGAAATAGCTGTCCACGCCGAACAGGTCCGAGGTGATCAGGCCGGGGTATTCGTCGATGGCAAACAGCGCCACCTTGGTGGAAATCGACTGGCCGCCGAACAGCCATTGCTTCAATTGAAAGCCACGCGGCGCGTATTGATCGGGATCGGCACAGAGTGCCAGCCAGTCCTTCTGCTGCGCCTTGGACGCCATGGTGAGATGGCGCGCCGTCTCGGCGTCGATCTCCTCGCGCCGATAGGCTTCGCGGATTTTGGGCAAGAGGTAGCCAAGCGCCAGAATGCGTTTGACCTTCAGGTCAGTGATGCCGAAGGTCGCAGCGATGTCCGGAACGGTGCGGCCTTGCCTGACGAGCCGCGAAAACGTCTCCCATTGCGATACTTCGTCAGGATCGAGGCGGGCGAGGTTTTCGATCAGCGAGGCTTCCAGCGCATCGGCGTCGTCACCGTCCTCCATGATGGCGCAGGGCAAGGGATCGCCTTCGCCGCGCTCGTCGGCAAGCGATTTCGCGGCGAAATAGCGCCGCCTGCCGGCGACGATCTCGAAGGTTTCCGGCTGGCCGTTCGGCCGCACAAGGAGAGGCACCAGCACGCCGCGCGCACGCACGGAGGGCAGGATGTCGGATATGTCGGGCGCGCGTTTTCCATGGCGCATGTTGAGCGCGCAAATGTTGAGCTGATCCAAGGGAATGTGGGCAAGCTGCATGGTTACTCTCCTTTCGCTTTGGTTGAGGTTGTCCCCGCCGCAGAGGCCGAAGGCCGGCGCGGCGGGACGGTTTTTGCGCCTATCGGCGCTGCTGTTCCGCCGTGTCGGGCGGAAGCTCGGAATGGGGCTTTGAAAGGGCCTCTGCTGCCTGCCGCAGAAGTCGCTCGGCCTCGGTGATGTGGCCGCAAATGCGGGCGGCTTCGGCATAGACGGAGAGCGGAAAGCGCGCCTGGAAATGCAGGTCACGCTCGATGCCGAGGCCAAGCGGACCTTTTACGGATGCAAGCTCGGCCAGACTGACGCTGCCGAGTTCGGGGAAGCCGAAGCCGAGATCGCAAAGGCCGAACAGCGTGTCGCCATCGGCGTCGAGTTCGGTCAAAAGCCACGTCGCGGCACCTGTCGGATTAAACAGTTTCACAACGGGAAAATGGTCGACGTCGGCGTCGGCGGCGCCATTGGCGAGCAGTCGTGCGCGCAGTGGATCGGTGATCAGGATCATGGAAAGACTCCTTGTCAGAACAGGTCGAGTTGATTTCTGCTGGCTTCATCGAAGAGGCCGATATCGAGCGGCTTTTGCGCCGCGCGCGGACGCATCGGCGCGTCCATCAGGAGGGTGAGCCGATCGCGCGTGGTGATCGGCCGGACACGGGAATGAGCATCTGCTCGCCTGGCGGCGTCGGCTCGGTCGCGGTCAGTTGAGGATCGCGCATCGTCATGCCGCAATCCCTTCCTGCGCCTCGCCTTCGGCATCGGCCTGAAGGCCAAGCAGGAAATCGGCGGCCTTGGAGGCAAGACTGGCGGCACGGAAGATCGCGCGGTTGTCCTCGCGCAGCACCTTTAGCCATGAGCCGATGTAATCGGCATGACGCACGGTCGGCTCGATACCGAGGTTGCTGCAGACGAAGGCGGCAGTGATTTCGGCGACCAATTCTTCACGCGCGTAAGCCTTGGAGCCGAACGAGCCGGAGAGGTCGCGAGCAAGCCGCGTTGGGTGGCCGGTCCAGTGGCCAAGCTCGTGAAAGCAGGTCCGGTAATAGTCGATCTGGTGATGGAACGCCGGCTGCGGCGGCACCTGAATGTGGTCGCTGCCCGGCATGTAGAAAGCGCGATCGCCGCGGACCCTGAAATCCGCACCGCTGGCGCGAATGAGCGTCTCGGCCCGCGGCACGATCTCGCACTGAGGCAGCGGCTCGGCGGCGGCATAGAGGTGTTCCGGAAGATTATCGCACTGCGCGACATTGAAGACGGTGAAGCGCTTCAAAAAAGGCACGGCCTGTGGTTCATCGCCCTCGTGGCGTGCGCGCTCCTTCTCGTCCTTGGGGACAAAGCGGTCGGCATGCACGATGGTCGTGCCGCGCTCGCCCTTCCTGACATTGCCGCCAAGCACGAGCGCCTGCCGGAAGGTGAGCCAGTTCTGGCTGGGATAGCTGCGCTCGATGACCGCGCCCCACAGGATGAGGATATTGATGCCGGAATAGGTGCGCCCAGAGGATGCATTCCTCGGCAGGCCAAGGCCTGCCTTTGCGCTGCCCCATGGCTTGACCCATGGCACGGTGCCGCGCTCCAGCTCGGCAATGATCCGGTCGGTGATCTCCTGATAAAGGCTGGCGCCGGGGCGCCCGCCCTTGCCTGCGCCAGCCTCTGTGCTGGCACAACGCTTGCTGTTTGCATGCATCGTCTCATCCTCCGCTCGCCAATCGCCGCGTCTTTCCCCGGAAGATCCCATGGGGCGGTGGAGGCAGCGCTCGATCCCAATCTCGCGTGCCTGCCCCCGTGAGTGGGGTGGGCGGC